>JBGVMO010000165.1:0-5713 GCA_045124835.1 Eubacteriales bacterium
AAGGCTCGTGTCAGTCGGCACGCCCTTGTCTCTCTCCGCGTACTCCACACCGAAGACGCGCCAGAAATCGTTGAACTCCTCCGTGGGATACACGTCGATAATGTCAAAAAGGTTTGCAAAGGCCGCAATGTTTGAGCCCTCGGAAAATACAGAGCCCTGATAATCGGGGAACAGCATCCACGAGGCACAGCAAACGGGAATGATACTGCCCTTTAACTCCTTTTTATAAAAGTGATATGCCTTGTCTAAGGAATCCATCACGTCGGGAAGCAAAAGCTTGCCGGAGGAGGGGATATGGCATTGATAAACGGTGTCGCCCTTTTGCAAGGAAAAATCACCAAGGGTATAGCTATCAACGTAAAGGGGATAGTGATGGTATTGCAAGCGGCCAAGGGCGAACATCTTTTTTTCAAAGAAGGGGGCAAACCAATCGACGAAAACGCCAACCTTCCCCTTCATCTGCTTGCATTCCTTGATTTTGTACGCAAAGTCGGCCATGGAGTGATAAAAAATATCCTCGGCAAGCCCCTCTGCCAAATACTCCTCGCGAAGCCTTGGCATACAGTAAAGCCAGAAAAGAAGCTGGGCCATATAGCCGTCAACGCCGCCCCTTGCCTTTTCCTCGGCCTCCTTTACGAAGGCTTGGCATTTTTCCCTGTCCGTATTCATATACGCCTCGGAAATAGGGGCGATTTCTTTTCGGAGAACCCCATCCGCCGCAAGAATTTCTGCCGCATCCTCTTTCAAAACGCCGATTTTTTCTAACAGTTCCTTCAAATTCATAGTGGCTCCTTTTATTTCTTCTTTGCCTTGGAGAACGCCTTTTTTCTCTTGGCTCTTATCACGAAAAAGAGAACAATCGGCAAGCCCACGGCAAGCACGATGATAGCAACGGGCCAATACTCGTAAACGTCAAGAGTACCGCCGCTGTATGACGGAAGCCTACTGGGCGTCTCCGAAGCCGAAAGCGAGAAGGTCAATTCGCCTTGGGGCAGGCCGTTTCTTGAGAGCTTGTAGCCTTCCTCGTTTTTTTCAAAGCCGTCAAGACTGCTCTCGGTGATATAGTACGGAGTGTTTACCACAATTTCAAGCGCACCGAAGCTTGCCCAGCTTCTCGCGGGAGAAAGAAGATAGGTATAGCCCTGCACGGAGGGAGAATATCGCAAATCGATAGACGGGTATATGGGCGCCGTTACCGTATTGGTGACGCGCTCTCCTGCCGCAAGCGCAATCGTATACTCATACCAACGCATCAGGCTTCCCTCAAATGCATTTTCGAAGCGCGGGCAGGAAACAATGGGATGCAGCATATATTTGCCGCTATCCTTCAGCTCGCATACGAGCGCGTTGTACCAATCCGCCTCCGGAACGCCGCGCGATGCGTCATAATTTGAAAAAGCGAGGTCAGAAAGGGTCATCGTTTCAAGGTCAAAAAGAGAAACGGCACCGGCAATTTCCTCTCCGTTTTCCGTTCCGCCATCCCGATAAACCGTGAACGTGGGAAGCGTGTCCAGCGGCTCGCCAAACACGTAAAGCTCCGCAAAATCATCCGCTGAGGCGTGTATGCGCATACTACCGTCCACTTGCACGTGCGCGCCGCTTTGGGTGGGCATATAGAATCTGCGCGCGCCCATTTCCTCCGCCACGTCAAAGGCCACCGTTGCCGCCGAAAAGGCGGAAAAATCAACGTCTGTGACCTTGAAGCTATACTTGGTAACCGTCAAGCTCGGAGAATAAAAGCCGTCCTCCATATAGCCGTCAGAAAGGCGCGAAAGGTCCGTTTGTAAATCAAAGCGCCAATCGGCAAGCGTATAGCGCATTCTTTTTTCTACCGTCTCTCCATTGAAAAGCACACCGTATTTTTCGGTATCGGCATTCACGGCCAAATTGCCCTCATCATCCCGAACGTGCGCGTAATCGGCCGCCGTGCCAAAAGGGAAAACGAGGGTAGCCGTTACGTCAAGCGAGGAAGGATTGTAGAAGGTATATTCCGCCGTCACCCTGCCGTCATAGGCAAGGAAATCCGCAAGAGAGTCGTAATAATTCTTGGGAAAGGAGGCAATATCAAAGGTTAGAAGCTCCTTTTCCACAACGATAGGGCAATCCCCATCCGTGACAATCGCGCCCGTTGCGTCAACCCCGTCCCAATGGAACTGCGCAGAATTGGCTGCAGCGGGAAGCGCGCCGAAGAGCAAAAGGAGAAAGGAAAGAAAAACGCATAGCAAGGAAACAAAGCGTGTTCTGCTTTTCATATGCCGAACCCCCCTTTTATTTTTTTAAACAGATCCTGCTTATAGGGTGTCCATAAAGACGGCGTTTGTGTTGGCGCGCTTGCCGTTCTCATCCACGGCGGTGAAGCGAACCGCTACGGATTCCTTTGCCTTCACGCGCATTTCGGTGATATATTCACCCTCTGCGGCCTTCGCGAGCCTTGCCTTAGAGCCCAAGCGCGCACCGAGGAAAAACGCTTGAATCTTCTTGACGGGCGAGGTCTTGATAACGAACTCCCCATCCTCATAATAAAGCTCCTCAATGGCAGGGCCCTCGGAGGCATAGAAATGGCCCTTCAGCATGGCCTGCATAACCGCATTGTATTCCAGCTTTTCGGCCTTTATCATCGTAAAGCCGCCATAGGCGCCCCATTCACCGTGCGCATCGTCCGTAGCGGTGCAGTAAATGCGCTTGCCCGCCATCAGCATATCGTTGTATGCCATAGAGTTGTATTCGTCATGCCCCTCTACCTGACAGGAGTAGTTGACGATTTCCATTGCATGCATATTGTTGTAGCTGATATAATCGGGATAGCTTTCGCCCGACCACTCGGGATGGTTGTAGGTCACAAAGAAGCCGGAATCTACATGATCCTGACAAATACGGCTGATGCATTCACCCGTGTAGGAAAGATTCTGTCCGTTGTAATAGCCAACGGTGCCCGAGGGGCGCGGCTTGTTCTGCTTTTCCAAAATCCAAACTCCGTCCGAGAGGCATGCGGGCAGCTCCTCGCTGTCTGTCAGGCGAATGGCGCAAAGATGGCAGGTCTTTTTACCACCGTTGGCACCAAGAGCCAATTCATAGCCGTTCAGGGCCAAGAATTTGTCGTCGGTCAAATCATTATGCGTAACGAAGGTATCGTGGTCAGTATAGGCAAGAATGGAATAGCCTCTTGCCATATATTTTTCCTTCCATTGCTCAGGCGTCAATGCGCCATCCGAAATAACGGAATGCAAGTGCAAATTGGCCTTATAAAAATTTCCCGTTTCAGGAAGCAGATATTTTCTCATTTTCTTATTTCCTTTCTCGCAACCCTGCTGCATATATAGTATAGCTTTTTCTCGGACCTTTTGTCAAGGGCTTGTTCATTTTTTCCTGTCTTAGTAAAAACGCAATTTGCGGTTGAAAAAACGAAAAAAAGTGCTATAATATAGGTTGATAGGAGGGTTTAAACGATGAAAAACCAACAAATCAACGATTTCAAGGGCTTCTTTGCCGAAATTTCCAACGGTCTTTTCGGAAAAACGAAAATGACGAAAAAGAAGCTTCTTATCATCCTTGGCGTTCTGACTGCTGTCATTTTGGCCGTCTCGTCTTATCTTTTGCTGATTCCGCTGAATTTTGAGAACGCGGATTTCCGCTCGCTTGTAACAATTCTTTTGCTTCTTTGGTCCGTTCCGCTCTTGCTCAACGGCAAGGACAAAAGGGATGGACGGCCGTGGTATAAAAGCGGCTTCGCCGTTCCCTTGGCGCTGGCCGCGCTTTTTATCGTCGTGAATCTGGCCGTCAACCTTATCACCTCGCCTCTTTTTATGTCGAAAAGCTATCGGGATATGATGCCCGTTGTGGACAATCACAGCTTTACCGAGGACGTTGAGGATTACACCACCATGCAAATCCCCGTGGTTGACAGAGCGCTTGCCGAAAAGCTTGGCGACAAGAAGCTGGGTGAGGACAATCTCGGCTCGCAGTTCAGCGTTGGCAAATACTATATGATTTGCCACAATGACAACCTTTACTGGATTGCCCCCATTGAATTCAACGGCTTCTTCCCTTGGCTCAACCGCGGCGTTTCCCCCGGCTACGTGATGATAAACGCCAATGACCCTGCGGACGTTACCGTTGTTAAAACCGAGCTTCGCTATACCGAATCCGCCTTCTTCAACAGCGACCTTTCGAGACAAAATTATTTCAACAACATGACCGCCTGGCGCGCGGAGGACGCCCATTTGGAGCTGACCGACGAGGGCGAGCCCCGTTTCGTCGAAACCATTTATAAAAACAAAATCGGCTATCTGAACGGAATGGACATCCAAGGCGTTATCGTGACGAATCCTTATACGGGCGAAAGCGAATATTTCGACTATCTCGATGCACCGAGCTGGATAAATCACGTTTTGACGGAAGAGATTATTGTTGCGCAGCTCAACAACTGGGGCGTTTACGTCAACGGCTTCTTCAATTCTCTCTTTGCCAAAAACGAGGTGCTGGAGGTCAGCACGGGTGTCAACTACGTCTACTCCAACGGCAATATGTATCTGCAAACGGGTATGACCTCGGTCGGCTCGGACGAATCCATCGTTGGCGTGATGATGGTGGACATGCGCACCAAGGAGGCATTCTTCTACCGCATTGGCGGCGCAACCGAGTATGCCGCGGCGCAATCTGCCATTGGTAAGGATCAGGAAAAGAGATACGCCGCCTCCGACCCCATTATGATAAACCTCGGCGGCTCGCCTACCTATTTCCTGATGCTCAAGGATGACGAAGGACTCGTTAAACGGTATGCCTACGTCAACGTGAGAGATTACCGCCTGGTTGCCACGGGCGAAACCAAGGACGAGGCCTTGGTGGAATATAAAAAGCTGATAAATGAATCGGACGTGTCTGCGCTGGAGGAAAGAACCGTCAAGGACGTTCGCGCCGTTTCGATTGACGGAACAACCTACTACTATATGCTGCTTGAGGCCAAGGCCGAGGATGATGAGGGCTTTGCCGAAAGAATCTTCCGCGTGTCCGTCAAGGTGAATCCCGCGCTTCCCTTCTTAAAGGCAGGTGACACGGTGAAAATCACCTACTCTCAGCTTGGTGATATGTATGAAATCAGCGTTCTGCAAATGCAATAAGTAAAAGCGAGGCCCTTGGTTAAGCGATGCTTGACCAAGGGCTTTTTGTTCTTTTTTCGTTTTTTCAGAAGCGAGCCGACTGCGTCGGTAGCGTGCCAAGCAGCGCAAGGACCTCTTTTCTTTCGGGAATAGAGGGAGCAGCGCCGTGTCTTGACACGGCAATAGCCGAGGCGGTGGTTGCGATTTCAAGCGCCGTTTTGATGGGAGAAGAGCGCAAAAGCTCGGCAATAAAATAGCCTGCAAAGGTATCGCCTGCGGCGGTGGTGTCCTTCACCTCGACAGAAAAGGCGGGCTGATATACGCGCTCGCCGCCACCTGCATATATGCTTCCGCGCTTGCCGAGCGTCAAAACCACCGTCAAAAGAGGATAGTCAGCCGCAAGGCGCGCCAAGGCGGCCTCGGCACTTTTTTCGCCCGTAATCATCTCCGCTTCAATTTCATTGAGAATCAGGTAAGAAAGCTTGCCCACGTCAATTTCCTTGATGGCTTCGTTGATGGGGGAGGGATTCAAAATAACCTTCATTCCCTTTTCATAGGCGCGCGAAACGATATAGGGAACACAAGATATTTCATTTTGCAAAAGCACAAGGTCTCCG
>JBGVMO010000166.1:0-10391 GCA_045124835.1 Eubacteriales bacterium
CCTACGCCGAAATGAATGCGGTGTTAACGGGTGGCTATCTCGCGCTTTCGGAAGAACACGCCTTCCTTTCGCGATTGGGCGTTGGAACGAAGCCGATTTTAGCCTCGCATCCAATGGCGTATACGGGCATTACGGGCGTCTACACCTTTTTCACGGGAGAGGCCAACGTCAATACCGTCTATCCCGATTATGCAACGCTTTTTACTGCGGCGCACGAGCTTGCCCATCAAAGAGGCATTGCTCGCGAGGACGAGGCTAATTTTACGGCCTTTCTGGCCTGCATTTCAGCGGAGGACAGCTATGCAAGATACGCAGGGTATCTCAATCTCTTTCAGTATGTGTATAACGCGCTTTTTGTGGAAGATAGGGCGCTCTTTTCGGCCCTTGTATTGCCCGATGCGGTAAAAAAGGAGCTTTGGGCCTATAACGCCGTTTACGATAAATATGCAAACGACGGCATCGGCGCCTTTTCGGAGGCTATCAATAACGCGTATCTTGAAGCAATGGGAACGGAGGGCGTTCTCAGCTACGGGCTTGTGGTAAATTTGGCCGTGGCCTACTGCGAAAGCCTCTCGGCCGATAAATAAGAAGAACTGTGATAAGGCTTGCTGTCCTTAACGGACGAATTGTGCCTTATCACAGTCTTTTTTTGTTGGCATAAAATGAAGATGAAGCAACGGCGCAAGCGATAAAAGCCGCGGGGCGCTTTGCTTATTTTTGTTTTATAAACGAGGTGATCAGGTGGCATATCGCATCAAAGGAGGCGTCGCGCTGCGAGGCGAAATAGAGGCGCAGGGCTCTAAAAACGCCGCCTTACCCATTCTTTTTGCTTGCTTGGCGGTGAAGGGGCGTGTTTTTCTTTCCAATCTTCCCGCCATTTCCGATATTGAAAACACAAAAACGCTTTTGGAGGGATTCGGCGTCATCTTTGAAAAGGAAGAAGCGGGTCTTTGGGTGGATTCCTCCCATATAGCCTATGGGCCCGTCAGCGCAAGGGCTGTGCGTGAAACGCGCGCCTCCTCATATTTGCTTGGCGTTGGGCTTGGATGCTTTGGAAGGATGCGCCTTGCCTTGCCGGGCGGCTGTGCACTTGGCCCGCGTCCCTTGGACATACACAAAAAGGTCTTCGAGGCGCTCGGTGCGGCCTGGTGTGAGAATGAAGAGAAAATAGAGCTTTCTGCGGATAGGCTCCGCGGTGCTAAAATTTATTTGCCCGTCCGTTCGGTCGGCGCAACGGTAAACGCGATTTTGTGTGCACTTTTTGCGGAGGGGAAAACGGAGATATACGGCTATGCAGAGGAGTATCACGTAAGGGAGCTTTTGCGCTTTCTTCGCGCCGTTGGCGCTGAAATAGAGCGTGACGCACTTGCTATTACCGTGTACGGCGGTAAAAAATTGCATTCTGCGGCCTTTCGTATTGCGTCTGATGAAATTGAAGCCGCAACGTATCTCTTCGGCGGCGTGGCAACGTGTGGCGAGGTGCGCGTTTCGGGTGTGCCGCCCGAGGAGCTTTCCTCTGTTCTTACCACCCTCGAAAAAATGGGTGCCTGCGTCAAAAAAGAAAAAAACGCCGTCACCGTTTCGGCAAGAGGGCGTCTTTTGGGGGCAGATGTCGTCTGCCGCCCTTATCCGTATTTTCCAACCGATTTGCATCCGCAAACGGCGGTTCTTCTTGCTCTTTCTCAAACGGGAGGCAGCATTGCCGATACCGTTTTTACGGAGCGCTTCGGCTATGCCGCAGAGCTTGAAAAAATGGGGGTGAAATGCGAAAGAGAGGGAAGCAAAATACGTCTGCTTCCCTCAACCCTTCACGGAGCGCGCGTTGCTGCTCCCGATTTAAGAGCAGGCGCGGCCTTAACCATAGCCGCCCTTTCCGCAGATGGCGAAACCCTGATTTTGGGAGATGCTTTTATTCGTCGCGGCTATGAGCGCTTCGCGGAAAAATGGCAGTCGCTTGGCGCCGATATTGCTTTTTTCGATTAGCGTCTTTTGCGTCTTGAAGGGCGGGAAGCCCCAAGGATACCGCCAAAAACGGCAAATAAAAGCAGCGTGGCTCTTGTCACCACGGCGTATAAAACCGTCGCTTCCTCTCCCTTCATAAAGAGCGAGAGCAGAAAGAGAAGCGCAAGGGTGAAAAGCCCCGAAAGAAGCCCCGCAAGCGCGCCTTGGCACTTGTTTCTTCGCCCTGCCGCAAAGCCGCCGATAAGCGCGGCAAGAGACAGGCAAAGCAGACCGAAAAGGGAGGCGTTTTTCCCGGGGTCATTCGTTTGCATCAAAAGGAGGGCGCAAAGGAAAAGAAGAAGCGCGCCTGAAAAAAGCGTGATAAAAAAGCCAAAGGCAACGCTGCGCAAAAGACCGCCCTTGCGTTTTCCTGCCAGGCGCGCCGTTCGATGTGCCGTGTCCATAAAAAAACCTCCGCATACGTTTTGCTTCAACATATGCGGAGGGCTTTTTGTTTATGACGGAATTTAAGGGGATTATTCCTTGGGCTCTTCGCTTGCAGCGGGAGCGGCCTCTTCTGCCTTCTTTTCCTCAACCTTTTCCTTGGCGGGCTCGATAGCGGAGGTGGTCGTCGTTGCCTCATCCTCTTCGGGCTGGTTAGCCTTTACGGTAACCTCGCGCACGGCGGTCTTCAAGAAGCGAATCTTGGTGCGATCCTTGCCGGTAGCGATGGTGATGGTATCACCCTTAACGCTGACAACCTGTCCGACAATGCCGCCGATGGTAACGATTTCGTCACCAATCTCAAGAGAATTTCTCATGTTTGCGGCTTCCTTCTCCTGCTTCTTCTGAGGACGAATCATGAAGAAATAGAAAACAACCACAACCAAAACGAGCATTACAATAGTCATCCAGCCATTGTTTGCAGGGGGCGTTTGGGTGCTACTACCTGCGCCGTCACCGGCGGACAGTAAAAACGAAAGTACGTTTTGCATAACAGTCTCCTTTAATACTTTAATTTAATACCTAACCATTATACCGAATTATTTTGTGTTCGTCAAGTCTTTTTCGCTTTTTTTATGAAAAAGGGGAAAGGTTTACAAAACCGTCACCTATTCATCAATAATCGCGGTGTGCCTTGCGATAGGCGCGAATAAAGCGGAAGGTCTCCTTTTCGCCCTTTTCGGCCAGCATTCTTAAAAGCATCTCCAAAAAGTCGGAGGTTTCCTTATGAATGGAGCGGTTGATTTTTCCGCGCTCGAAGTATTCAAGCGGATGGGTGTCCTTGTAATTTTTTCCTTGATAAATTTTGCTTGCCGCAACTCTGTCGCAGAACATTTCAAGAACGAAGCGAAGCGGCATCTTGACAGGCGCGTACACCTTGGTTTTGGGGTCAATATCCACCCAATATTCAAAGTGGTGGCGGTTGCGCCCCTTGTGGTGCATCCATGCGGTAGAGTATCCGTGCAGCTCCCGTTCCTTTTCGTTGGGGCTGCGGGTGCCGAGATAATATTTGGCGCCCCTGAAAAACTCCGTTGGCGAATACTTGGATAAATCGTGGAACAGACCCTGAAAGCCTATCCCTGCCTTAAAGCAGTGGGCAATCACGCGGTGTCTATGGCGCGTTATTGTGGCAAAATGTCGAAAAGCGTGCATAATTTCTCCTTTTGGGATTCTTCGTCTATCCTCCCCATTGTAGCACCCTTTACGTGATTTTGCAAGAGAAAAGGCGAATTTTCTTCTCTTGACAAACCGGGAAACGTGGTGTAAAATAAGCAAGGAAGAAATATGTATTTTGGCGAAGGGAGGAAAAGACCGTGAAGGGAATATTGCTTGTAAATCATTTTTACAAGAGCGAGGGCTTTTCCTCCGTTTTTAAGCGGTTGGAGGAGGCCTCCTTGAGCCTCGGTATTGCCGTGGAGCAAAGAACGGCGCTTGACTTTTTCGTTCCGCTTGGCGAGCCCGTCAAGGAGGACTTTGATTTCGTTCTCTTTTGGGATAAGGATATCGCCCTTGCGCGCCGCCTTGAAAAAACGCAAATCCCCGTTTTCAATTCCGCAGAGGCCATCGCGCTTTGCGACGATAAGGCGGCCTCTGCTATGCGCTTTGCTGATTGGAATCTTCCCATGCCCCAAACCCTTCTTTCCCCCTTTACCTATTCAAACGTAGGAATGACGGATTTGTCCTTCGTGGAGGAGGCGGCCAAATCGCTGGGCTTGCCCTTTGTCATAAAGGAGACCTTTGGCTCCTTTGGCGCGCAGGTGTACCTCGTTCATACGGTCGAGGAGGCCAAGGCCACCGTTGCCGCCATTTCACCGCGCCCCTTTCTGATGCAGGCGTTTGTTGCCTCCTCCTTTGGCAAGGATATCCGCGTCAACGTGGTTGGCGGCAGGGTCGTTGCCGCAATGGAGCGGCGCGGAAGAGAAGGGGATTTTCGCTCCAATATTGGCGCAGGCGGTACGGGGCGCGCCGTTTCTCTCTCGCCTTCAGAGGAAGAGCTTGCTCTTTCTGCGGCCGATGCCGTTGGCGCCGATTTTGCGGGCGTTGACTTGCTAACGGGCGCCGATGGCGATCCTCTGCTTTGTGAAATCAATTCAAACCCCCATTTTCTCGGAACGGAAAAATACTGCGGCGTCGATATGGCCAAGGAGATCCTTTCGCACGTCGCAAGAAAAGTAAAGGAAGGAAACTAAAAATGCTTTTTAAGGTTGGAACCTACAATATTGCCCATGGCCACTTTGTTAGTCTGGATATGTCTATTATTGCCAAGGATATAAAAGAGGCAGGGCTTGATATCGTTGGCTTGCAGGAGGTGGACGTTGGTACCGAGCGCGTTTTCGGGCGAGACACGCTTTTGGAGCTTCAGCGCGCCTCGGGGCTTTCCTATCGCCGCTTTTGTAAATCGATTGATTTGCAGGGTGGCGGCTACGGGCACGCCATTCTATCTCGCTTTCCCTTCCTTTCGCATCGCCGCTTCCTGCTCCCTATGCTTGCAGGCGGTATGGACACCGAGCAGAGAAGCGCCGCCTTGGCAACCTTCAAGGTCGCAGATAAGGCCTTCACCTTTGCCAATACGCATCTTTGCTTGGGTACGTCGGAAGCAAGAAGGGCGCAGTTTTCTTTCTTGGCAAAAAAGCTTGCGTCTCCCTTCATTCTGACGGGCGATTTCAATACAACGGATTTTACCGAATACGAGGCCTTTGCGGGTGCTCAATGGATAAACCGCAAGGAAGCGCCCATCTATTCCTTCCACAATTTTGATAGGAGCCCCCATTTTGCCATTGATAACATCGTTTATACCGCCCCCTTTAAGCTTGTTGACGTTACCTTGGATAAATCGCGCCACTCTGACCATAGCTTGCTTTACGCAACCTTTGAAATCTAAAGAAGAACGGCTGAATGCTTTTGCATTCAGCCGTTGTTTTATTCTTCGAAAAGGGAGGTCTGGCCTCCGGCACCCTTAGGAAAGGGAATGCCCATATGATCATAGGCAAGTCGGGTGGCACAGCGACCGCGCGGTGTGCGAGACAAAAAGCCAATCTGCATTAAGTAGGGCTCGTATACGTCCTCGATGGTGATGGCTTCCTCGCCGATGGTTGCGGCCAAGGTGTCAAGACCAACGGGGCCGCCGCCGTAATAGCTGATAATGGCGTTGAGCATACGCCTGTCGGTGTTGTCAAGCCCAAGCTCGTCAATTTCAAGCTTCTTTAAGCCAAAGGCGGCAATCTCCTTGGTGATAACGCCGTTGCCCTTTACCAAGGCGAAATCGCGCACGCGCTTCAAAAGGCGGTTGGCGATACGCGGCGTGCCGCGAGAGCGCTTGGCAATCTCAATAGCGCCGCCCTCGTCAATGGCGATGTCAAGAATCGCGGCCGAGCGGCAAACGATGGTGGCAAGCTCATCCACCGTGTAAAGCTCAAGCTTTAAAAGAACGCCGAAGCGGTCGCGCAAGGGGGTTGTCAGCTGGCCCGAGCGCGTGGTTGCGCCAATCAGGGTGAAGCGGGGAATAGGCAGGCGAATGCTTCTGGCAGAAGGCCCCTTGCCGATGATAATATCCAAGGCGTAGTCCTCCATTGCGGGATACAGAATCTCCTCAATGGCGTGCGAGAGACGGTGAATCTCATCGATAAACAAAACGTCGCCCTCGGAAAGATTGGTTAAAATCGCGGCAAGGTCACCCTGCTTTTCAATGGCAGGGCCCGAGGTGGTGCGGATGTTCACGCCCATCTCGTTGGCAATGATGCCGGCAAGGGTGGTTTTACCGAGTCCGGGAGGGCCCCATAAAAGCACGTGGTCAAGCGCCTCCTTGCGCATTTTGGCGGCCTCAATGTAAACCTCAAGGTTTTCCTTGGCCTGCTCTTGCCCGATATAGTCCGCAAGGGTTTTAGGGCGGAGCGAGTTTTCAACGTCAAAGTCGGAGGGGAAGCTCTCGGCGTCAACGATGCGGTTTTCAAAGTCGAATTCTTCTGCGTTGTTCATAAGAAAACGGGAAAAGCCCCTCTCCTTTCTTATTTGTCAAAGTATTTCAAGGCGGTGGTAATGATTTTCTCCAAGGGCATACCGGCCGTATCAAAGCGCGAAAGCGCCGCTTGAATTTCCGATTTGGTGTAGCCAAGCACGGAAAGAGCCGTTTCCGCCTCCTCAAGCACAGCGCTCGTGGGCGCCTTGATGGGAGAGGCAGGCGCGTCCATTGCGCCGGCGCGCCCGGTCAGCTCGTTCTTGGAAATCTTGTCCTTCAGCTCCAAAACGATGCGCGCGGCCGTCTTGGCGCCGATGCCGTTGGCCTTGGAAAGTGCCTTTGCATCCTCCGTTGCCACCGCGTAGGCAAAGCGGTCGGGCGTGAACAGGGATAAAATAGAGGTTGCAGCCTTGGGGCCAACGCCCGAAACGCTGATCAAAAGGCGGAAGGCGGAAAGCTCAGCGCGCGTCTCAAAGCCGTAAAGCTCAAAGGCGTCCTCTCTGACCTGTAAATGCGTGAATAAAAGAACCTCTTCGCCTATTTTGTCGGCAACCGCGTCATAGGTGGTGGTGCTGACGGTGAGCTGATAGCCAACGCCGCCGCAATCAATCACGGCAAAGCCGGGCTCGCAAAGCGCAAGGGTTCCTTTAATACTGTAAAACATAGCAATACTCCTTGTTACCCAACGTCTTGGGTACTCTTAACGCTCTTATTTTATCATAAAAAAAGGCGTCTGTCAATTTAAACCCGAATAATTTTCGGTTTTTTTGCAAAAGGCGCCGAAAAGCCGACGCCCTCTCTTGACTGTTGCGTTTTTTTATGGTAAAATATAATGAAAAACTATGCAAAAAGGAGAGAGCAGATGCGTATTTTGGGCATTGACCCCGGGCTTGCCATCGTGGGCTGGGGTGTTGTCGAGGTGCACGGCGGAAGATTTTATCCCGTTGCCTGCGGATCAGTTACCACGCCTGCCAAAACGGACGTGGATTACCGTCTCTCCATCATATACCGCGATATCAACGAAATCATTGAAAAATATAAGCCCGATGAATTGGCCATTGAGGAGCTGTTCTTTAACACGAATCAAACAACGGCCATTGCCGTTGCCGAGGCAAGAGGCGTCATTCTGCTTTCTGCCCATCAGCACGGCCTTCCCATCGGAGAATATACGCCCTTGCAGGTGAAGCAGGCGGTGGTTGGCTACGGCAAGGCGGAGAAACGGCAGGTTATCGCAATGGTGACCTCGCTTTTGAAGCTGCCCGCCCCCCCAAAGCCCGACGACACGGCAGACGCATTGGCGATTGCCCTTTGCCACGGGCAAAGTAGCTTCAGTCGGTATGCAATGCAATACGGCGTGAAAAAATAAAGAAAAGGAACGGCATAAAATGTTTGTAAGTGATAGCTGGAAGGATTACCGTCTGCTTGACGCGTCGGACGGGGAGCGCCTTGAATCTTGGGGAGGATATACCCTTATCCGTCCTGATCCGCAGGTAATCTGGAAAAATGAGCGTCGCCATCCCCTCTGGAAAAAGGCGGACGCCGATTATCGCCGTTCTAAAAGCGGCGGTGGCGCGTGGAGCGAAAACTCCTTGCCGCCCTCTTGGAATATCTCCTATCGCGACCTTTCCTTTTGCATCAAGCCGATGGGCTTTAAGCACACGGGGCTTTTTCCCGAGCAGGCGACAAACTGGGATTGGTTTTCGGATTTAATCAAAAACGCGGGGCGACCCATTAAGGTTTTAAACCTCTTTGCTTATACGGGCGGCGCCACCGTTGCGGCCGCCAAGGCAGGCGCCTCCGTTTGCCACGTGGATGCTTCCAAGGGAATGGTGGCTATGGCCAAGGAAAACGCCGCGCTTTCGGGGCTCGCCTCGGCGCCCATTCGCTATATTGTGGACGATTGCCGCAAGTTTATCGAAAGAGAAATCCGCCGCGGCAACCGCTATGACGGCATCATTATGGACCCTCCCTCCTACGGCAGAGGCCCGACGGGCGAGGTCTGGAAGCTTGAGGAGTGTATTGACGATTTCGTCTCTCTCTCGGCAGGCGTCTTGTCCGATAACCCCCTCTTCTTCCTTCTCAATTCCTACACCACGGGGCTTTCCGCCTCCGCGATGCAGTATATGGTTTCCCTGCGCATTGCAAGAGGGCGCGGCGGCAGGTGCGTTGCCGACGAGGTGGGGCTTCCCATTGAGCAGACGGGGCTCCTTTTGCCCTGCGGCAGCAGCGTTCGTTGCTCCTTTTAAGTTAGAGGCGTTCGCCTTGGCGGCGCTATGAGGTGATACTATGAGTGAATTTATCCGTGCGGAGCATCTTTCCTTCTCGTATGGAAAGGGTGAGGATGCCATTCCTGCGCTTTATGACCTCTCGCTTTCGGTTGAAAAGGGAGAGTACGTTGCCGTTCTCGGCCATAACGGTTCAGGCAAATCCACCTTTGCCAAGCTCTTGAATATGATTCTGGTTGCCACAGGCGGCAAGCTCTGGGTTGACGGCAAGGAATTGACTGACCCTGATTTTTCCGAGGAGGATCTCTTTGCCCTTCGCCGCAAAATCGGGATGGTGTTCCAAAACCCCGATAACCAGCTTGTTGCAGGTGTTGTCGAGGAGGACGTTGCCTTTGGCCTTGAAAATATGGGCGTTCCTTACGGGGAAATGCATAAGCGCGTCAAGGAGGCGCTTCGCCTTGTCGGGATGAGTGAATACGCTAAGCATGCGCCAAGCAGGCTGTCCGGTGGGCAGAAGCAGCGCGTTGCTATTGCGGGCGTTTTGGCTATGATGCCTGAATGTATGATTTTGGATGAATCCACCGCCATGCTTGACCCGCAGGGGCGGCAGGAGGTTTTGGAAACGGTGGAGAGGCTTCACCGTGATAACGGCATCACGCTTCTTCACATCACGCATTACATGGATGAGGCCGCCCGTGCCGACCGCGTTGTCGTCATTCACGACGGACGTATATTGATGGACGGGAAGCCGAGCGAGGTTTTTGCCCGTCGGGAAGAGCTGCGCCGCGTTGGACTTGACGTTCCGCAGGAAACGGAAATAGCCGAAAGTCTGCGTGAGGCAGGGCTTTCTTTGCCGCAGGGCCTCATTGGAACCGAGGCCTGTGCCGACGCGATTTTGGCGGCACTTACCGAAAACAAATGATGACAGAAGCCAAGAATTTTCTGTCAGAAAGGAAAAACAAGCCATGAATATAATCGAGCTTCGGGACGTTTCCTGTCGCTACGGCGTGGGAACACCCTTTGAAATGACGGCGCTTTCGCATGTGTCCGTTGGCTTTGAAAAGGGAAAAACCACAGGCATTATCGGGCATACGGGATCAGGCAAATCCACCCTTGTGCAAATGCTCAACGGTCTTTTGAAGCCCGAAAGCGGCGAGGTGCTCTTGGATGGGGAAAGCATTTGGAAAAGCCCCAAGGAGCTGCCCCGTGTGCGCTTTCGTGTCGGGCTTGTGATGCAATATCCCGAATATCAGCTCTTTGATGAAACGGTCAGGGCCGATATCGGCTATGCACCGCGCAATATGGGGCTTTCTCCCGAGGAAATCGAGGAACGGGTGGCGGAGGCCGTGCGCTTTGTCGGCCTTGACAGCGCCCTTCTTGATAAGCCGCCTTTGGAGCTTTCGGGTGGCGAAAAGCGCCGCGCCGCCATTGCGGGCATTATCGCCATGCGCCCCGAAATTCTCGTGTTAGACGAGCCTGCCGCAGGGCTTGACCCAAGAGGCAAGGCGGAAATCTTCAAAAGCCTCAATGCCTATAAGGAGGCCTACGGTGCCACCGTTATTTTGGTCAGTCACAGTATGGAGGATATGGCGAAATACTGCGACAACGTGATTCTGATGCGGCACAACGAGGTCGTCAAGCAGGGAACGGTTGCGGAAATTTTTTCAACGCCTGCGCTCTTGGAGGAATCGGGGCTTGCTATCCCTGCCTCCTTCCGCTTGGCAACCGCCCTTCGCCGCCGCGGCATCACCCTTGAGGGTGAGCTT
>JBGVMO010000167.1:0-4548 GCA_045124835.1 Eubacteriales bacterium
CCCTCCACTTATGAGGAAATAAAGGCTGAGCTTGGCATGGTAGACGGAAATTTGGCTGATCCATCGGTAAATATCAGGGCAGGAACCTATTATCTTTCGAAGCTTTATAAAATCTTTTCGGATTGGCGAATCGCACTTGCGGCCTACAACGCAGGGCCGGGGACTGTCTTGAAATGGTTGGAGGCGGATCCGGAGCTTGCCGATATTCCATATCCCGAAACCAAAAGATATGTTGTACTTGTCAATCGCGCATATCAGGAATATACGCGCCTTTATAGCAAACGCTATCAATAAAAGGTCTCAAGCACCGATTTTGATAAATCAAAGATAATAAAAAGGCTATGAGCGTTTTTATAGCCGACAAAAAGAAAGGAATCATAAAAAATGGAAGAAAAGCTTACAAGCACAGTTGAGGATTTGACCTATCAGAGAAAATCCATTTACGAAACAGCCGACGAAGAAACGATGGCGGCCATCTTTTCCTACGCCTCGGATTACGCCGCCTTTTTGGATAACGCCAAAACGGAAAGAGAAGCCGTAAATACCAGTCTGGAAATGGCCATCAAGGCAGGCTATACGCCCTTTACCTTTGGCGAAAAGCTGAAAGCGGGGGATTTGCGCTACTATAACAACAGAGGCAAGAATCTTTTTCTTATCAGAAAGGGAACCGCGCCCTTGGATAAGGACGGCATTCGCATTATGGCCGCCCATATCGACTCCCCCCGTATCGACCTGAAGCAGAATCCGCTTTACGAGGATAGCCAAATGGCCTTCTTAAAGACGCATTATTACGGAGGTCTGCGCAAATATCAATGGCTTGCTATCCCCTTGGCCATTCACGGAACGGTGGTTTTGCAAAGCGGCGAAATTGTCCATATCTCCTTGGGCGAGGAGGAGTCCGAGCCTGTATTCTATATCAATGACCTTTTGCCTCATCTGGCAAGAGAGCAGGCAACCAAGCCTATGGCCAGCGCCGTCAGCGGCGAGTCCTTGAATATTTTAATTGGCGGCATCCCTTGCAAAACCGAGGATGTGAACGATAAAATCAAGCAGAACATTTTAGAGCTTCTTTTCGATAAATATCAAATCAAGGAGAGAGATTTCCAGTCTGCCGAGCTTTGCGTTGTTCCTGCCTTCAAGGCCAGAGACATTGGCTTTGACCGCGCCTTTATCGGTGCGTACGGCCATGACGACCGCGTTTGCGCTTATCCCGCCTTGACGGCTATGATTGAGTGCGAGGACAAAACGCATACCATTTTAACCATTCTTGCCGACAAGGAAGAAACGGGAAGTGATGGCAACACGGGTATGCAGTGTCGCCTGCTTCTTGATATCATTGAGGATTTGGCAGAAACCGACGGTGTTTCGGGCGCGGCTGTCCGCGCAGCCTCCAAGTGCTTGTCTGCGGACGTTAACGCCGCGTATGACCCTAATTTCCCCGAGGTGTTTGAGAAAAAGAATGCCGCTATCATTTCCTGCGGTGCCGTGATGTCCAAATTCACAGGTTCGGGCGGAAAATCCTCCACCAACGATGCTTCTGCTGAGTTTGTTGGAGAAATTCGCCGTATGTTTGATAAGGACGGTATCGTTTGGCAAACTGCAGAGCTTGGTAAGGTCGATATCGGCGGTGGCGGAACGGTAGCAAAATATATTGCCAACCTGAACATTGATACCGTTGATATGGGTGTGCCCGTTCTTTCGATGCACGCGCCCTTTGAGGTTATCTCCAAGGCAGATCTGTATTCTCTCTATCGCGCCTTCGCGGCTTTCTGCCGTTATTGATATGGCAATCGCCGAAAAACTCCAAAACGCAAAGGAGCGTTTGGCAGAAATTGAAGCGCTTTTAGCTTCGGGAACACTCGACTACAATGCCGAGGCCTACCGCAATCTGATGAAGGAATACAATCGCTTGCTTCCTATCGTAGAGTGCTATAATGCCTATTCCGAAGCGCAAAAAGCAGAGAGGGAAGCCAAGGCTCTTTACGAAGCTGAAAAGGATGAAGAATTTCGCCAGCTTGCGAAAGAGGAAATATCCCTTCAAAAAAAGCTGGCAGAAGAGCTTTGGGACAAGCTTTTGATTCTTTTGCTCCCCCCTGATAAGAACGATGGCAAGGATATTATTTTGGAAATCCGCGGATGCGCGGGCGGTGAAGAGGCGGCTCTTTTTGCGGCCGATCTTTACCGTATGTACGGTATGTACGCCGATGCAAAAGGATTTAAATGCGAGCTTATCTCCGCAAACGAGACTGAGCTTGGCGGCTACAAGGAAATCAACGTGCAAATTTCCGGAGCCTCCGCCTATTCCAGATTCAAATATGAAAGCGGCGTTCACCGTGTTCAGCGTGTTCCTGAAACGGAATCTCAGGGAAGAATTCAAACCTCTACTGCGTCCGTGGCAATCCTGCCCGTTGTTGAGGATATTGAAATTGTCATCAATCCCGCAGATATTATCATGGAAACCTGTAAGTCCACCGGCGCCGGCGGTCAGCATATCAACAAAACGGAATCCGCCGTGCGCTTGACGCACGTTCCCTCCGGAATCGTAGTTGAATGCCAGGAGGAGCGGAGCCAGTTCAAGAATAGAGATAAGGCAATGAAGCTGTTACGTGCGAAGCTCTATCAAATCAAGGAAAAGGAGCAAACGGATTCCTTGGCGAACGAGCGAAAAACGCAGGTTGGGACAGGAGATCGCTCCGAGAAAATCCGTACCTATAATTTTCCGCAGGGAAGAGTGACTGATCACCGCATAGGCCTTTCTCTTTATTCGATTGACAGGTTTATGAATGGCGAAATAGACGAAATGATAGACGCGCTCTTGCGTCAGGAAACGGCTGACAAGCTCAATGCGTAAGCTGTAAGGCTTGCTTGAAGCAAAAAAGGATATGATTATGCAGACACAGTACAAGCGTACGCTCCCTGAAGATATGGATGAGGCTTCAAGCGCCATTCAGGAAGCAGGAAACATTATCAGAGATGGCGGCCTTGTCGTATTCCCGACAGAAACGGTCTACGGCCTCGGCGCAAACGCGTATAGGGCCGACGCCGCGGCAAGTATTTTTGCTGCCAAGGGTCGCCCTGCCGATAACCCACTTATCGTACACGTTTTGCATCCCGAGGACGCAGAAGGCTTCGCAGAGCCAACACCGCTATATTATCGTTTGGCAGAAGCCTTTATGCCGGGCCCACTCACCGTCATTTTAAATGCAAAGGAAAATTTACCGAGAACAGTAACCGCGGGCTTGGATACCGTGGCAGTTCGTTGCCCCTCGCACCCTGTGGCCGCCGCCTTGATTGAAGCCGCCGGTGTGCCCATTGCGGCGCCCTCCGCCAACCTTTCCGGTTCACCTTCTCCAACAACCGCCGAGCACGTCAAGGAGGATATGTGGGGAAGAGTCCATATGATTTTGGACGGTGGTCCTTGCCAATGCGGCGTGGAGTCCACTATTGTGAAGCCTGAGGCAGACGGAACACTTTTGTTGCTTCGCCCCGGCTCCATCACCAAGGAGGCGCTGGAAGAGCGATTAGGGCTTTCTGTGCGCGTTGCTCCCTCTGTCCTCGGGCAACTGAAGGAAGGCGAAAAGGTGCTTTCTCCCGGTATGAAATACAAGCATTACGCTCCCAAGGCAAGCTTTATTCTACTTGACGGAAGCGCAAAAGCGAGAAGAAAATTCTTGGCAGAACAAAAAGGGAAGCTCGCCTATCTTTGTTATACGGAAGAATTGGATTCCTTGTCCGCCTCTTCACTTTCTCTCTATCCTATTGGAAGCGAAGAAGACCCAAGTGCGCAGGCGCGCGTCCTTTTTCGCATTTTGCGTGATGCCGACAAGGAAGGCTACGATGTCATTTATGCCCCTCTGCCTAAAACAATCGGCGTTGGAATGGCCCTTTACAACCGTATGATTCGGGCCGCCGCCCACCAGATAGTGACAGTTTGAAAAGGTAACGTTATAAAAACATAAAGACAAAGCAAGAACAGGAAAAAAGAAATGGCTAAAAAGAAAAAGAACGCCGTCATCACCTACGAAGAAGCCGAAATCACGCCACAGCTCATCACGGACACCATTGAGAAAAACTATATGCCGTACGTTATGAGCGTCATCATTTCGCGTGCATTGCCCGAAATTGACGGCTTCAAGCCCTCTCACAGAAAGTTGCTCTATACGATGTACACGATGGGGCTTTTGTCCGGTCCACGCACTAAAAGTGCCAACGTGGTCGGGCAAACGATGCATCTGAATCCGCACGGTGACGCCGCAATTTACGAGACCCTCGTCCGTATGACGCGCGGAAACGAAGCACTTTTGCATCCCTTCGTTGATTCCAAGGGAAGCTTTGGTAAACAGTACTCGCGCGATATGGCCTACGCCGCTGCGCGTTATACCGAGGTCAAGCTTGATTCCTTCTGCACAGAGCTTTTCTCCGGAATTGATAAGAACGCGGTAGATATGGTGCCAAACTATGATAATACCACCACCGAGCCCACGCTTCTACCGACAACTTTCCCCAACATTCTTGTCTCCTCCAATCTCGGTATTGCCGTTGGTATGG
>JBGVMO010000168.1:0-16559 GCA_045124835.1 Eubacteriales bacterium
TTTGTGCGTTCGTTTCGCTTTTCGTCAAAAGTGAAACGAACGGGGGCAAAAAAAAGTAGCCGAAACGGCGCACCTGCTTTATCGCAGGTCGCCGTTTCGGCTACTTTTTAGTGTCTCACGAAATAGTGAGACAGCCCCTTTTATTGCCTCACTGCTTTTGCCCCTTGGGTGCGCGCTTTTTTATGCAAAAATGCGGCCGCTGCTGTGCGCGGCGCGCGGAAGCATTCTTCATGTAAAAGTCGCTTTTGTGCAAATTTTATCGTGCTTGTGTATTGACTTTCCTCCTTGGCAATGCTATACTGATGCCGTCCTAAAACGCTTCGTTCTTTTTTTACAGGAGGTTGGCCTTGCTGTACTACAAAATCGACTTCAATCAACTCTTGCGGGTGCGCTCGCTCGGATTTGAGCACCTCTGCGACAAGCGCCTTCATTTAACGCGCACGGTGTGCGAATACGTCCTGTACGTTGTTACAGCAGGCACGCTCTCTATTCTTTTAAACGGCAACCCCTTCACGCTGGAAAAGGGCGGTGCCGTGTTGTTTGAAAAGGGAGATACGCAAGCGCCCTTGGGCATTTGCGATTGCGAATATATCTGGTGCCACTTTGAATCGGACAACGTTGCCGCCCTCTCCATTTCGGAAAAGGAGTGTCGCGCTTTAATCGCCGAAAGGAAGGAGCAAAGCGGCAAAGCCGCGCTTCACAGTGCACAGAGCTATGCTTTTTGCTACGCCTTCGTTCCAAAGGTGAGCGTCATTCGTGACGCGGCCCTTTTCAGCTACGTTGTCACGGCACTGCGCAAATGCGCCTTTACCCCTGAGGTAAGGCGCCCTGAAAAGCGCTTCCTCATTTCCGCCGCCCTTGCGGACGTCCTTTTTCATTTAGAGGACGCAGAAAACAAGTACGGACGGCACTACCTCGCCAATCGCCTTGTGCAATACATTGAGAAAAACTACAACCAAAATCTTTCAAGCGAGGATTTTGAGGCGGCCTTCTCCCTTGGCATTGATCACCTCAACCGCATCTGCAAAAGAACGGTCGGGCAGAGCATCGTTGCCTTCCGCAACAGCTTGCGCATCGAGGTCGCCAAGGAGCTTCTCCTCTCAGAAACCCTTCCCTTGCAGGAAATCGCCTGGCGCTTGGGTTTTGAAAACTATCACTATTTCAGCCGACTTTTCAAAAGAGAGGTTAAGCTCTCTCCGCAAGAATACAGAAAGGCCTACAACACGTAACGATATGAAGCTATACGATAAAAGTCTCACCTTTTATGAAAACGGAAAAACGCTGACCCTGCTTTCCCTTGCCACGCCCAAGTTTTTCCAGATTCTCTTCGAGCGCTTTCTGCTCACCATCAACTCCGCCATGCTCTCCAACGCCGCCGAGGAGGCGGTTGCCGCAACAAGCGTTGCCAACCAGGTATACTCCCTCGTTACGACGGCGCTTGACCTATTCGCCTTCGGCGCCGCTATTCTCGTCAGCCTTGCACTTGGGCGCGGCGACAGGCACGCGGCAGGAAGAATCACCTTTATCACTCTTCTTTCCGCCCTTGCCTTTTCTATTCCCATCGGACTTTTACTCTCCGCAAACGCCGAGCCCGTTCTTTCCTTGATGAATGCAGACGCCGAAACGCTCGCCCTCTCTGTCAGATTCTTCGTTATCAAGGCGCTATATCTCCCCTTGACCGTCTTAAACGCAACGCTGTCCTCTCTCTTGATTTGCAACGCCCACGTCTTTATTTCCTTTTTCAGCGCCATCTTCACAGGTACCGCCAGCATCGCCTTCAACTATCTCTTTTTGTATACGGGGCTTGATATTGAACCCGTTGTTGCCGTGGCCATGGCAACGCTCATCGTCACCGTGCTTGCCGTTGTGATGAAGATTATTTTCTTCATTCTTCTGCGTTGCCCCTTCACCCTTGGCTTCTCGCTTTCCGATTTCAAAAACCTCTTTGCCTACGGCGTTCCGGGCAGAATGAGCCTTATCGCCTATACCTTTGCCACCACCGTTACCACGGGCTTTATCGTTTCCATGGGCAAAAACTTCGTCAACGCCAAGGTATATGTCGGTAATATCACGGGCTATGTGCATCTGTTCAGCGATGCCATCGCCTCGGCAGGCACCATTCTTATCGGCCGCTTCCGCGGTGCGAAGAACGAGGCCTTTATCGGCAAGCTGTATCGGCAGAACGTGCTGTTGGCCTCCTCGCTCAACGTTCTTGCCGCCATTCTTGCTTACCTCTTCCGCCGCCCTCTGATTTCCATCTTCACCAGAAACGAAGAAGTCTTGGCACTGACGGGAAGCGTCATGCTCATTGACATTTTCGTTGAGCTTTTCCGCGCCATCAATATGGTGTCCGAGCAGGGCCTGAACGCCTGCGGCGAGGTTAAAACCACCATGCTCGTTTCTACGATATCCTGCTGGGGCATTTCGGTTCTCCTTGCTTTCGTTTTCGGCGTTTTGTGCAAGCTTGGCCTTGTCGGCATCTGGCTTGGCTTCCTTTCGGACGAAATGGCGCGCGCCATCTTCTATCTTTTCCGTTGGAAGAGGCGCATTCGCAAAATGAACGCCTGCCAAGCGCAATAACGACAAAGCAAAGGCCCCTTCTTTGCAAAAAACGGGTTGAACGTATCGTTCAACCCGTTTTCTTTTTCGTTTACCTGATAGGATACGTGCGCTTTCGCGCTCCCTATTGCGAGGCGTTACACCGAGGCGTCAGGCGCCTTCCGTCTGACTCGTTTCATTTTATAAAGCTCCTCAGCCGCAAGGCGCACCTTGGTCACGGAGGCGTTGCTTTTTGGGAAACAGAAATAGGAAATCTCGTTGTTGCCGATGCCGACAACGTCGCCGATTTCATACCAATAGTAGTCGGAATAAACGGTATGCGAAAAGACCGCAGACTGCTTGTATGTCAGCGCGCCGTCGTCGCTTGTCAGGGTAAAGCCCTCCGCATTATGCACCAGCCGACCGCTGCCGATTTTGCAAACGCCGTCAAGATTGACCTGAACGGCAATGTCCACCGCCTCGTCCAAAAGATAGCTTTCCTCTTCAAGCTCGCGGCGAACAGCGGCCCTTTGCCAAGCATACCAATCGGGAATGTGGGGATATTCGGTTTCTCCCTCCGTTGCCGCAAGCTGACCGTACTCGTCCATCTCCCATTTTTTGCCGCAGTCGTGACAAACGAGGTGTGTTCCCTTGCCCTCCATTTGATTTTCCGCTTGACAATGGGGGCATTTGTAAAGAATTCTTTTCAATCCGTCCGCACGGAAGGGCTCGCTGACCGAAATTTTATTGTCTCTCTGCCAAGCAAAGTTATCAAAGGAAAAGGCCTCGTCGATAAGCGCATCAAGCTCCTCAACCGACTTTTCCCTGATTTCCTCGGGCGTTGCGATACAGGAAACGTGGGCGCTGACCTTCACGTCACGGATTTGGAGCATATTGTAAAGCGGGTCGCGGTGAAACGCGCCCTTGGTGATGACCGTCACAACGGGAACCTCCAAGCGCTTCAGCAAAACGCCAAGCCCGCGCGGCAGGGTTGTGGTGCGGCCGTCAAAGGAATAGCCTGCCTCGGGGTACATCAGAACGCTCGTTTTGTTCTTTTTCAGCATATATTTGATGTCGCCGAAGAGCGATATATCGGCGGTGTACTTATGCGTCGGCGTACAGCCAAGCAAGCGCATCAGCTTGCCCAAAAAGCCCGACATCGCGTCCACCGAGGTGACGATGCCCATTCTTCTCGGATAAAAAATGCCGAAGGCGAGCTTCATATCCGTAAAGCTGGAATGGTTCATCAAAATCAGGCAAGGCTCTTTTTTATCCACAAGCTCCATGCGCTCCGTGGTGTACGAAAACCCTGTCTTTTTCAGCGTTGAGGCAGAAACAAGGCGCACAACGGCGGCCAGAAGCCGACTCGGCTTCAAGGGCTTTTTGTGCTTTAAGCGAGGCAGCTTCAGCGCCTCCTCATAGGTCATTTCGCGCATTTTAATCTTCATAGGTCTATTCTCTTTCTGTCTTTTTATGCGTGTTTTATCTTATTTCCCGCCATCCCATACAGAACAAGGCGGAAAAGACACCCTTTAAAACTTCTTATCCTGCAAGGCAACCTCGGTGTTGTAAATGGCCTGTCGGGAGGCCTTGTCCGTATTCAGAACAATGTAGGTGTAGATGCTGTCAAAAATCGTCAGCTGGGCAATGCGCGAGCTCATACCGAGTATGGAGTGCTTGGTTTCGGCAGAGCTTGTAAACAGGGCGATATCCGAGGCATCCGCCAAGGGCGAGTGACCGTAATTGGTTACGCCGATTGTCACCGCACCGCCAACCTTACAAAGCCGCATGGCCTCCACGATATCCTTTGAGGCGCCCGAATGAGAAACACCGATGCCAACGGAGTCTGCGTGCAGATGCGAAGCAATGATAGCCTGCATATGATTGTCACAGCAGCTTTGCGCGGCCAAACCGAGACGCAAAAATTTGTGCGCCGCGTCCTGCGCGATGGCCGCCGAATTGCCAAGCCCGAAAATCACGATGCGCTTGGCCTTCATGATGGCCTCGGCCGCCGCCTCCAAGGCGCAAGGGTCAAGGACGGACTCGGTATTCGTCAGCGATTCGGCAATAGAGACCGCCCGCTTTTTAAAAATGTCAAAGCAGGTATCCCCCTTCTGAATTTCCGCGCTGATGGCCGAGGAGGCATTCAGCTCTGCGGCTATCCGAAGCTTTAGCTCCTGATACCCCCCAAGACCAAGGCGACGCGAAAAGCGCACCACCGTCGCATCTCCACAGCCGCATCTGGCGGCAAGCTCGGAAATGGACAAATCCATAATCTCGCCAACGTGCTGCAAGAGATATTCCGCAATCCGCTTTTCTGCCGGGCCCATTTCGTATAGCGAAAAACGCATTTTATGTACGATGGATTCCACTTCCTGCCTCCTCATGAAAATTATTTTCATTATTTTATCATTTTTTGCAAAAAAAGTCAAGATTTTAAAAAAAATTTTTGTTTTTCTGTTGCGCACGTAGGCGCGAGTGTGCTATAATAGAGCCATCAAATAAAGGTTTAGGAGAGTACTTCTATGCAGTATCAAATGAACGAATTTCTGTTTTCGATGATCCTCACCGAGCTTGAAGACGCCGTTGGCGTTGAAAACTGCTCGGTACGCCAGATTGACAAGGTTACGCACAGCGTGGACTACTACTGGCTGTCTCGTATGTGGGCTGACCGCGGCTGCCGTATGCCCGAGGCAGATTTCATCGTCTGCCCCAAGGACGCCACCGAGGTTTCCAAGGTTGTTAAAATCGCCAACTACTACAAGCTTCCCGTTACCACCTGGGGCGCAGGCGGCGGCACACAGGGCGGCGCCATTCCCGTTTGCGGCGGTATCCTGCTCGATACCAAGAGAATGAACCAGATATACGAGGTCAACACCGAGGGTATGTATATCGAGTGCGGCACGGGCGCCATTTACAAGCACATTGAATGGGCGGCCAACGAGGTCGGCAAGGCAACGATGCATTATCCCTCCTCCCTGACCTGCTCTACCGTGGGCGGCTTCCTTGCCCATCGCGGCATCGGCGTTTGCTCCACCAAGTACGGCAAGATTGACGATATGGTGCTGCAAATGGAGGTTGTTCTGCCCAACGGCGACATCATTTACACCTCCCCTGCCCCCAAGCACGCCGCAGGCCCCGACCTCAACCAGATTTTCATCGGCTCCGAGGGCACGCTCGGCATCATCACCAAGGCGCAAATCCGCATCTTTGATCAGCCCGAGGAAAGACGCTTCCGCGGCTTCTTGTTCCAGGATATGCACGGCGCCTTCCAGGCCTCCCGCGAGCTTCTGCAAAAGTTCAAGCCCTCCGTTATGCGTCTGTATGACGAGGCAGAGACCGCTTCTCTCATCAAGAAGATCGTTGGCGTTGAGCGCAAGGGCGCGTTTATGAACGTTGCCATCGAGGGCTGCCGCGAGCTTGTCGAGGTAGAGGAAAAGCTTCTTCTCTCCACCTTCGCAAAATACGGTGCCGAGGACCTTGGCAGCGAGTACGGCGAAAAGTGGTGGAAGGAAAAGATCACCTTCTTCTATCCCGGTCATATGATGGACATTCCCCAGATGTTCGGTACGATGGACACCATCGCTCCCTACGACAAGATTGAGGAAATCTACTGGGCCATGAAGAACGCCATCGAAACCAACTTCCCGCAGGCAAAGTTCATCGCGCACTTCTCCCATTGGTACGAGTGGGGCGCCATGGTATACGACCGCTTCATCGTGGACGGCAAGGATGTTCCGCAAGACCCTGTTGAAGCGCTCAGACTCCACCAGGCCATCTGGACCTGCGGCGTTCGCGCGGCATTGGCCCACGGCGGCGTTGTCAACGACCACCACGGCGTTGGCATCAAGCTCGGCCGCTTGATGAAGGAGCAGTACGGCCCTGCCATGCAGGTTTTCGAGGGCATCAAGAAGCAGCTTGACCCCAACGGCATCATGAACCCCTTTAAGCTGGGTCTTTAATTCAAGGAGGATAGTAGTATTATGATAATGTCTGAAAAATGCAAGCAACACGTTGACTCCTGCCGTTTTTGCTGGATGTGTCACCATATCTGCCCCATCGGCAACGCCACCGGTCACGAGAGAAGCACCCCCAGAGCCCGTGCGCTTGGCATCTCTATGGTAAACAGAGGTGCTATTGACCTTACCGAAATTATGGACAACATTTACGAGTGCGCCGGCTGTGGCGCCTGCGTTCACGATTGCGTGACGGGTTGGGATCCCGTTATGTTCACCAAAGAGGTTCGCTTGCAGGCGGCCTTGGAGGATAAGCTTCCCGCCTACATAAACACCCTTCTTGACAATTTCTTTGCCGTGGGCAATCCCTACGGAAAGAGCGCGCTTTGCGAAAAGCTTTCTGCCAAAATCAAGGCCCACGCAGAAAAGACTGACCTTCTCTTCTTCCTTGGCACCGACGCACGCTATATGGCCTGCACCGAGGCCATCAAGGCGATTGAGGTTCTGGAAAAGGCAGGCGTTGCCTTCACCCTTTTGGAAAACGAGACCGCCTCGGGCGCACAGCTTGACTTTCTGATTGGCGCGGCCGAGGAAACCAAGGCGCAGATGAAGGAGGCCGCCCTGCAGATGAACGCCTACAAGACGGTTGTCTTCTACGACCCTGCCGACGCCAAGGCCGCCAAGCAGCTCTACCCCACCTATGACGTTGCGCTTGATGCCAATGCCCTCACCTTTACGGCATTTTTGGCCTCGCTCGTTGAAAGCGGCGCACTTGCACCCAAGGCAACCGGCAAGACGGTGGTTTACCATGACCCCTTCCAGCTTTCCCGCGACCTTGAGGAAACCGAGGAGGCAAGACGCGTGATTTCCGCCTTTGCCACCCTTGACGAAATGCTCTTGAACAGAGCCGAGACCGTCTGGGCAGGCAACATTCTGATGGCAGAGTATATGCCCGAGGTTATCAAGCTCGTTGCAGCAAGAAGAATCTTCAACGCCAAGAGCATTGGCGCGAAGACAATGGTAACGGCAAGCGTTTCCGAATACGTTGCCTTGAAGAGCGTTGCACAGTCGGACGTTGAAATTCTCTCTATCGAAGAGCTGATTCTTCTTTAATACTTCCGCAAGGAGAAAAAACATGTTAGTCAATCTCAAAACCATTCTTGACATTGCAGAGCGCGGGGGCTTTTGCGTTCCCGCCTTCAACGTATACAATATGGAAAGCGTTATCGGCGTGCTTCACGCCGCCGAGGAGGAAAGAGCCCCCGTTATTATGCAGATTTACCCCCGCTTAATAAAGGAGGAAACGGGCTACTTCCTTGCCCCCATCGTTCTGGCCGCCGCGGCGCGTGCCACGGTGCCCGTCTGCTTCCATCTTGATCACGGTCCCTCGGAGCTTGAAACCACCCGTTCTCTGCGCTACGGTGCAACGGGCATTATGCTTGACGGCTCCACCCTTCCCTTTGAGGAAAACATCGCCTTAACCAAGCGCGTTGCCGACACCTGCCGCTATCTTGACGTGCAGGTAGAGGGCGAGCTTGGCCACATCGGTACCACGAAGGACGACAAAATGGACGAATTCACCACCCCCGAGGACGCCAAGCGCTTCGTGGAGGAAACGGGTGTTGCCTGTCTTGCCGTTGCCGTCGGCACGGCGCACGGCAGATACAAGAAGCCCCCAAAGCTGGATATTGCCCGTATTGAGGCCATCCGCGAGGCAACAAACGGCACCCCCTTGGTTCTGCACGGCGGAAGCGGCGTTCCGGATGAAGAAATCAAGAAGGCCGTTAAGGCAGGCATCCGCAAGATGAACTTCTCCACCGACCTTTGCTATTCCTTCCTTGACACCTGCAAGGAGGTTGCCAATTCCCCCGAAAGACCCATTGCCATTGACACCTTTATGAAAAAGCCCATTGAGGCGGTTGCCGCCTTCTGTAAATCGCGCATTCAGCTCGTGGGCGCAAACGGAAAGGCTGACTGATATGGCTAAAATAGTCGGAATCGGCGCTTGCGTGTTTGATACGCTCTATACCCTTCCCTCCTATCCCAAGGAGGATACCAAGATGCGCGCCACAGGCTCCAAGGCTGCGGGCGGCGGCCCTACTGCGACAGGTCTTGTCGCGGCCGCCAAGCTCGGTGAGGCGGCGGCGTACCTTGGCGTTTTGTCGAGCGACAGCGGCGGCAGCTTTTTAAAGGGTGACTTTGAAAAATACGGGGTTGACACCTCTCTTATCGAAATCAAGGACGGCTACCGCTCCTTCGCCTCGGTGCTTTGGCTTTCGGCCGACACCACGGCGCGCACCTGCGTTTTTGACAAGGGCAACCTTCCGCCCCTCTCGCTTTCCGAGGCGCAAAAGACGGCAATCAGAGAGGCCGCGCTTTTGATGGTTGACGGAAACGAGCTTTCTGCGGCCGTCGAAGCGGCCAAAATCGCCAAAGAATCGGGCACCAAGGTGCTATATGATTGCGGCGGTCTTTACGAGGGCGTCTCTGCCCTTCTTGCCGAAACGGATATTATGATTCCCTCCGAGGAGTTTGCACTCGGCCATACGGGTGCCGCCACCGCCGAGGAGGCCGCCAAGGCGCTTTTTGCCACCTATTCCCCCGAAATCGTGGTTGTCACGCAGGGCAAGCGCGGCGGCCTTATCTATGACGGAAAAGAGATAGTGTATTACCCCATTTATCCCGCAGAGGTCAAGGATTCCAACGGCTCGGGCGACGTTTTTCACGGTGCCTTTGCCGCAGGCGTTGTCAAGGGCTTCGGCTACGAAAAATGCTGTCACTTTGCCAGCGCCGTGTCCGCAATGAAGTGTATGGGCATCGGTGCGCGTGAGAGCGTTCCGAGCTTTGCCTCTGTCAAAACCTATATGAAGGAGAACGGATATGAACTTTAAAAAGACCTACACCCCCAAAAAGGGCTACACCCCCATTTGTAAAATCGGCGAATGCTCCTTGAAGAAGCTGGAGTTCGGCATCATTGAGCTTGGCGCAGGCGAATCTATTCCCTTCGCTACGGGTGACAAGGAAACGGCCTTCATTATGCTTGAGGGTCATTGCAACGTGACCGTTGGCAAGGAAAAATGGGAAAACGTTGGCAACAGAATGACGGTGTTTGAAAACCGCCGCGCCGAAAGCTTTTATCTTCCTATGGAGGAAAGCTGTACGATTGAGGCGCTTGACGCAGTCAAAATCGCCGTCTGTGCCACCCCTGTTTCCGTAAAAACGGAGCCCCAGCTTCTGCGCGGCGACAGAGTGCCCTTGAAGCTGCTCGGCAGAGTACCCTTCCAAAGAGAAACCAGCTTTATTATCGACGGCACCACCAACGCCAAGGTGTTAACCGTTGGCGAGGCTTATTGCACCGAGGGCAACTGGGCAGGCTTCCCTCCCCACAAGCACGATGAGGACAATATGCCCAAGGAGTGCATTGCCGAAGAGATTTACTACTTCCTCTTTGATCCTGAGCAAGGCTTTGCGGTGCAATGCCTGTATACTGCCGACGGAGAAATCGACGAGGCCTACCGCGTGAAGAACGATGAGCTGGTGGAATTCCCCAAGGGCTACCACACCACCGTTTCCACCCCCGGCTACCAGACCTATTTCCTTTGGCTGATGGCGGGTGACTATCAGGGCTTTAACCGCTCTAACGACCCCATACACGATTGGGTAAAATAACACACCTTTCCGCAGTCGCGGAGAAACGAGGCGCGCAATGCTTGAACTGAAAAACGAACGACTGACCGTCAAAATTGCCGAGCGCGGCGCAGAGCTGAAAAGCCTGTGTCACGAGGGCAAGGAGTACCTTTGGGAAGGAAGGGCGGAAGTCTGGGCCCCCTCCGCTCCCATTATGTTTCCGATTTGCGGAGGACTTAAGAACGATACGTACACCCATCTTGGCAAGCGCTATACACTGGGCAAGCACGGCTATGCGCGCTTTATGGACTTTGAGGTAGAAAGCCTCACCGAAACGAGCGCCGTGCTTTTGCACCGTGCAAACGAGGAAACGAAAAAGAGCTTTCCCTTTGACTACGAGCTTCGCGTTTGCTACGCATTAAAGGAAAGCGCACTCTCTATCGAATACCGCGTCAAAAATCTCGGCAAGGAAACGATGTACTTCAACGTCGGCGCGCACGAGGCCTATTACACCCCCGAGGGAATCGAGGATTATGACGTAATCTTCCCCGAGCGTGAAACGCTCGACGCCTTCGTTTTGTACGGCAATCTTGCTTCAAGTCAGCGCTTGCCCATCATCAAGGACACCGCTACCCTTCCGCTTTACGAAAAATATTTCACCGTGGACGCGCTCGTTTTCAAGGAGCTTGTCTCTCGCAGTGCCGTTTTGCGCAACCGCAAGACAGGCCGCGCGCTTTCGATTGATTTTCCCAAGGCCGATTACTTCGTTATCTGGCACAAGCAAAACGCACCCTTTATCTGCCTTGAGCCCTGGAACGGCTTTCAGGACACGCCCGAAGCAGACGGCGAGCTTTCCCACAAGGAAGGTATCAGCGCCCTCTCCGCAGGCGAGGAATTTTGTTTTCCGCACACCGTCACGGTGCTTGCGTAACAGGATTGGAGCTTTCTATGACGCATCTTTTAGGAATTGATTTCGGCGGCGGCGCGGCTAAAGCAACCCTGCTTTCCGAAATCGGACAGATCGTGGCCGAGCATACGGTGGAGTACCCCACGCTGCACGCTTGTGCGGGGGCTTGCGAGCAAAATCCTTCGGATTGGCTTGCGGCGCTTATCGAATGCACGCAGACCGTTTTGCAAAAAAGCGGCATTGCCGCTACGGATATTGCCGCCGTTGCCGTGGACTCGGCAACCCACACCTCCCTCGTTTGTGACGGTGAAAAAAAGCCGCTTCGCCACGCAATGCATTGGACGGACACGCGAAGCTACAAGGAGGCGGCCCTTCTGCGCGAGCAATACGGCGAGGAAATCTTTGCCAAAACCTATCACAAGCCCGATACCATCTGGACGCTTCCGCAGCTTCTTTGGCTGAAAAACAACGAGCCCGCGCTTCACGCGAAAATCAAGTATGTTTTCTTTGAAAAGGACTATATCCGCTATTTTCTGACGGGTGTTTTCTGCACCGATTACATTGAAGCCGAGGGCAGTATGCTCTACAACTGCGAAACGAAGGCGTGGGATGAGGCGCTTTGCGCGCTTGCGGGGATTGACCCTGCCGCCCTGCCGCCCATCGTTGCACCGACCGACGTTATCGGCTCGGTCACGAAAACGGCCGCCGAAAAAACGGGACTTGCCGAGGGAACGCCCGTCATCTGCGGAACGACGGATACGGCGATGGAGGTCTTTGCCTCGGGTGCCTCCTCGGTCGGCGACGTAACGGTGAAGCTTGCAACGGCAGGCCGAATCTGCGTTATTACAGACGCACCGCACCCCGACAGACACCTTGTCAACTACTCGCACGTGGTAGACGGCCTTTGGTATCCGGGAACGGCCACCAAGGCGGCGGCCTCCTCCTATCGCTTTTACAGAGATACCTTCGGCGGCGACTACAAGGCGCTCGATGAGGGCGCGGCTGAAATCGCACCGGGGGCTGACGGGCTTCTCTATCACCCCTACATCAACGGCGAGCTGACGCCCTACGCCGACCCTGCCCTTTGCGGTAGCTTCACGGGCATTCGCGCCACGCACACCAAGGCGCACTTCACCCGCGCCGTTTTAGAGGGTGTTGCGCTTTCTCTCTTGGACAACAAGCTCTATCTTGACAGCCTCGGCATTTCCTATAACCGCACAGCCACCCTCATCGGCGGCGGTGCAAAGGGCAAGCTTTGGCGGCAGATAACCGCAGACGCGCTGGGTATGGTGCTGAAAACCACCGAAAGCGCCGACTCCTCCTTTGGCTCGGCGATGCTCGCCGGCGTTGCGCTTGGCATCTTCAAGAGCCCCAAGGATGCGATTTCTCGTTGCGTCAAGGAAAAGGACGTTACCTATCCCAACCCCGAAAACACCCAAAAATACAGAGAAATTTTTGCGCGCTATAAAAAGATTCACGATGCCTTGGCGCCCATTTACCAAGGTGAATAAAAAGCAGCAGAGCCTCCAAAGGCTCTGCTATAAAATGTAAACATCTGTTTACATCATTTTGCTTTGTGCCGCGCTACTTGCGGCGGAATAGAGATTGCTATGAAAATAGTGGTATGCTTGCGGCAGGGACAGGACGGGGAAATCAACCCCTTCGACGCCTCCGCCTACGAAACCGCCCTTCGCATCACGGGCGCAGAAATCACGCTTTTGTCCATGGGGCCTCCCTCGACAGAGGCGCTTCTTGCCCGTCTTTCACGGCTTGGCGCCAAAAGGGCCGTGCTTCTTACCGACAAGCGCTTTGCAGGGGCAGACACCTTGGCTACCGCCTACACCCTTTCGCTTGCCATAAGGAAGCTTTCGCCCGATTTGGTGCTTTGCGGTCGGCAAACCTTAATCGGTGACACCGCGCAAACGGGCCCGATGCTTGCCGAGCTTTTGTCACTCCCCTTATTGACGGGCGTGCTTGACGCCAAGGCAAGCATTGATGGGCTTCTTTGCCAAACAAGAGACGAAGCAGAAATCCCACTTGCGCTCCCTGCTCTCGTTACCGTTGAAAAAAAGAACGTTTTGCGCCTTCCCTCGTTGCGCTCAAGACAGCTGGCGGTGGAAACCCTTTCGGCCGAGGATATCGGCGCTGACCCCGAGAAGTGCGGTCTTTGCGGCTCTCCGACCCGCGTTTTACAAACGCGCGAGAATCAGTCGGGCAGGCGCCGCTGTCGCTTTATTCAACGAGCCGAGCTTTCGGCCGTTATAAAGGAGGCGCTTGCAAAGACCGCACCCGCCCCCCTTCCTCTTGCAAGCGGCGAGCGCTTGCAAAGGGTCTTCACCGTTACCGAGGCGCCGCTTGCCTTCGCCCGAAGCGTCAGCGACGATATCACGGTGCTTTCCTTGACCGATGTAGCGGACTTGGCCGAAAAAATCGCCAAGGGCAAGCCAACGGCGGTGCTTTGGGGAAGCGACCCGCTTTCCAAGGCAACGGCCGCGCGGGTTGCCGCACGCCTCTCTCTCGGCCTTTGCGCCGACTGCACGGCGCTTGAGGTGGAAAACGGCCGCCTTCTGATGATTCGCCCTGCCCTTTCGGGCAGCGTCATTGCCAAAATCAAAAGCCTGACCCTACCCGCCATGGCAACCGTCCGCACGAATGAGGGCGGCGGTCAAATCGTTGTCGGCGCCGGCTTCGGCGTCAAGGATAGGCTTGACAAAGTGCAGGCGTTTGCCGACTCTCTCGGCGCTGAGCTTGCCGTTTCGCGCAAGCTCGTTGACAACGGCTTTGCACCCTACGAAAAGCAGGTTGGCCTGACGGGAAGAATGGTTAGCCCGCCCGTCTATATTGCGCTCGGTATTTCGGGCGCCGTTCACCATATTGTCGGCATTGAGCGCGCAGGAACGGTCATTGCCGTCAACCCCGACAAAAATGCACCCATTTTCGATTATGCGGACTTTGGCGTAATCGATGAATTTTAAAGGAGAAACGCTATGCTTGACTACAAGGTAAAAATCGGTCTTGTGGCGATGAGACGAAACACCACCGATAGACCAAGGGGCACCTTTTTAACCTGGCACTCGGCCGAGGAAAGAGGCCACCGCTTTACCGCCTATATCGAAGAAAACTTTACAAACGAGAACGTCACCTTCGTTGACAACAAGGGCATCGGCATTGCCGACCTTGTGTTCGACGACGCCTCGGCGGCCGCCGTTATCGAGCGCTTCCGCGAGGAGAAGGTTGACGCCGTGATGATTATCAACTGTAACTTCGGCAACGAGGAGGCCGCCGCCGACATTGCCAAGGCACTTGGCAAGCCCGTGCTTCTCTGGGCGCCGCTTGACGATGAATATTACGAGCACGGAATGCGCCCGACCGACTCTCAATGCGGTCTTTTCGGCGTTTCCCGTCAGTTCCAGAGATACCACATCCCCTTCTCCCATCTGCCCTGCTGTCGCGTGGAGAGCGAGGAATTCAAGGAGGGCTTTGACCGCTTCGCGCGCGTTGCCTGTATGGTCAAGAACTTTTCGGGCATGCGTATCGGACAAATCGGCTCGCGTCCGACCCCCTTCTTTTCTGTCATCTGGAACGAAAGCGAGCTGATGTCCAAGTTCGGCATCCGCATCGTCGCCCTCAACTTCGCTATGATTGAGCAAAGGATGAAGGCCGCCCCCTCCCTCTATCCCGAGGAAATCGCCGAATACGAGGCCTATTTCAACCACAACTTCACGCTTGACGAGCTGACCCCCAAGTACGTCAAGAGCATGGCCACCCTCGCGGCCGTCTACAAGCATCTGTACGAGGAATTCAACCTTGACGTCATCAGCGCGGAATGCTGGACGGCAACGCCCCTGCTCTTTGACGGCCTTGCGCCCTGCGCGGTCTACGGCCTCTTGGGCGACCTTGGATATCTCGTTGCCTGCGAAAGCGATATGCACTGTGCCTTGACGATGGCGCTCCTCAAGTCTGCCTCCTTCGGCAAGGGCAAGCCCCTTTTTGGCGAATTCACCGTGCGCCACCCCGAAAACAAAAACGCCGAGCTGCTTTGGCATTGCGGCCCCTTCCCCCTCTCCGAGAAGGCGCCCGATTGCGAGGCCGAGCTTGTCAACCAGCGCGAATGGTTCCGCGCCAAAAACGGCACCTACACCGTCGCGCGTCTTGACCAGGAGGACGGCAACTATATGATTCTCCCCCTCGTCTGCCATACCACCGAGGGCCCCGTCACCCACGGCACGTACCTCTGGGGCGAGTTTGACAACCTGCAAGCCGTCGAGGACAGAATCATTGACGGCCCCTACATCCACCACTTTGTCGAAATCGAGGGCGACTACACCGCCGAAATCAAGGAATTCTGCAAATACTTCCCCGCCCTCAAGCTTGACCCGACCCTGTCACGATAAAAAAGCAGGCCTCGCCTGCCTTCAAAACTAAAAAGAGCAAGAACAGAAGGAGCTTCTCCTTTTACTCTTGCTCTTTTCATTTGTCATTTTTTCTTGTCTAAGTGGAATTACGGTATCCATGTCAGCACGATTTTTTCTAAAAGCATTTGCTTTTCATACGGCAAAGCGCCAAACGCCGCCATAAAGCCGTGTGTCTCTCCTTCCGAACGGCTACCGCGCAAAATATAATCGGCGCTGACCCCTAAAGCGTCACAAACCTTGATAAGATTTTCGGGCCTGATAGCTTTCTTGCCAAGCTCAAGATTGGAAATCATCTGAATGGAAACGTCCATTTTTTCTGCAAGCGCTTCCTGTGTCAGATTCAGCTCCTTTCTTCTTCCGCTGATTCTCGCGCCCATTTCCTTCAAAAGCTTTTCATCACCCATAGAAGAAACCTCCACACTTTATACCTCTATTATATCCCCCATAGGTCTACTTTTTAATCACCTATGGCTTGACAAATATCGCCTATGGGTGTATAATTGTGATACAATTTTATATAAAGGAGCTTGTTATGTCACTCAGAACACATTCTTTCGTTTGGGGCGGGCTCGCCTGCGCCGCTTCTGTCGGCCTTGGCCTCGGGCTTGCCATCAATTCGCAAAACTGGTCCAATTTTATTTACTTTGTCATCGCAGGCGTTCTTCTCTTCACCATGCTTTCTTGCGTCATTCTCTGCAACAATTTCGTTGGCTCTATGATTGCAACGGTATTCAGCTGGGGCTTCGTTCGTATGCCCGGTATCATTTTCCAATTAGACTTTGACGGCTGTATGTTCTTTATCAGCGTTAAAATCCTGTTCTGGATCATCAGCACCCTTATCAGCATCTTGTTCGGCCTTTTGGCCATCTCGCTCGGTATGGCTTGCTCTTTCTTCGTTTATCCCTTTGCGCTTTACGAAAGCTTCAAGGACCCCTTGGACTAACATAACATAATAAAAAGGAGTAAAATCAATGAAAAAAATCTTACTGCTTCTGTTTGTATGTCTGTTATCCCTCGTCTTAATCGCCTGTAACGGCGGCCAAGGCGGCGGAAATGAAGGTGGAGGTAGCAGCGAAGAAGGAGGCTCTACCGAAGGCGGCGGCAACACCGAAGGCG
>JBGVMO010000169.1:0-32188 GCA_045124835.1 Eubacteriales bacterium
TCTTTTCTCTTTTCACTCTTCACTCTTCACTCTTCACTCTTCACTCTTCACTCTTCCCTTCTCACTTGCCTCCCCCTCGCGCATATACTGTACTGTGGCGCTATGCGCCAACTTTATGCGGAAAGGCTTTTGTTATGCAAATCGTTTTCATCGGCGGCGATGCCCGTATGCGCGTTGCCGCAGAGCTACTGGCGAAGGAAGGGCACGAGGTGCGCGTTTGCGGTCTCTCTGCTTCTCTCCCCTCCATCGATAAAGATGCAATTTTCCCCTTCGCGCAGGCTGTCGTTCTTCCGACTCCCGCCTTTCGCGATAAGGAATGGGTTTCGGGAACGGATATTCCGCTTTCACTCTTTTTAGAGCACAAAACGGTGCCTCTGCTTGGCGGGGCTTTACCCGCCGACCTTTTGGCCAGACACCCCTTGGCATATGACCTTCTTTCAGACGAGGGTTTAGCGCTCGTGGGCGCGGCGCTGACGGCCGAGGGCGGCATTGCCGCGGCGCTTTCAGCAACGAAAAGGGGCTTTTATCGCACAAAAGCGGCCGTTTTCGGCTACGGACGAATTGCCACCTTTCTCGTTAAGGCGCTTTCGGGCTTCGGCGTTCCCGTTACCGTATACGCAAGGCGCCACGAGGTCAGAACGCGGCTTGCGCTTTTGGGGTATCGGGCAAAGGAATGGCGAGAGGCAGATTTCATCGAGGAGGATTTGGTTTTCAACACCGTCCCCTCTGCCATCTTTGATAAAACCGTTTTTGCGCCAAACGCCCTTGTGGTTGATTTGGGCGGCGGTCTTGCAGGCTACGAGGCGCACCCCATTCTCTCTCTGCCTGCCCTGCCGGGAAAATTTGCCCCCGTTGCCGCAGGAGAAGCGATGTACGAGGTTCTTTCCGCCTTTTTCAGAAAGGAAGGATTACATTGATTGGTTACGCCTTTTGCGGCTCCTTTTGCACCCTCTCCCACTCGCTTGCCGCCTTGCGCCGTTTAAGAGCGGACGGCTTTGACGTTTTGCCCATTTTTTCCTCCAGCGTGCATACCACCAACACGCGCTTCTGGCAAACGGAGGAATTCAAAACGGCGGTTACGGGGCTTTGCGGCGGCAGAGAGCCCATTCACACCATTGTCGACGCCGAGCCGCTTGGCCCTGCTATGCCCTTGGAGGCACTCGTAATTGCCCCCTGCACAGGCAACACCCTTGCCAAGATCGCCAACGGTATTACGGACACCCCCGTCACAATGGCGGCCAAGGCGCATTTACGCTGTGACAGACCCCTCTTGATTGCCTTAGCCTCCAACGATTCGATGTCCGCTAACCTCTCCAACATTGCAAAGCTTTTGCTTCGCAAGCAGGTCTACTTCGTGCCGATGCGGCAGGATGACCCCGATAAAAAGCCGCACTCGCTCGTGGCTGATTTTACCTATTTGTCCGACTGCCTGAACGCCGCACTCGGCGCAAAGCAGCTTCGCCCGCTTTTCTTATAAAAGAAAAAAGAGAGCATTTCGGATTTTTCCGATTTGCTCTCTTGCTTTTTATTGCTCTTGCTTATGGCGCAGAAGCTCCTTGCGCGCGTGTAAGAAGCCCCCCTTTACGTTGCCTCTTTCGCCCGTGAAGCCCGCCTTAGCGGCACGGGAATACCAGGCAGTCGCCTTGTCTCTGTCAAGAGGAACACCGTCACCAAACTCATAGTGACAGCCCATCACGTACATCGCACGGGCATAGCCGAGCTGTGCCGCGATAGAACGGAAACGGATAGCGTCTCCAAGCTCGCCACGGCGATACAAGACGGTGGAAATAGAATAGAATTTTCTGCCCGTTTTGATATGGCGGCGGCGCTTCATCTCCTCTAACATCTGCGCAGATTCACCATAGCCCTGCTTGGAAGCAATGGTTAAGAGCCTATTGGCAACGTCATAGTCGCAGGGAACGCCCTCGCCTCTGAAATAGCAAACGCCAAGGCAGTAAACAGCGCCAAGATGACCCTGCTTTGAGGCCTCGTTGTAGTAATACACGGCACGGCGCATATTGCGCTTGGTGCCAACGCCGTTCTGGTACATCTGCGCCAGACGGTAGCAAGCACCTGCGTGATTCATTTTGGCGGCCAAGGCATACAGCTTAAAGGCCTTATCGTATTCCTCTGCCTGCTGTGCGGCAACGGCATTATCGTACAGAATGGCAATCTTCTCGCGCAGCTCGTCGGCCTCTTTTTTGGCCTTTGCGTGCTTCATCGCGGCAGCCTTTTCGTACCAACGGTACGCCTTGCCCATATCGGATTCTTCACCGTAGCGATATTCCTCGGCCAAACGGTATGCTGCCTCGGCAGAGCCGAGCGCAACGGCCTTCTCGTAATAAGCAACGCCGGCAGCCTTGTCCATATCACCACCCGTTCCGTGAATCAGGTAGTCGGCCAGAATCATCATAGCGTCCACGTTCTCGGCCTCATTTGCCGCAACCTCAAAGCGACGCCGCGCCTCTGCGTAATCCTTGGCAACGCCCTTGCCCTCCGCATAGCAGCACGCGAGGTTGTAGTTGGCGTTGACGTTTCCTGCGCGAATGCACAGAAAATAAATATTGGCGGCTATCGCAGGCTCTGCCTCTTCTTCGGCAAGAAGGCCGAGGGCAAACCTGTCCTCTTCTCTTCTGGGAATATCAATATCGGGAATGGCGACACGCTCACCCTTGCCCAAGCGCTTGACGAACAAAAATTCGCCCAAGGAATGCGGCACTACCTCGGCAACGATGGAACGGGCAACCGCCACGTTCTTTTCCACACCGTCGCCCGATGCATACATCTTGGCAAGCTTGAATGCGGCTTCCTTCTCCCCTGCCTTTGCGGCACGGGTCAACCAATAAAGAGAATAACGGTGCGAAACCTCCATACCGTCGCCAACCTCGTAGCAACGGGAAAGCTCATAGGCCGCAGGGGCAGAACCGAACTCGGCCGCCACGCAAAGCCAAAAGGTGTTCATACGCTTGGAGGAGCCAAAGCTGTAATCGCGCAAGGCGCAGAAAAGCTGATAAGCGGCAGGGGCATATAACTGCTTTGCGGAGGCCTTATACCAGACTACCGCATCCGTCACGTTCTTTTCTTTTCCGTCTCCCGTGCGAAGAACCTCACCGTACAGATACTGCGCTTTTTTGTTACCAAAGGCGGCAAGCTGCGCAAGGCATTCGGCGCGAAGGGCTCTGTCCTGCAGCTGCTCTGCGTTCTTTACCTCCTCCCAAAGAAATTGCTGTTCCTTGGGCTGCAAGGTGGCAACGGTATCACAGCGGGGGCAGGCAAGGCTTTGCCCTGTGGCCTCCCATTCTGCTCCGCATTTTTTACATTTCATTTTGTGGAGCCTCCTTTCTTGCTTTCAAAAGGCTTATTTTATCCCTCGTAAAGCGGGAATTTCTCGCAAAGAGCGGCAACTCTTGCGGCAATTTCGTCCTTCTTGCCGTCAAAATCGCGAACGGCCATCGTTATTAAGGAGGCAACCTCCTTCATTTCACCCTCACAGAAGCCGCGCGTGGTCATTGCGGGCGCGCCAACACGGATACCGCTGGTGACGGTGGGCTTTTCAGGGTCAGCAGGGATAGCGTTCTTGTTGACGGTGATATGCACCTCGTCCAAGCGTTCCTCCAAAACCTTACCCGTGATGCCCGTACCGCGCAAATCAAGCAGCATCAAGTGATTGTCCGTTCCGCCGGTTACCAGATTGATGCCCTCGGAAATAAAGGTCTCTGCCATAGCGGCGGCATTCTTGACAACCTGGGTCTGATATGCCTTGAAGGAGGGCTTGAGCGCCTCGCCAAAGCAAACGGCCTTGCCTGCAATCACGTGCATCAAGGGGCCGCCCTGCGCGCCGGGGAAAATGGCCTTGTCGATGGCCTTGGCAAGCTCCTCGGTGCAGAAGATAGCACCGCCGCGCGGACCGCGCAGGGTCTTATGCGTGGTGGTGGTTACGATATCGGCATAGGGGATGGGGCTCTGATGAAGGCCCGCGGCAACCAAGCCGGCAATATGCGCCATATCTACCATAAAGTAAGCGCCAACCTCCTTGGCGATATCGGCAAAGATATCAAAGCGAATGGCACGGGGATAAGCGGATGCGCCCGCCACAATCAAGCGAGGCTTGCATTCCTTGGCCGTCTTGCGAACGGCATCGTAATCAATAAAGCCGTCGGCACCCACGCCGTAGGGAACGAAATGATAAATTTTGCCCGACATATTAACGGAAGCGCCGTGCGTCAGATGGCCGCCTGCATCCAGCGACATACCCATAACGGTGTCGCCGGGCTTCAGAATAGCAGAATAAGCGGCAAGGTTGGCCTGCGCGCCCGAATGAGGCTGCACATTTACGTGCGCCGCGCCAAAAAGCGCCTTGGCTCTTTCTCGCGCCAAATCCTCAACGATATCCACGAACTGACAGCCGCCGTAATAGCGGTGTGCGGGATATCCTTCTGCATATTTATTGGTCAATACAGAGCCCATAGCCGCCAAAACGGCAGGAGAAACGAAGTTCTCCGAGGCAATCAGCTCGATATTGCCGCGCTGTCTGCCAAGCTCCAATTTCATTGCGGTAGCTACCTCTTCATCAAAGGCAGAAAGGAAGCCTAAGCTATCCTGATATTCTGCGTACATAAGAAAAAACCTCCACGTTATCGTTTTATTGTTCGGGTGGGTGCAAAAGCGCGCCTCACCTCAAAATTTACCCAATTATATTATACCTTTTCCCTCGCCCGCTGTCAAGTAAAAAGCAAGAGAATTTGCCCGTCTTCACAAAAAGTTTTCATTAAATCGGGCAAAAAGAAAAGAGGTCTTTTTACCTCTTTTCTTATCTTTTCCACCGCGCCAAAGGCGCGAAATTTTAAAAGGCTGTCAGCTGCACCTCACCGCTTTGCAGGTGGCGCAACACCCCCTCTTCCGTGCAAACGGTCAAGCGGCACTCGTCGTCGATGCCAAGAACGGTGGCCGTTCTTTCCCTTCCCTCCTCTTCAAAGCTGATGCGCTTTCCCGTGAGAAGTGACCGCGCACGGTAGCCCTCCAAAAATCCCTTTTCGGAAAGGCGGCGATAATAGGAAAGGAAGTGCTTTAAAACGGAAGCAATCGCAGAGGCGCGCGGATTTTCGGGCGCATGGCTTTCCTCTTCAAAAACCCGTCCGACAAGAGAGGCAATCGCCTCAGGATGTGCCGTTTCGGGCGGCAACACGTTAAGGCCAATGCCAAGAACCGCGTAAGCAAGGTCGCCCGAGGCGCAAACACCCCCCTCGGTCAAAATACCCGCAATTTTGCGGCCGTTTCTATATACGTCGTTGACCCACTTGATAGAAAAATCAAGCCCCGTCAGCTCCTCGGCCGCCTCGGCAACGGCAACGGCCGCAGCCGCGGTTATAAGGGTTGCCTTTTCAAGCGGAAGGCGCGGACGCAAAAGAATGCTCATATAAACGCCGCCCTTGGGCGAGGAAAAATGGCGCGCGTAGCGCCCGTGGCCTTGGCTTTGACGCTCGGCTATCAGAACGAGGCCCTCGGGCATATCGGGGCTTTGCCGCGCGATTTCCTTCAGGGCTACGTTGGTGGAGGGAAGATCTTCTCTGACGTCAAAGCAATAAAAATCCTCTTCGCCCATCAAGGCTGAAAGAATGGGAGCAGTCAGCTCGTCCTTTTTCATATTTGCCGCATCCTCCCTTCAAGTTTCCATTGACAAAAGCCGAGAAAAATAGTACAATATAGCCAACTATATTTCGCAGTACACGGATAGTATACCATAGATATAAAGGAAAATCAACCGTTTTTCCATTCGAAAGGACAGCTTATGAAGCAAATGACGGATATTGCAGTGGTTGGCGCGGGCCACGCAGGCGTTGAAGCCGCCTTGGCGGCGGCAAGGCTCGGTCTTGACACCGTGCTTTTCACCCTGAATCTTGACGCCTTGGCAAACCTGCCCTGCAACCCCTCCATCGGTGGCACGGGCAAGGGGCATCTCGTTTTCGAGATTGACGCCTTAGGAGGCGAAATGGGTCGGGCGGCTGACAGGGTTACCCTGCAATCGCGCACCCTCAATCTCGGCAAGGGCTCCGCCGTTCATTCCAAGCGCATACAGGCCGACCGTATGCTCTATCGGCAGATCATGAAGCAAACGGTGGAAAAAACACCGCACCTTCGCCTCGTGCAAGCGGAAATCACCGCCCTTTTAACCGAAGAGGCCGCGTGCGGTCGCCGCGTGATTGGCGTAAAGACGGCGCTTGCGGAGGAATGGGAGGCAAAGCGCGTCATTATTGCCACGGGTACCTACCTTGATTCTGCCATTTTCGTTGGTGATATCACCTATTCGGCAGGGCCGGACGGCTCCTTGAGCGCCCCTGCGCTTTCTCTTTCCTTGCGCGAGGCGGGGCTTCGCCTGATGCGCTTTAAAACGGGAACGCCCGCGCGCGTGGCCGGCCGAAGCATTGATTTTTCCGCCTTGGAGGAGCAATCGGGCGAAGAGACCATTACCCCCTTTTCCTTTTATACCGACAAGGAGGCTCTGAACGCCATTGCGCAAATTCCCTGCCATATCGTTTACACCAATGAAAAAACGCACGCCATCGTGCGCGAGAATTTGCGCCGCTCCGCGATGTATTCGGGCAATATCAGCGGCACAGGCCCGCGCTACTGTCCCTCCTTTGAGGACAAAATCGTGCGCTTTGCCGACAAGGAGCGCCACCAGCTCTTTATTGAGCCCTGCGGCGCAGATACGGACGAAATGTATATTCAGGGCTTCTCCACCTCGATGCCCATTGAGGTGCAAAGAGAGATGCTCCATTCCTTAAAGGGCTTTGAAAACGCAGAAATTATGCGCTATGCCTACGCGATTGAATACGATTGCGCTGACCCCTTACAGCTCTACCCGACGCTTGAATTTAAGACCGTTTCGGGCCTTTACGGCGCAGGACAGTTCAATGGCACCTCGGGCTATGAGGAAGCTGCCGCGCAGGGTCTTATTGCGGGCATCAACGCCGCCCTTTCCATTCTGGGCAAGGATCCCTTGATTTTAACGCGCGACTCCTCCTATATCGGCACGCTCATCGACGACCTTGTCACCAAGGGAACGAAGGAGCCCTATCGTATGATGACCTCGCGCTCGGAATACCGCCTGCTTCTGCGGCAGGATAACGCCCGCTTACGCTTGACCGAGCTTGGCTACCGTGTCGGACTGATTTCCGAGGAGCGATACGCCGCCTTCCTTCAGGAAAAGGCTGCCATTGAGGCTGAAATGGCGCGTATGGAGAAAACCGTCATTCCACCAAGCGAAGAGGTTAACGAAATTCTTGCCTCGCTAAGCTCCGTGCCCTTACAGACGGGCATTCATTTGGCCGACCTTTTGCGGCGCCCTGAGATTAGCTACGCGGCGCTTGCCCCTGTCGACCCGACACGCCCCGCTTTGCCCGAGGCAGTTGCCCAAACGGCAGAAATCGAAATTAAGTACGCGGGCTATTTGAAGCGGCAGGTGAAGGAGGCCGAGCGGCAACGGCGGCTTGAGGACTATCTCCTTCCCGACGGTATTTGCTACGCCGACATTCGCGGGCTTCGCAAGGAGGCCGCGCAAAAGCTGGAGGCCATCAAGCCCAAGAGCATCGGACAGGCCTCGCGCATCAGCGGCGTTAACCCTGCGGACATCAGCGTTCTTTTAATTTATCTCGGAAAATAATGTAAATATTCGTTTACAAAGAGGTACTTTATGGATTTTCCTTCGACACGCGCATTTATGGAGCATCTGACCGCTTGGCGCATTCCCGGCAACACCATCACGGTGTTTTACCGCGGAAAAGAGATTTTCTCCTTTTCTTCGGGCTATGCCGACCTTGAAGGCGGTCGCCTGATGCAAGGAAACGAGCTTTTCAACATCTACTCCTGCACCAAGGTAGCCACCGTCACAGCGGCGCTTCAGCTTTTGGAGAAGGGGCTCTTTACACTCGAAACGCCCCTTTACGATATTTTTCCCGCCTTCCGCCATATGCTTGTCAGAGGTGAGGACGGCACGCTTCGCGAGGCAAAGGCGCCCATTACCCTTTGGAATCTTTTCACCATGACCGCCGGCTTTGCATACGACTGGAACGGAAGTGCCGTTGCTCGCGCGCGCACACAAACGAACGGCGAAGCGCCTCTATCCTCAGTCGTCAACGCCTTGGCGGAGGAGCCGCTTTACTTTGAGCCCTCATCGCGCTGGGCGTATAGCCTTTGTCACGACGTGCTTGGCGGCGTTATAGAGGCCGTTTCGGGAGAATCTCTCGGCAAATACATGAAGAATCACGTATTTTCACCGATAGGCGCCCTCTCCCCCACCTTCATCGCCACTCCCGAAACCGAAGAGAAGACGGCCGCGCAGTACCGCTTCGCGCCGCAAGAGGAGAAAAGCGGTGCAGATTTGGTTGCCGACCAGCAGGCAACGCCCGACGGCGACGGCGAATGGGTCAACGTTGGCAAGGCCTGCACGATGCCCTTCGGCTCGGCCTACGAAAGCGGTGGCTCAGGGATCATTTCCTCCGTCTTTGATATGGCGCTTTTGGCCGATGCCTTGGCAAATAGCGGCCTCGCCCACAACGGCATCCGTATCCTTGCGCCCGAAACCGTTGCGCTTTTGCACCAAAATCAGCTTTCCGACGAACTTTTGCCCTCGTTCAACTGGGCGCATTTAAGAGGCTACGGTTACGGTCTTGGCGTGCGCACGATGATGGATGCCGAAAAATCGGGCTCAGGCGGCAGCGTTGGTGAATTTGGCTGGGGCGGAGCGGCAGGAGCAACCCTGCTTGCCGACCCCGAAACGGGGCTTTCCTATTTTTACGCACACCACATGCTCAATCCCCAAGAGGCCTATTATCAGCCCCGTCTGCGAGACGCCGTTTACGCGGATTTCAAAGCCAATTTCGGTTGATTTGACCATTTATTGCTTCAGCCCATATTTGTTGTTTTCACCCATATAATGATATGAAAAAAGCAGAGAGAGCCTTGCGGCTGCTCTCTGCTTTGCTTTTTAAAATTAGTTGGCGTCCTTCATAGAAAGGTTCTGTCTGCCCTTCTCATCGGTGCCGAGGAACTTCACGCGAACCTGCTGGCCAACCGAAACCACGTCCTCACACTTTTCGGTGCGGGTGGGAGCGAGCTTGGAAATGTGAACCATTCCCTCCTTACCGGGCGCATACTCAACGAACGCACCGATAGGAATGATACGGGTAACAACGCCGTCATAGGTTTCACCAACAACGGGCTCGAACACGATAGCGTCGATGATAGCCTTGGCTCTGTCGGCAGAATCGCGGTCAACAGCGGCGATGAAGATGGTTCCATCATCCTCAATGTCAATCTTGGCACCCGTGTCAGCAACGATTTTCTGGATAACCTTTCCGCCGCTACCGATAACCTCACGGATCTTATCGGGATCGATGTGCATGGTGATCATCTTGGGCGCATACGCAGAAACGTCTGCGCGAGGTGCGGGAATTGCCTTCAGAATATACTCGTCAATGATATAGTCTCTGCCCTTATGGGTGGTCTCAAGAGCGGCGCGGATGATTTCGGGGGTCAAGCCGTCAATCTTCAAATCCATCTGAATGGAGGTGATACCCTTGTGGGTACCTGCTACCTTAAAGTCCATATCGCCGTAGAAGTCCTCAAGACCCTGAATGTCAATCATCGTGGTCCAAGAGCCATCGTCCTCGGTGATAAGACCGCAGGAGATACCTGCAACGGGCGCCTTAATCGGAACGCCTGCTGCCATCAAGGCCAAGGTAGAGCCGCAAACAGATGCCTGAGAGGTAGAGCCGTTGGAGGAAACAACCTCGGAAACCAAGCGGATGGCATAGGGGAATTCTTCCTCAGAGGGAAGAACGGGAACGAGAGAACGCTCAGCCAACGCGCCGTGGCCGATTTCGCGGCGGCCGGGGCTACGGAGAGCCTTAGCCTCACCGGTAGAGTAGCCGGGCATATTGTAATGGTGCATATAGCGCTTGCTTACCTCTTCATCCAAGCCGTCGAGCTTCTGGGCGTCAGACAGGGTGCCGAGGGTGGCAATGGTCAATACCTGCGTCTGTCCACGGGTGAAAAGGCCGCTTCCGTGTACGCGGGGAAGAAGGTCAACCTCTGCGGCAAGAGGACGAATCTCGTCCATTCTTCTGCCGTCAACGCGCTTCTTGTCGTTGATGAGCCAGCGGCGAACAATCTTCTTCTGAATCTTATACATCAATTCGGGAAGCTGTACGGACAAATCGGGGTACTTCTCGCCGAACTTCTCCATAATGTCCTCGGTGATGGGCTGAAGTTTTGCGTCGCGAACCGTCTTATCGTCGGTATCGAGGGCTTCCATAACGCCCTTTTCGCAGTAAGCGAAAATTTCGTCAAACATATCGTGGTCAAGCTCGCCGGAGGCATAGCTGAACTTGGGCTTGCCGATTTCTGCGATGATGCCGTTGATGAATACGAGAAGGTCCTTGATAACCTCGTGCGCCTTCATAATAGCGGCGAACATATCGTCATCAGACACTTCCTTTGCGCCGGCCTCAATCATAACAACCTTTTCCATAGAAGCGGCAACGGTCAATTCAAGGTCACTCTTTGCTCTCTGCTCTGCGGTGGGGTTAACGACGATTTCGCCGTCAACAAGGCCCATGAACGCGCCGCCGATAGGGCCGTTCCACGGAATATCGGAAATGGAAAGGGCAACGGAGGCACCTATCATCGCGGTGATTTCGGGGGAGCAGTCGGGGTCAACGGCCATAACCGTCAAGGACAGAGCCACGTCGTTGCGCAGATCCTTAGGGAACAAGGGGCGAACGGGGCGGTCGATAACGCGGCTGGTGAGCACGGCCTTCTCGGAGGGCTTGCCCTCGCGCTTCAGGTAACCGCCGGGGATTTTGCCCACGGCGTACATCTTCTCGTCATAGTCAACGGACAAGGGCAAAAAGTCAATGCCCTCTCTGGGAGCGGCAGATGCGGTCGCACAGGCCAAAATCACCGTCTCACCGTAGGAAATCATGCAGGAGCCGTTGGCAAGACCGGCAACCTTGCCGACCTCAATCTTCAAGGGTCTGCCTGCGTACTCATACTCATACTTTCTGTAATTCTCAAACATGGTAAAGTTCCTTTCTGTTTTTCTTTTTTATGCAAAGGCAACAGCGGATATAGCATTTTATACAGGTCGAAGCCTTCGGCCCATATAAATTGCTACTTCCCCGTTTGCCTCTTACAAACAAAATCCGAGGGGGTGCTACAAGGCTTGCGGCACCCCCTGCATACCCGAAAAAATTACTTTCTCAGGCCGAGCTTCTTAACAATTGCACGATATCTCTCGATATCCTTCTTTGCCAAGTAGTTCAGAAGATTTTTTCTGTGGCCAACCATCTGAGAAAGACCTCTCTGAGAATGGAAATCCTTAGGATTCTTCTTCAAATGCTCGGTCAGCGTGTTGATTCTCTCGGTCAGGATAGCAACCTGAACCTCGGGAGAGCCGGTGTCGCGCTCGTTGATCTTGTAGGTCTCGATAAGCGCGGTCTTGGTTTCCTTCTGCAACATTTTTCTTCACCTTTCTGTTTATTTTTGCCGCAAACTCAGAAAGCGAACGGGTGAAGCGCCGCAACCCGAGTAAACGGTCCATTGCGTATTATACTACATTTCTTTTTATATGTAAAGCGTGTTCACAAAAAGTTTTCATTTGTTTTTGCACCTTTTTTAGAAAATCGCGCTTCACAAAGCAATTTATGTAAGAAAGCCATGCTTCAGTCAGCAAGCGCCTTTTCCAAGCGCTCTTTTCTCTCGCGAAACGTAAAGCCGTTTAAATCCAGCGCATTCCATCCGATTGCCATATTGCAAACCTCGATAGCGCCGGCAATATCTCCGTTTTTCTCCAAAACCGTAGCCGCCAAGGAAGGCGTATACAGCCTACTTGGGCTGTCCAGCATGTCGCCGGTCGAAGTATCTAAACCGTTTATCTTGCGAATTGTAAAGGGCATATTTTCAAAATCATAACGGCATAGGACTAGACAAAGTTGGGCAGCATTTGGTTCCTCGGCTCTTATAGAGAAAAGCTTGTTTGCGACCTTGGAAATCAAGAAATGACGTTCAAGCGCATATTTCTCGTCATCCGTTTGCTGTATCAGCTCGTCAACGACCCTTAGTACCTCATCAAAATCTCTGTTGGCAATCGCAACGTCGATTTTTCTCAGGCTTGTATTTATGAGGAAGTCTCTTTCCTGCCGTTCTCGTTCTCGCCTTGCATTTTGCACGGCAACAGGATTTCGCGCTTCCTTTTGATTTTTATCTATCAAATAAATAACCCGTATTCCCCAAGCGCACATAGAAAAGGTGCAAAACAAAATCGTAAAGTCGAAAAACCAAGACATAAACAAATCTTGTGAGCAAAAACAAAGAAACAAACAAAAAAGTGATGCAAACACACAAAAAAGCAGAATCATAAAAACCTCACCTTTTCAATTTTGTTAGCCTCAAGAAAATCCGTGCTTTTTTAGGAGCTTTTTCTTTTCCTCGGGGGAAAGCGAGGCGTTTTCGGCAAGGAGCGCCGCCTTAATGGCGGCGGGGGAATAGTCGCCTTCTGCTTCCGCGCTTGCCGCGGCCGCGAGAATGGCCTCGCGCGAAAAGCCCTTTTGTAAAAGCGAGGGGAGAATTTTGGCCATACCTATCCGCTTTTTCGCGTATATAGAGAATTGCCGCGAGAGCATCGCCTCTTCGTCAAGATATCCTGCTTCAACCAAGCGCGACACCGCAGAGGCGGCGCTTTCGCGCAAAAAGCCGCGCGCAAGCAGCTTTTGCAAAAGCGCGCGGCAGCTATTATCGCCTGCCGAAAGGATTTGCACGGCGCGCTCCTCGGCCGCCGCCCATTCCTCCTTCTCGGCAAGAAGCAGATACGCCTCCTCGCTTACCGTTTCGTGAAGCGCGGGCGCGCCTGCCCTTTCGTATGCCTCAAGAGAGGGGCGGCAAGAGAGCCTGCGGCGCCCTGTGGGCGCCGCAATTTCAAAGGTCAGGGAAAGCCCTGTACGAAGCCGTTTTAAGCCGACTATCTTTGCCTTCATATGCTTTCGTGCTTTTCGGCAGGGGTTAATCCTCCTCGCCGATGCCCTCCAAATCAAAATCCTCGTCTACCTCGAACTGCTCGGAAACGCCGCCGCTTTGCGCCGCCGCACGAACCTTTGCCTCGATAGCAGATGCAACCTCCTCGTTTTCCTCCAAGAAGGCAATGGCCTTTTCTCTTCCCTGGCCGATGCGCTGTCCGTCATACGAGAACCAGGAGCCGCTCTTTTCAACGATGCCAAGCACCGTTCCCATATCAATCAGCTCGCTGACCTTGGAAATGCCCTTGCCGTAAAGAATATCAAACTCTGCGGTTTTGAAGGGCGGTGCAACCTTATTCTTTACAACCTTGCAGCGCACGTGGTTTCCGTAAATCTCGTTGCCGCTTTTCAGGGTTTCACCCTTGCGGATCTCAATACGGACGGAGGCATAGAATTTGAGCGCGCGACCGCCGGGGGTTACCTCGGGGTTGCCGTACGCAATGCCGACCTTCTCGCGCAGCTGGTTGATGAACACGACCACGCAATTAGACTTGGAGATGGCCGCCGACAGCTTACGCATCGCCTGCGACATCAAGCGCGCCTGCAAGCCCACGTGTGAGGCGCCCATATCACCGTCAATCTCCTGCTGAGGCGTCAAGGCCGCAACCGAGTCGATAACGATAACGTCAATGGCGCCCGAATGCACCAGAGCCTCGGCAATCTCCAAGGCCTGCTCGCCCGAATCGGGCTGAGAAACCAAAAGGTTGTTGATATCCACGCCAAGCTGCTTGGCGTATACGGGATCAAGCGCGTGCTCTGCGTCAATAAACGCGGCCTCGCCCCCAAGCTTCTGCACCTCGGAGACCACGTGGAGCGCCACGGTGGTTTTACCCGAGGATTCAGGCCCGTAAATCTCAATGATTCTGCCGCGCGGAACGCCGCCGATACCAAGCGCCAAATCCAAGGATATAGAGCCCGTGGAAACGGCGGAAACGTTCATTTTGGTGTTTTCGCCGAGCTTCATAATGGTGCCCTTGCCATATTCTCTTTCAATACGGGAAATCGCCGTTTCAAGCGCGGTCTTTTTATCCATAGCCACGCCGTCTTTTTCTTTGCCTTTTTGTGCCTTTGCCATTGTCTTATCTACCTTTCTTACTCTTTGTTGTTATCAGTATAGCATAGGCGCTGTCCGATAAAACGGACAGTGCCGTTTTTTACAGCGTAATCTGAATAGCGCCCTCTTTGCGAACGGAAAGAATCATGCAAGCGCCCTTGCCAAAGGTGGCATCCATCACAGAGGCATAGCCGTCAACGAGCGACCGCTTGACGAAGGCCTGCATCGTTCCCGCAAAGCCGCCGCCGTGCACGCGCCAAGCGCAGTCCTTGCCCGAAAGAAGCCCGTCCGAAACGGCAAGCGCCAGCGTGATGCCCTGCTCGGCCACGTTCTGCGTGGTGAAGACGTTTTGCAAATAGCAAAGCGAGGAGCGACCCGACTCGGAAACAGCGGCGAAGAAGCCCGGAACGTCCTTCTCGAGCAACGCGGCCTTGGCGGCCTCCACGCGCCCGTTTTCGCGGACGAAGTGCAAGGCGCGCATAATGGCGCGGTCGCCCGTTGCCTTGCGCAATACGGGAATATTCGTCAGAATTTCCGCCTCGGTGATGCCGCAAAGCACCTCCTTGCCGAAATATGCGGCAACGGCCTTCATTTCGGCGGGAACGGCGGCGTAATCGGGGGTTAAATCGGCGTGATTGCCGCCCGTGTTGGTGATGCAGAGCGCATAGCCCGCCTCGGAAAGCGAGAAGGGAACGGGCTGCATAACGGGTCTTTCCTTGTCGGCAAAATCTATGTAAATAAAGCCGCCGACAGCACAGGCCATCTGATCCATCAGGCCGCAGGGCTTGCCAAAATAGACATTTTCGGCGTACTGCGCGATTTGCGCAATTTTGGCGTTATCAATCGTGCCACCGTTATAAAGGTGATTGAGTATATTTCCAATCATCACCTCAAAGCCCGCAGAGGAGGAAAGACCGGAGCCCTTCAAAACGTCGTTGGTGGTGTAGGCGTCAAAGCCGCCGATGGCGTAGCCGTTTTTCAAAAAGCCGCCTGCCATACCCGCAATCAAGGAGGCAGAGGAGAAGTCGGCAAAGGCCTCGGGCTTTTCTGCATCGGCAAGCGCAACCACGTCCTCGTCATATCCTTGGCTCTTCACGCGGATTTTCTCTTCCGCAGGAGAAACAACGGCGATTAAATCGCGGTTGATGGCGGCCGCCATAACCTTGCCGTGATTGTGGTCGGTGTGATTACCGAGAACCTCGGTTCTGCCCGGTACGGAGAAAAGATAAACCTCTCTTTCCTCGCCGTAAAGCGCCGCAAAGGCCGAGAGTGCCTCCGTATAGCGCACCGTCTGCGCGGCAACGTCCTCGTACATATCGGCATATTTTTCAAGAGCACCCTCTTGTATTTTCGCAATCCATTCCTTAACCTTCATACTGTGAACCCATAATCCTTTCTTAACTCTTGCGGTATATGATATTTTTATATAAACGCTTCAATGATGGGCGCCGCCTCTTCAAGCAACGCCTCGGTCGAAACCAATTCCTCGCCCTTATCCCGATAAAGCAGGGTGTGGGGCTTGGCCAAAAACCACGTCAGCTGTCTTTTGGCATACCGACGCGAAGCAAGCTTGATTTTTTCCTTCGCCCCTTCAAGCGTATCCTCTCCGTCAAAAACGGCGAAAAGCTCCTTGTAGCCGATGGCCTGCCTTGCCGTTTGGGACATTGGCGCGCCGTACAGCGCCCGTGCCTCGTCCAAAAGGCCCTCGGCCATCATCGCATCCACGCGCGCGTCGATTCGCTGATAAAGACGCTCTCTGTCATGGAAGGTGAGGCAAAAGGTGCAAAGCTCCATTTGCGGTTCCTTTTCCACGCTTTCCTTATCCTGCTCGGTTTTGGTTTTTCCCGTTACGTGATAAATCTCAAGCGCGCGTATCACGCGCTTGACATTGTTGGGATGAATGGCGGCGGCCGCCTGTGCGTCCACCTCGGCGAGCTGTGCATGCAGCACCTCGCTTCCCTTTTCCTCGGCCAAGCGCAAAAGCGAGGCGCGGTAGGCATCGTCCGAATGCCCCTCCGTTTCGTGACGCCCCGTGCGCACAGCCTCAAGGTAAAGCCCCGTGCCGCCGCAGAAAATGGGAAGCCTTCCTCTTGCGGCTATATCCCGTGCGATGCGATACGCCTCCTTGGCATAATCGGCCGCAGAATAGGGCTCCTCGGGGTTACAAATATCGAGCATATGATGCGGTGCCTCGCTCTGCTCCTCTCTCGTAGCCTTGGCCGTTCCAACGTCCATACCGCGATAAATCTGCATAGAGTCGCAGGAGATAATTTCGCCGTTATACGCCTTGGCAAGCGCAATGGCAAAGGCGGTTTTTCCAACGGCCGTCGGCCCTGTGACCGCAAGAGCCTTGACTTTTAACTGTTGCACGGTTTCTCCTTTATTCCTGGTGATGTTCCATAAAATGCAAGACCTCGGCCTCGGTGGGAATGGAAAATCCGTCTCCCTCCTTGCCCAGCGTCAAGGCCGCCGCCGCGGTTGCGAAGCGCGCGGAGGCCGCCATATTGCCCGTTTTTACGAAGTGCGCGGCCAAGGACGCCGTAAACGCGTCTCCCACGGCGTCATAATGCCGCTTCCGCACGGTATAGGGCGGTATCATTTCAAAGTGGCGCCCGTGGCAAACGAAGGCGCCGCGCTCCCCAAGCTTTAATACGATGTATTCGGATTGCAGCTGCTTTGAAAGCTCAAGGCAAGCAGAAATGCAGGCCTCCGTTCCCAAGGGATCAATGCCCGAAAGGAGCCGCGCCTCCTCCTCATTGGGCGAGAACACGGTGACGGGCGAAAGGCGCGACAGCGCACAGCCCTTTTTCAGCCCCACGCCGTCCAAAAAGACGGGAATACCATGCCGATAGGCGTAATCCGTTCCGTAGCGCAGAATTTCCTCGGGCAGCTCCAAGCTCATATAGAGCGCGTCCGGGCAAAGATTGAAGGCCTTTTCAAGACAAGAAACGGTTAAGGCCGAGGAAGCGCCCTCGTACAGAACGTGCTTTTCCTTTCCCGTTTGATCGCGCAAAACGGCAGAGAGCGCCGTCGGCTTATCCTGAAGCACGCGCAAAGAGGAAAGAGAGACCCCCTTTTCCTTGTAAAAGCCGTAGAGCGTTTCTCCGTGCGGGTCGCGCCCGATGGCAGAAACCAAAACGGACTCCAAGCCGTTTTGCGCGAAGGTGACCGCGGCGTTGCCGCCGTGCCCCGACGGCGCGTAAGAGACAGAGCCGAGGCCGCGAAGCGTCTCGCTTTCGCTTGCCAGCGCTTCAACGGGCAAGTACAGCTTCATCTCGGCATATCCGACCGTCAGAATACGCTTTGCCATTTTCAAGCTCTCCCTTCTTTACGTTCACACCGAAAGGCAACGGTTTTCTTACTTCAGGGCTCGTTCTTGCTTCAGGTTCTTATACGGCAAGAAAGGCCTGCCCGTTTTCGCCCCATTTTCCTGCGGCGTACGTATATGCGCCGTCCTTCCCGTCAAAAAAGACGGGCGGCTTTTCCACAAACAACCGTTCAAGTGAAGCAAGCGAAACGCCAAGCAAGAGCGCCTCTCCCTCGTTTTCGTTTTCAAAATAGCGCGAGGCCGCTTCTTTTCTTTCTGCGGCTCTTTCCGAAAGCGCCGCCGTTGCCTCACCAATAATGCGCAAGGCCTCCTCTGCGGCAGAGCCGCGCGCGGCGAGCGCCGCTTCCTTTTCCTTTACGGCAATGGCCTTTGCGGCATATTCGGCCGCGGCACGCTCGGAAAGCTCGCTATATCGGTTGACCTCCAAGCGCTTCTCCTTTTCAAGAAGCTCCTCCATTTGACGCCTGTAATACGCCGCGCCCTGCAAAAGATCCGATTCCTTCAGCTTGCGCAGACGCGCCCTGTCGGGCGGAGACAGACGGGAACGAACGGCAACCTCGCCGATGCCCGAAAGCCTGTTTCGCATATTGCGAACCCGATTGTCTATCAGCTCCTTTTCAGCCTGCAAGGAGCTAACCTCCTTTAAATACGCATCAACGTCGGCCGAAAGGGTTGCAAAAACGGTCTCGTGGCTACTCTCCATAGCCTCGTAGCCATACTTGGCGGCAAGACTCGCGAAGGCCTCCTTTGCCAAGACCAAGGACTCTGCGGCGCGATAAAGCGCACTTTCAATCTGAAACCGACGCTCACACCGACGCGCAATTCTCGCCGAAATATCCTCCGCCTCGCGCACACGCAGGGCCAACCCCTCCGTATCGTTTGCCAAGCAGTACTGACAAAGCGCTTGCAGTCTCTTTACGGCCTTGTAGGCCTCAAACCAAGCGGCCGCAGACGCGCCCGCAAAGAGCAAAAGAAGAACGACCGTCATAAAGCCAAAAGCCCCGTTTCCTTGCGCAAAGAGGCCGATAGCAAAGCCCAGCGCCGTTGCCATTACAGCAAGAAGCAGAGAGCCAAGCACCATAGAATTCTTCTTTTTGCGCGTCAAAAATGTGGCGGTCTCGTTTGCCTTTTCCATTCCGGCGCGCTCAAGGAGCGAAAGCAGATTTCTTTCCTCCTCGGTAACGGGGGGCGGCAGGGCGCTTATTTCCTTTATATGCGCCTCTTCATCCGAAAAAGCCACACTTGCCTTTTCCAAGCGGTTTTTTGCCGAAATCAAATCAAATAAGTATCCCGCATCGGGGCAAAAGCCCTGATGGGTATGTGCCTTGATGCAAAGGCGAAGCTCGTTTGCCTTTTTCTCAGCCTTGGCCTCCTCCTCATGCAACGCATCAAAGGCAGCAATCGTCTCAGACTCGTGAAAATCCGAAATCAAGCGACGGAACTTTTCGTGCTCTGCCGCTGCCTCCTCTATCTTGTTCTGTAAGCGAATGGCTTGGTTTTCCTCCTGCAATCGAAGCGCGCTGTCCGAAAGCGCGGCACGGCAGGCGCCTTGCGCCTCTTCCCTTTCCGCCTCCAAGGCAGAAAGCGCGCCCTCTCCCTCCGTCTTACCGAAAATCTGCTCCTTTATCGTAGTAAGGGTCAGAATGGCGTTTTCTGCATCCACGTCCTCTCGCCCATAGGCAAGAGCGCGCCGCCCCGCTTCCATCACACGCGCGCCGTAGCACGCGTTTTTCTCCTTGGGAGACAAAAGCGCAGCCTTTTTAAAGACGGCCAAGGGAACGCCGAAAACACGCTCTCCAAATACGAGGGCGCTTTCCTCCCTGCCGCCGTCAAGCGCGGTAAGCACCGACTCTCCGCTTCCTTCACGGGAAAGGCGAAAGCGGCGCCCGTCGTCAAGGCGGTATTCGAGTAAGGCACCCGTCAGCCCCTCACATTGCTCGTTATAAAACAAATACAAAACGCCTTGCCAAGCGACCCTCGCCTGCTCACGCGGCATCCTGCAAACGCCGAAGGAAAAATCGCATTTTTCCGTTGAGGCAAAGAATGCCATATGAAGCTTTTCAAATACCATACTCTACCCCTTTCCTCCGTTTTTGCTTTTAAAAATTATTCCACGCCCTCAAGAAAGGCCGCGGCACGTTCAATGGAATCCTTGGCATTGTACCAAGGCTCGTTCTCGTATCGGTAATCAAATTTTTTGCAAAACCAGCTCACGTCCTCGCGCAGCGTATCAAGATAGCGCCGTGAAACGCCGCTTGCCGCCTCCCAAAAGGCCGCGTAAGCCTTTCCGTGAAGCACTCTTTTTGCGGCGGCGCCCATCGCCTTTAAATGCGGCAGGCAGAAGAAGGGCTGTGCCGCAAGCTTTTTGCGAAATTCGCCGTCCGCCTCGTACATAGCGGCAAGATTGTCACACATACGGGTGAAATGCCCGTCAATGCGACCGCAGACGTAACAGGAGGAGCCGAGCGCCTCCATATAAGAAAGAGCGCCTGCACCCTTTTTAAAGGGCAAAGCTCCGTCCGAGATGCCTTTTTTTACCTCATCCAAATGGCTTTCGAGCATCAGGGCAAGACCGAGGCGGTTCTTCATCGTCAGCATTTTTCCGTAATGGCGACGGCAAAAGCCCTCCTTGTTGGTTTTGATGCGCGTATCCGGCTCCATCATGGAGGCACCGAGAATCAAATCAAGCTCGTTTTCCTCTAAGCGACGGCGCAGAAGACAAAGAGGACAGGCCTTTGCTTCTTCGGCTTGGTTTTCCTCAAAGACCTCGTTAATGGGAATGGTATAAATCGTTTCCATATTTCTTGTTGCCGCCTTTTCGTTTTTACACTTGATTTTTTTAGTGCAATGTATTATAATGTTAAAAGAATACGGTTCTTCCGCGTTTCTTTATATTACTACCCTTTTATTATAACCTATACACTTCCTTTTTGCAAGTTTTTTTGCAAAGAAAAAATACTTTGGGCGGCAAATTTGCATTTTTGCGCCACCACCCAAGGAGAAAGGCTCGCCTTGCTATGAAAGTTCTGATTTTTTCCGTCTCCACGGGTCAGGGACATAACGTTGCCGCCAAGGCCGTGGCTGAGCATCTGTGCGCCATGGGTGTGGAGTGCGTGATAGACGATGCGGTTTTCCGCGTTGGCAGCTGGCTCGGCGTTGCCACCAATATGCTCTACTCCTTGGCCATCAACACCTGCCGCTTCTTTTACGGAAAATTTTACGCCGTGGCAGAGCATCGCAAGAAAAACTCTTACACCGAATCCTTCGCCCGCACGGTCAACCGTGCGCTCGTTCGCAACATTCGCCTGAAAATTGAAAAGGAGGCGCCCGACGTTATTCTTTGCACCCATCCCTTTGCCGCCATGGCGGTGGATACGGTCAAGCAAAGGCACCCCTTTTCTGCCAAAACGGCCGGCCTTGTAACCGATTTTACCGTTCATCCCTTCTGGGAGGACGCCTTGCGCTTGGATTTGCTCTTTTTGCCCGACGAGGCGCTTTGCGCCGAGGCCGAGGCCAAGGGCTTTCCTGCCGAAAAGCTTTTGCCCCTTGGCATTCCCGTTCACGAAAAGCACAGCCTTTCCGTTTCCAAGGACGAGGCAAGAGCGCAGCTTTCGATGAATCCGTCCTTGCCCACTGTGTTGGTCATGTCGGGCTCTATGGGGCGCGGCAACCTTGTCAAAACGCTCAAGGAGCTTGATAAATCCCCTCTGCCGCTTCATATTGTGACTGTCTGCGGCACCAACAAGCGCGCCCAAAGGGCCATTTCCAAGCGCACCTTCAAAAACGAGGTTACGGTGTACGGCTACACCGACAAAATTCCGCTTTTGATGGCCGCATCCGACTGTATGATTTCCAAGCCCGGCGGTCTTTCCACCTCCGAGCTTCTGAACAAGACCGTTCCGCTTTTGGTTTTCAACCCGATTCCCGGGCACGAGGAGCGCAACGCCGCCTTTCTGGAAAAGGCAGGTGCTGCCGTTTGGGTCAAGAGCCAAGGGGCGCTTCTTCCCGCGCTTCTTTCCGTTTTAGGTGACCCCGCGTGTCGCGAAAAAATGCAAGAGGCTGAGCGCCTTTTGCAAAAGCCGCGCGCCGCAAAAAAAATAGCCGAGGCCCTTTTGGCGCTTGGCAAGCCATCCGTTTAATCAGCAAATTTTTGCATGAAAGGATATTATTATGAAGCTTAGTGTTTTAACCAATCTGTTTGGCAGTATGTCCTTGGAGGAGGCCTTAACCAAGTTTGAGGCCCTCGGCATTGAGGCCGTTGAAATCGGCTGTGGCGGCTACCCGGGCAACGATCATTGCAAGCCCGAGGTTTTGCTTGCCGACGAAAAGGCCCTTGCCAACTTCAAGGAAACCGTGGCAAAGCACCATATGGAAATCTGTGCCTTGGCCGTTCACGGCAACCCCGTTCATCCCGACAAGGCCATTGCCGCTTCCTTTGAAAAGGATTTCAGACAGACGGTTCTTCTGGCCGAAAAGCTCGGCATTGACACGGTTATCACCTTCTCCGGCTGCCCCGGCGGAAGCCCCGAGGACAAGACGCCCAACTGGGTTACTTGCCCCTGGCCCAACGATTTCGGCGCTATTTTAGACTACCAGTGGAACGAGGTTCTTATCCCCTACTGGAAGGAAGCCACCGCCTTTGCAAAGTCGCACGGTGTAACCAAAATCGCCCTTGAAATGCACCCCGGCTTCTGCGTTTACAACCCCGAAACCCTGCTTCGCCTGCGCGCAGCCGTTGGCGACGTTATCGGTGCCAACTTTGACCCCTCTCATCTGATTTGGCAGGGCATCAATCCCGTGGCCGCCATTCGTGCCTTGGAGGGTGCTATCTATCATTTCCACGCCAAAGACACCCGCGTTGACAAGCTCAACACCGAAAAATTCGGCGTTTTGGACACCAAGCTGTTCAGCGACGAAATTCACCGCTCTTGGATTTTCCGCTCCGTCGGCTACGGAAACGATCAGCTGTACTGGCGCGATATGATTTCCAATCTGCGTCTTGTCGGCTATGACAAGGTGCTTTCCATCGAGCACGAGGACTCCTTGATGAATCAGGAGGAGGGCTTGGCGCACGCCGTTGCCTTCTTGAAGGAATCCATGATTCACGAGCCCCGTCCGTGCGATCTGCGCTGGATTTGATTTTCATAAACAAAAAACCTGCCGATAGCGTGATACTCTTAACGGAGTATCACGCTAACTAAGTTTGCCCTTCGGGCAAGTGAAGTTATCTTCGATAGTGAAGTTCACTTCGTGAGTGAAGTTTCGCCTGACGGCGAAGTGTGGGCAAACTTAACTTCACTGCGAGCGTAAGCTACGCAACTTCACTGTGCGCAGCACAACTTCACTTTCGCGGTAGCGAAAACTTCACTAACAGAAAAAGAGATAACATTTCGGCTATGAACCGATTTGTTATCTCTTTCTGTCGTTATAGGGGTTTGGGCTTAGCCCATTTGCGTTTGACTAGTCAAATGCGATGCTTGCACTTTTGCCAAAATGTTAATTCTCCGCTAAGGACATCACCCTATCGGCAGTTTTTTGTTTTTTGTAAAAAGCAAGCGCTTTCCGCTATTACTTCTTGGTGATGTAGCCCTCTCTGTACAGAAGCTCTGCAATCAGAACAGCACCGCCTGCGGCGCCGCGCAGGGTGTTGTGAGACAGGCCGACGAACTTGTAGTCGTAAACGGCATCCTCTCTCAGACGGCCAACCGAAATGCCCATACCGCCGTAAAGATCTCTGTCGAGCTTGGCTTGGGGTCTGTTGTCCTCTTCAAAATAGGTGATAAACTGCTCGGGAGCGGAGGGAAGCGCAAGCTCCTGCGCTCTGCCGCGATAATTCTTCCAAGCCTCAAGGATTTCCTCCTTGGTGGGCTTTTCCTCAAAGGAAACGAAAACGGCAGCCGTATGTCCGTCCGACACGGGAACACGGATGCACTGGGTAGTGATAACGGGGGCCTCGGCCTTCACAATCTTATCGCCCTCAATATGTCCCCAGATGCGCAGAGGCTCCTGCTCGCTCTTTTCCTCCTCGCCGCCGATGAAGGGAATGATATTGTCCAGCATTTCGGGCCACTCGCGGAAGGTCTTGCCTGCGCCGCTGATAGCCTGGTAGGTGGTTGCCACCACAACCTTGGGGCGGTACTTGAGAAGGGGGGTCAGAACGGGCACGTAGCTTTGAATGGAGCAGTTGGGCTTAACGGCAATAAAGCCGCGCTTGGTGCCCAGGCGCCGTCTTTGGGCGTGAATAATTTCAATATGAGAGGGGTTGACCTCGGGAATAACCATAGGAACGTCCTCCGTCCAGCGATGGGCAGAGTTGTTGGACACCACGGGAACCTCCGCCTTGGCGTAACGCTCCTCCAGCGCACGGATTTCGTCCTTCTTCATATCCACCGCGCAGAAAACGAAGTCAACGAGAGAGGCGACCTTTTCTACCTCCTCTGCGGAAATAACCACCATCTTCTTCACAGACTCGGGCATCTCAGCCGCCAGCTTCCAACGGGAGCCGACTGCCTCCTCGTAGCTCTTGCCTGCGGAACGGGGCGAAGCGACCAGCGCCGCAATTTCAAAATAGGGATGGTTTTGCAGAAGGGTGACAAATCTCTGTCCCACCATACCCGTTGCACCGATGATACCAACCTTCAGTTTTTCCATTTTATCACTCCTCAATACAGTAAATTCATATACGTGTAATATCATAGCACGGCAAGCGCCAAAAGTCAAGAAGCGATTTGCGTTTTGCCAAAAACTTCTTGCGTTTTTTTCCTTTTGGCAAGCCCATCTATTGACTTTTTCAGCCAAAAATGCTATAATATCTCTGTTCGGCTACGAGAGTCGAAGAAAAAAACGGTTTGGAGGCATTATGAAAAAAAGACACGTCAAGCGTCGTCACTCTGTCATTTTTGCTTTGGCAAGAGCCTTGGTCGCGCCCTTTCTCGCTTTGCGTTACGGCTATAAAAAAACCGTTTACCACTCCAAAAACAAGCAGTTTTTGATTTTATCCAATCACCAGACCCTGTTGGACCCGCCCTTATTGGCGATGAACTTCAAAACTGCCATTTACTTTATTGCCAGCGATACCCTCTGGAACGGCTCCTTTATTTCCAAGCTTCTGATGTTCTGCTTTGCCCCCATCAAAAAGCGCAAGGCAACCGCTGACGTATCCTGCATCCGCACCTGTATGCGCGTTGCCAAGGAGGGCGGCACCATTGCCATCTTCCCCGAGGGCAATCGCTCCTGGACGGATACGCCCTTATACATCGACCCTGCCATTTGCCAGCTGGTGCGTATGCTCCGCCTCCCCCTTCTTTTGCACCGCTTTGAGGGCGGCTTCGGAGTCGACCCCCGTTGGTCGGGCGCTTTGCGCCGCGGCGATTTTCGCGGCTACGTAGCGAAGGAAATCTCCCCCGAGGAGGTTGCCGCTATGTCGGACGAGGCGCTGTACCGTGTCATTCGGGAAACCCTTGCCGTGAAGGATGCCGACCTTGGCAAGCGCTACACCTCTCCCCGTCGGGCAGAATACGCCGAGCGTCTGTTCTTCGTTTGCCCCTGCTGCGGCGCTCACTCGACCCTCTACTCCAAGGGAAATCTTTTGCGCTGCTCCGCCTGCGAGCTGACGGTGTATTTCCGCGAGGATCTTCTGCTTTCCTCTCCCGACCCCCGTTTTTCCTGCAAGACCTTAGAGGAATGGGCGGCGTTTCAGCGCGAAACGGTCAAGAGCTTTGCGGACAAAAAGGAGGCGGTCGCCCTTTCGGACGATGGCGTTACCCTGTACGACAAAACCGAAGAAAAAAGAAAGAAGCTCGAAACGGGAAAGCTGTGCCTTACTGCCGAGAGCCTCTCTCTTGGGGCGCTTTCCATTCCCGTTGGCGCCATTACCTCCGCTACGGTTATCGGCGGCAGACAGTTAGTGGTCAATACCAAGGATGCTTCCTATTCCTTTATTGGAGAAGAGCGCTTTAACGCTATTAAATATATGCTGTTTTTCCATGTTTTAGACACAGGGATGAAAGGAGATAAATACTATGACCTTTAATTTCACGTCCTTTGGCGATGACGTTGTCTGGGTCTTTGCCATTCAGTTTTTTATTCTGGCGGCGGCACTTCTTATCGGCAATATTTTGCGGCGCAAGGTTCCCTTTTTCCGCAAGAGCCTGATGCCCTCTGCCCTAATCGGCGGCACGCTGATTCTGCTTTTGAAGCTCATTCCCGGCTTTAAGGATTTAATCAACCAAAGCGGTATGGAAATCGTCACCTACCACTGCCTTGCTATCGGCTTTATCGCCTTGGCGCTGAAACGCGGCAAGGAGCAAAACAAGGCTCCCGTCAAAACCATTCTGGAAACGGGCGTTTTGCAGGGGGCTGTGTATTCTATGCAGGCGGTAGTGGGACTTATCGTCACCATCATTCTCTGCGTCACCCTGGGCTTTTTCCCCGGTGGCGGCGTGCTTCTGGCGCTGGGCTTCGGACAGGGAACGGGACAGGCGCTGAACTTTGGCTCCAGCTTTGAAAATCAGTACGGCTTCGCGGGAGGCGCCACCTTCGGCTTGACTATTGCAACGGTAGGCTTCTTCGTGGCTTGTATCGTGGGCGTTGTATATATGAACATCCTGCGCCGTCGCGGCAAGCTGAAGATTATCGCCGACAAAAGCGAGGACGAAAAGCTTTCCGATTACATATCGGAAAACGAAATCCCCCGCGCTGAATCGGTAGACCGTCTGACCATTAACATAGGACTTGTCTTTCTGGTATACGGTCTTGTATATCTGGTGATGCGCTTGGTTAACGTTTCCTTAGTCTGGGGCTTCAACTTCCTGCTTGGCTCCATCTTCGCTATGCTGTGCAAGCTGGTGCTGAACCAGTTCCGCAAACGGGGCTTGATGCACAGAGAAATCGTCAACGATTATCTGCTTGACCGCATCAGCGGTCTTGCCTTCGACACGATGATTATCGCGGGCGTTGCCGCCATTAACCTGGATGACTTATCCAATATGTGGTGGCAGCTCTGCATCATTTGCGCCCTCGGCACCGTGACAACCTTTGTTTACATCCGTCTTGCCGCCAACGAGCTGTACAAGGGCTATGAGCAGGAGGCGTTTTTCTCCCTGTTCGGTATGCTGACGGGCACAGCCTCCAACGGCGTTATCCTTCTGCGCGAGATTGACCCCTCCTTTAAAACCCCTGCCGCCACCAACCTCGTTATGTCGGGTCTCCCTGCCATCATCTTCGGCGGCGGTCTGCTTCTCGTTTTGGACTACTGTCCGCGCGGCTTGACGGAGGCCATTATTTCCTGCGCCATTCTGCTGGCAGGCTTCTTCATCTTCAGTCTTATTCTTTTCCGCCGCAGAATTTTCAAGAAGCATTACGCAAAAAAGGCCGCGATGCAAGCGGATAAAAAGGATTGATTTTCAAAATTCAAAAAGCACACCGCGCTTCAAAAAGGCGGTGTGCTTTTTTGCTGTCATTTACAAAGAATTTTGACGTTCGTGGGGAGAATGCCCGTTTGCTGATACACGATTTCGCTGATTTGCGCCGCCTGGCCGGGCAAAAGCTCTCCGTCGTTCTTCACGATAACGCTGACCGACTCGCCGCTGATAACCGCCACGCATTGCTCAAAGCCCTTGGCCTTTACCAAGGCCTCGATATCCGACTCCTGCGCAATTTCAAGCGCAATACGGGAGATATCAAAAAGCGCCTGATCCTTGGTTGACTCTAAGGCGTCCTCGCTGTCTACCACCGTTTGCAGCACCTCCAAGGCCTCATCCCGTGCCTGACGGCGAGAAAGCTGGGTGGAGGAAAAATACGCGTCGCTGATAACAGTACCCGATGCGTTCTGGTTTTCCTCCATATTGCCGTCACCGTAGCCTACGTTGCCTGTTGGCTGATAAAAGAGAAAGTAGTTCAGACAAATGGCACCGCCAAGCAGCAGCACCGCGCAGACGACCAATATGTTTTTCTTGCCGATTTTGGAGAGAAGACCGTTCTCTCCGCGAATTTTTAGTTTTGCCATGAGTTTGCCTCCTTCATTTACTACACTACATCCTATGCCCCTTCTTTTCCGTTTAGAACAGCGCTTTTTTCTTTTCTTAATTTCCTTCCGCTATGGCAATGCGCGAGAATGGAATACCGAGAGAGGCTGAGAGCAAGGCTGTCAGCTCCGCCTGCAAGGAAACGTCGCCTCCGCCCCTGCAAACCACCGCAACCCCTTCGATTTTCGGCATTGCGTATCCCAAAAGCAATGCATCGCCACCCGGCGAGGCCACGCTTTCGCCCGACTCGGTTTTGTTTTTGGCATAAAGCGCCGTCTCACCGCTTGAAAGCGTCAGAAGCACGGTCGGCGCACCAACCCCCTTCACGCTTTCGCAAAGCACCCGTATTTCCTCTGCCAGCGCTTGCCGATAGGCCTCCGCCTCAGAAAGCCCAAGCGCCTTTATCTCAGTCCTCTCGCTTTTGGTGTCGCCGCCCCAAAGCAAGAGAAGAAGTCCAAGCAAAGCTAGCAGCAAAAGCCAGCCCTTGCCCTTTAAAAAGGACAAAAAACGCCGCTTCACCTCTCCTTTTTCCTCACCCATTTCCAATCACCACCTCACAATCCGCTCCGTAAACGCTTTCGGCATATCGCACGAGCGCGGGAATATCCCCGAATGCACTTGTGCCCGAAAGAAAAACCTTCAAGGAGGAGATAAAAACCTCCTCTTCCTGATAGCATAGCGATAGAGAGACCGAAGTCTCCTCTTTTTTTAATGCAAACCTGCCGCACAAATCCAGCAAAATTCCCTCCTCAACCCCCTCGCGATACGCATTCTCCCAAGCACCGTCTTCGACCTTTTCCGTCTTTTCCCCAACCTCGAAGCGCAAAAGCTCCAAAAGTCCCTCCGTTTTCAAGCCCGACACAAGCACAGAGAGAAACAGCACCGAAAAGGCAAACGCCGTTGCTTTTCTGATTTTGGGAGAAGCAGGTGCCACAGCGCCCCCAACGCCAAGAAGAACCGAGACCGCAAAAAAAGCCTTTAACCATTCCATGCTTCTGCTCCCTTATCGTTATTGCAGCTACTGTTTATTGCAGGGGCAAGGCGGTGCCGGCCAAAATCCCCGAAAGGAGTAAAAAGATGAGCGCGACGATAGCAACGGTTGCAAGCATCAAATCATATAGCGCCCGTAGCCGCGAGAGCAGGGCCGACAAAAAGCCTGCCTCCATCATACCCGCAACGCTTGCCGAAAAGGAAAGGCCGAAGCGCAGAAGGAAAAGCTCCGCAAGCACGGGCAAAAGAAGCAAAAGAAGCGCCAAAACCGTTGTAACCCCAAGCCCGCTTTTGATATAGCCCAAGGACGCCGTCAGGCTTCCGAGGGCCGAGGACACCGTTCCGCCCACCACGGGCAAGGCACTTCCAACGGCGAAGCGAAGCGCACGGGTGGCCACCGTGTCCGCCGCCGAGGCAAAATGCGACTGCAGGGCCAAGGAGGCCGAGAGCAGCGCACCAACGAGCGAAAGCATAAAAAGATAAACGCCGCGAAGGGTGGCGGAAAGCTCTCCGATAAAGGAGGACTTTCCCAAGGAGGAGACGATAGAAAGCGAAATCAGCACCCGCAAAAGCGGCAAAAGCACCCCGGTGCAAAGCCCCTCCAAAACGGACAAAAAGGCCGCAAAGCCTCCCCCTGCCACCATCGCCGTGCCCTCTGCGCCGCCCGAGGCAAACACCCCGACAAAGAGCGGCGAAAAGGAAACGGAAAGCTTTCCGATGTCCTCCAAAAAGGAAGCAACGCGCGCAACGCTTCCCCACAGAATATCAAAGGTGAAGACCGAAAATGCTGCCGTTAGCATAGAAAGAACACCGTTTTTTTCCTCTCCAAAGCTCCCTGCAACCGCAAAAAGCAGCGTCAAGCCGAAAAGGCGCAAGAGGGAGGGAAAAAGCCCCTCTGCCTCTTGGGTGAAGCCCGCGGCTATCAGAGAAAAAAGATGTGAAAAGCCGAGTGCCTCCTTTAACGTGTCTTCACTTGGCACGCCCGAAAAGGCATCCTTCACCAAATCGGGCATTTCCTCCCACGTCTTTTCCCACGTTACACCCTTTTCCTCTTCTGCCGATGCAGGAAGCGCAAAGAGACCGAAAAGGCATAAAAGAAGAAAGAGAAAAAGAGCACCTTTTGCTTCTACGCTTCTTTTCATTGCTTTACCTTCTTTTTTATCCCAGCAGCGACAGCGCCGCCTCAAACAGCTTCTCCAAGGAGGGAAGCGAAAGCAAAAAAATCTCCATTCTGCCAAAAAGGGAGAGACGGGAGGCAAGGCTCTCTGCCCCAAGCTCTCGACAGACATCCGCGCCTATCTCCGTCAGATACCCCACCCCAAGCACCTTCAAAACCAAGCGCACGGGCTCGGAAAGCCCCGCTCTTTCAAAAAAATCAAGGAGCGGCGATAAGCTCTCCCATTTACCGAAAAGAGACAAAAGCACCAAAAGCCCTGCCGCAATAGCCGCATAGGGCGCATACGGGCTTTTTAGCTCCCGAAGCAACGAAAACAGCACCGCTCCCAACAGCGAAAGCCCCAAAGCCAAAGCCACGCTCAAAGCCCAAAGACCGCCTGCACGGCAAGAATCAGATTTCCGATTTGCTCCACAAGCATCAAAAGCACCAAAACCATTCCCGTTAAGGCAACCAAAAGAGATTGCTCATCCCGTCCTGCCTTGGAAAGAATCTGGCAGGTCACCGTTACCAAAATTCCAATCCCTGCTACGCGCAATATCAACCCTATATCCATATTTCCTTTTCCTTTTCCGCTTTATCAAAGCAGAAGCAAGATAACCATAAGGCCCCCCGTTAAAACAAGCGCCTGCTCTGCCCTATGCTTTTTTGAAAAAGCCTCTTTTTGCCCTTGATACAGTCGCACAAAGCTCTCTGCGGTATAGAGGCACAGCGCCTTTTCCTCTGCAAGAAAGCCCTTGCCGAGCCGTTTAGCAAAGGGGCATAACAGAGCGCGCTCCTCCTCTGTCAAGCAAAGCACCTCGCGCGCACGCTCCAAGGCATAGGCGAGCCCCTCTTCTTTTAAATCCGCAAGGAAGCCAACCTGCGCCAACCCCTCATGATAAAAGGAGGCGTAAATGGCCGAAAGAGGCAAGGAGGCAGAGGAGAGGCTGGCGCACAGATGGTTCAAAAGAAGCAACAGCCCCTCGGAAAGATAAAGGCGACGCTTCCTTTTTTGCGACAGCGCGCGCGCAAGATAGAGGGTCAAAAGCAGTAGCAAAAGACATCCAACGCCCTTTATCAAGCCCTTTCCCTGCATAGTGCCTCCGTTCGCTCCACCCCCTCTGCGCCCACGCGATACAGATAGGGAAAAATGCCGTCACGCAAAAGCGCTGAAACGCCCCTTCTTTGCAAAAGCTCCTCGGGCGAGCCGCCGTGTGCCGAGGCAACGATTGGCACGCCGCACCCGACGGCATATTCCAGATACGCCGCCTCCTCCTTGCCAATTTCATCCAAAATCAAAACCTCGGGGGAGAGGGCCCTGACGGCAATTTCTATGCCCTCGCCGAGCGGATAGCCCTTTAAAACGTCCAACCGACACTCCGCCTCAAACTCCCCAAACTCGCCGCGCGCATCAAGCAAAACCGTTCTTTTGCCGCCCTCGGCTCTTGAAATTTCTCGGGCAAACTCGCGCAATACGGTGGTTTTCCCACAGCCCGGCGGCCCATACAAAAGAAAACTCGCCCTTTCCCTTCCTACAAGGCGAAAGGCCGAAAGCAGCCCGTCTGCCGCCCCCTTTTGCCTATGGTGCAGGCGAAAAACGAGGCTTTCCACCGAAAGCAAGCGCATAATCCGCCCATTTTCCGTTACAGCCTCTCCCGCAATCCCCACGCGACAGCCGCCCGCCATTCTGATATACCCCCTTCGGATACTTTCCTCGTGTGCATACACCGAGTTGCCGCATATTGCCGCAAGGACGTCTCGCAGCTCCTCCTCGCGCATCGCGTACGGCAAGGTGAGGCTTTCAAGCCTACCTGAACGGTAAACGGAAAGAGAGGCGTTTTTATGTAAACGCAAGCGCAATTCGGCAACGTTCTTTCCGCTCGCACTCCCCAAGAGGCGCTCGACAAGCGCCCTCGGCAAATACGGAAAAAGCTCCTTTAATTCCATTTTTCTCTTTCCTCGTCTATTGTTTGACAAAATACAACAAGTCTCGATTTTTCTCTTGACTTTCCTTGCGAATTATGGTAGAATATGTGCGCTGTCTCTTGAAGCGGCAATCAAACCCCGATGAGATTGGCCAAACGGCCAAAAGAAAGGATACTTACTATGAAAGACACCGGAATTATGCGTACGGTAGACGATATGGGCAGAATTGTTATCCCCAAGGAGCTTCGCCGCCAGCTTGGTATGGAAGAGGAAACCAAGGTGGAAATTTACACCGACGGTGAAAGCATCATTTTAAAGCGCTATGAGCCAAACTGCGCCTTCTGCGGTGCCGAGGGCAATCTTCTTTCCTATAAGGGAAAGCTTCTTTGCGCCGATTGCATTGCCGAGCTGAAAAGAACCTTTTAAGTAGCCGTAACCGAAAAGCACCCCTGCTTCCCTCCCCGATTTTTGGGAGGGAGGCTTTTTCTTTTCTTGGTTAGCCAAGCGCAACCTAAATCGAACCCGCTCTGAAGCCGAAAAAGCGGCGCTTTTTCCGCGCTGTTCCCTTGATAAGTCCATACTTATCTTCGCTCGCATCACAAAAAAATCATCCGTTTTTTCGTGCTTCGGAGTTCG
>JBGVMO010000170.1:0-15968 GCA_045124835.1 Eubacteriales bacterium
ACGACCGTGTCAATTTGCATACGGACGTTATCCTTCGTAATAACGGGCTGGGGCGGAAAATCCACTACCTGCTCCATCAAGGTAACTTTCTTGCTGATTTTCTCGAAGAAGGGGATCTTCAGGTGAATGCCGTTTTTCCAGGTTGCACGGTAGCTTCCCAGATATTCAACAACGTATGCGTGCGCCTGCGGTACAATCTGAATACAAGAAATCAGAATGACGACAAGCAAAATGCCGATAATAACCAAAGCAACAACCAAACCAGTCATGTTCTTTTTCTCCTTTTCACTTGTATATTTTATGTATTGATTTTATTGTTTCGCACGATACAGCTTACAAATCAGTTTTACGCCCTCAACAGCGATAACCTCGACCGTGTCGCCCACCTCAAAGGTTTCACTCTCGTTCAAGGAGCGCGCCGCCCACTGCAAGCCCTTTACCTTAACCGCGCCCGCGCCCGCAAGATTGTCCACCCTTTCGGTCACGAGACATTTTTCACCGATGACGGCGTCAATATTGAATTTTTCCTTATCAAATTTAAAGAGCTTTTTAAACACCTTCTGTGCCAGAACCAAGAAGGTGACCGTCAAAACCAGAAACGCGCCGAGCTGTACCCAAGGGCTTACGGAGCAAAAGGCGAGAATCATAGCAACGAGAGCGCCAGGGGCAAACCATATTGCAACCAGCTGCGTGGTTAAAGCCTCGGCAATAGCGGCGATAACCAAAACCGCCATCCAAGCATATTCCAAATATTCCATTTTCTTTCCTCTTTCATCCTTATCCTTAAAAAAGGGTATAATATTTTACTATATCATTATAGCATTTCTTGTCGGCAAAGTCAACAAAAAAGCCGAATATGCGGGCAAAATTTTTTTCTATTGACAAATGCTACGTTTTCGTGTATAATAAGTTAGTGTTTTGCGGCCTTTTGGCCATTGACAATCAAATTTATTTCTTAAAACATCTGAAACACGCAAAAGCATGCCATAAACAATACTGCGAAAGCTTGATAAAAAAGGATACTTGATTTATGAGAATGGTAAACAACCTAAAAGCCAAGCCTCCCAAAGTCACCAAAGACCTTCGCGATTTGGTCAAGGGTAGCGCAGAGCTGTTTGGAGATAAGCCCTTATACTCTTATATTGAGAACCAAGAAACGAAGCAATATACCTATAACGAGCTTTGGAGCAATATGAACGCCCTCGGTCAAGCGCTTTATCATCTTGGCCTTGGAACAAAGCATATCGCCGTTATGGGTGAGGTTCATCCTGCTTATATTACCACATATCTTGCCGTTGTCAACGGCGGTGGCGTTATCGTTCCTCTTGACAAGGACATTGCACTTTCCGACATCAGCGGCTTCTTTGACTTTACTGAGGCAGAGGTTCTTTTCTACACCGCCGCTATGAACAAATCCATTGCGGCCATCGCCGCCTCCACGAAGCGCATCAAGCACTTCATTGCCATCCATCCCGAAGAGAACGTTCCCTTCCCTGACAAGCGTTTTATGCGCTACGAGGATCTTCTGGCAATGGGTAAGGAGGAGCTTGCAGCAGGCAACAACGAATATCTCTCGCACGAGATTGACATGGATAAAATGTGCTCCCTGATTTGCACCTCCGGCACCACGGGCACGAGCAAGGGCGTTATGCTCTCTCAGCGCAACCTGACAGCCGCCACCAACTCTTCCTGTCTTTCGATGTCCTGCGATGACGAAACCACGCTGGTTTCCGTTCTTCCCCCGCACCACACCTACGAAATGACCTGCGGTCATTTGGCTGTTATCAACATTGGTGCGCACGTATTTATCAACGACGCCATTCGTCACGCCTTGAAAAACTTTGCCGCCTTCAAGCCTAACACGTTGATGCTCGTTCCTCTCTTCCTTGAAACGATGCACAAGAAAATCTGGGCAGAGATTCGCAAGCAAGGCATGGAGAAGAAGGTTCGCACCGCGATGAAGGTCAATGCCGGCCTTCTTGACCTTGGCATTGATGTCCGTAAGAAGCTTTTTGGCAGAATCACGCAGGCCTTTGGCGGTAACTTAACCAGCATCATTTGCGGTGGCGCTCCCATCAGCACGGAGATTATCAAGGATTTCTATCATTTCGGTATTACCGTTTTAAACGGCTACGGCATTACGGAGTGCGCTCCCTTGGTTGCCGTTAACCGACCCGGCAAGGTTAAGTTTGATTCCGTGGGCACTGCCGTTCAAAACTGTGAGGTAAAAATCGACTACGATGCAAACGGCGAGACCGGAGAAATTCTCGTTAAGGGTGAAAACGTTATGCTTGGCTACTACAAGAACGAGGAAGCCACAAGCGACGTCTTTACTGAGGACGGATGGTTCCGCACCGGTGACATTGGCTTTATGGATAACAAGGGCTACGTTTTTATCACCGGCCGCAAAAAGAACGTTATTATTCTTTCCAACGGAAAGAACGTCTTTCCCGAGGAGCTTGAGGAGCATCTCTCCCGCAATTCTGCCATTCTGGAATCTGTCGTTGTCGGCAGACAAAACGATGCGGGCGAAATCGTGATTACTGCCATTGTGGTTCCCAATATGGATTCTCCTCTTTTCGCCGACAAGACCCAAGAGGAAATCGAGATTATGATGAAGGACGCGGTGCGCGAGGTCAACAAGAAGCTGCCCTCCTTCAAGCATATGACGGACACCGAGGTGCGCTTTGAGGAGTTTGAGAAGACCTCCAGCCGTAAAATCAAGCGCTACAAGGTAAAATAACCCCTTCCCTGTTAACTTTTTATTGATATAAAGAATTTCATTAGGAGGATTCCCCCATGTTCGAAAAGGTTAAAAATTTGTTGGTTGATGAGCTGAACGTTGAAGAAAGCAGCATCACCCTTGAGGCAGAGCTTACCAACGACCTCGGCATCAATTCCCTTGAGCTTGCCGACTTGATTCTGGTCTGCGAGGACAAATTCAACATCGTCATCGAGGACGAGGATTTGAACACGCTTCTGACCGTTGGCGACATTGTAAACTATTTGGAAGAAAAAGTAAAGTAAGCCATAGAAAAAGGCTTGCCCAAGCTCCTGCGAGCGTCGGGCAAGCCTTTTTTGTTAGCCGAGGCCTGTTTTGGCCTCGGCTTTTTTTATACGGTTTATCCGCTTATTTCTTTGCTTGATTATAAATATCCTCCAAGGAATGAACCTTGGTGTGCTTAATGGGCTTCCAATGCACGCGCACGAAGAGCGCATAAATGGCAATGGGAAAATAGGACATCATAAAAATGGGGAAGGTAAAGGTAAACCATATCTTTTTGCGAACGGGCGTTTGTATGCGTTTCCATTCTGTTATGGTTGTTAAAAGGCCCATAAAATAGAGGCCTAAATACACCCCGCCAAGAACGACACCGAGACCTGTCAAGACGCCGAGTATCGATTCTCCAAGCGCCAGCTCTACAACAATGGTAACGATGTTATAAAGAATACTCAATGTCGAAAGCAGGAAGGTATAGAAAATATTGACGGAGAGGTCATAGGCGGCGAAGCCCCCGCGCTTGAACATATGGGTAAACAGCTTCCAGCCGTATCTACCGTACACCTGAAATTGACCCTTGGCCCAACGCATACGCTGGGTAATGGAGGTTAAAAAGGAGGTTGGCTGTTCGTCATAGAGAACGGCATTCGGCGCATAGCCGATTTTATCGCCCTGCAAGGCATGATGAACCGTAAACTGCGTATCCTCCGTCAAAAGAAACCATTTCCAGCCACCGTCATCCAGCAAACGCGCGTCAAACATAAAGCCCGTGCCGGAAACCGCACAGGATGTGCCAAGCAGCATTCTTGCGTTATTCAGATACTTTGCCTCGCGCATGAACTGCAAGGAATAGCCTGCCGAAACCCAGTTATCTCCGTAATTCTTGGAATCGCGGTAGCTCGTGACGACACGGTAGCCATTCGAGTAGGTCTTGTTCAGCTCCGTAACGAAATTGTTTTCAAGGATATTATCGGCATCTAAAATCAAGTAAGCCTCGTAAGCATCCTTGCCATAGTCTTCATCAATATGAGAGATAAGCTCCTTGAGAGCAAAGCCCTTTCCGATTTTTTCTAGGTTGTGGCGCTCATAAACAATCGCTCCGTGCTCGCGCGAAACGCTTGCCGTTTCATCCGTACAGTTATCAGCGCAAACAAAAACCTGCAAGTGAGAGGCAGGATAATCCTGCTTTTTGACACTCTCTATCAAGTTGCCGATAACGCTTTGCTCGTTTCTGGCACAAATCAAAACGCCAATACGATGCAAAACGGCTTCCTTTTGCTTCTTGTGCTTACCAAGAATGGACACCACCATATAAAATCCTTGATACGCATACATCAGCATAAAGAGCGCACCTAAAATGTAATTAATCCACTCTAATACTGTCATTTTCTAACCGACTCTTGAAGGCAAGCTCAGAGTCATACGCCTCCTCTGTTTCTCTAATTACATAGTCTGCTTCCATTGCCTTTAGCATTCTGGCACAGGTTTTTGTTCCAATGCCGCTGCTTTCTGCCTCGCTTTTAACGGGAGAGATTTCATTGTGGAACAAAAGACGGAACACGCCGTTTTCAAGCTTGGTGGAAATCGAAACGGGCTTCTCTCTGTCCGCATATTTCAAAATATTGGAAAAAAGGTTATCTATCACACGGGAAAGCAGGGCCGCGTCTGCATAAATCAAAACGCCTTCCCTGATTTCATCACAATGAACGGTATATTTCTTTTCCGAGAGCAAAACCAAATGCTCGGAAAGAAGCTGGTCGAGCAAAACGGCGGCAGGAAAATAATCCGGCTCACTCTTCAACTCCGAGGTCCCGAAAACGTAAAAGTACAGGAACATATCGTCCGAAAGGCGCTTGAGTCTTTCAGCGGTTGACTTACAGGTTTGCAAGTAGTTTTTGGTATCCTGCGAAAGCTCCTCTTGCATGGAGATGATATCAAGATACCCCATCAAAACGGTCAGAGGCGTGCGCAAATCGTGCGACATTGCGGTTATCAGGCCTGCGTTGGCCTCCCACGCTTCCCTTTCCTTGACGGCCTTTTCACGAATGGAGGCGCACATCTGATTGACGTCATCCGCAAGGGTGGTGATTTCGTCCTTACCCTTAGGGAGCGTTAACGCTTCAAGCTCGCCCGCGCCGATTTTTGAAACGCCACTCGCAAGGCGCGATATTTTTCGCGTGATGCGTCTGAAATAGATAAACATCGCTATAAAAAAGAAGGCTAAGGCGATGAAGGCGCTGAACGCATATGAGAAATCGTAATAAATCTCCTCGGTAAAATCAATGAGGGTCGCATATATCGTTACACCGTCCGTCAGCTCTATGGGGTAAGGCTCGGATGGTGTCTTTTCGCCCTCCTCGGTGTGCTCCGGCAAAAAGCCGCCCGAAAAATAAAGGACTTCGTTGCGGTAAAGGCTTAAATATATGTATGGGTTCAAGCGCACCCAAACGGCAATCTTCTGCGTATCTCTGAAGGTGAGCTTGCCCGTTTCCACGTACTTTTGCAGATTTTCCACATATTGCTCTTCTCTTGCGCGACTTTCTTCCTCGGAAAGATAGGAATTTTCAATATAGGTTAAAATGACGCGATGCGCGGTCAAAAAAAGCACGATGGCAATCAAGGCATAGAGCATCAAGAATGCCATAAAACGAAAATCGAGAGAATGAATTTTCTTTCTGGGCTCGGAATTTACTTCAGTCAACCTGATACCCCTTTCCCCAAACGGTGCGAATTAAACGGGGCGAGGATGGATTTTCCTCAAGCTTTCTGCGCAAATTCAGAATATGCACGGTGATAGTGTTTCCCGATGAGGGCAACGCCATCTCCCCCCAAACGCCCTCGTAAAGCGTTTTGGCATCAATGGCCTGACCGCGCCGTTCTGCAAGGTAGGTCAAAATAGCAATTTCCTTTTCGCGAAGGTCAACGATTTCACCGTTGCGATACACAAGATGCTCATCAAAATCAACGGAAATGCCCGCAGCAAGCTGCACACCCTTGGCAGAAGCCTTACCGCGATAAATGTGATAACGGCGAATAAGCGCCTCTACCTTGAGCAAAAGCTCTGTTGTAGAAAAGGGCTTGACAAGATAATCGTCTCCCCCGGCGGTATAGGCAAGAACCTTATCCTCCTCCAAGGACTTGGCGGTTAAAAACAAAATGGGAACGGGGGATTGGAGGCGAATCTGTCTTGCCGCCTCAATACCCGATAAATCAGGCATCAGAATGTCAAGAACTATCAAATCGAAGTCTGCGTTAGCCTCAACGGCGGCAACTGCCTCTGCACCGTTTTTAACGGCGCTAACAGCATATCCCTTCTTTTTGAGCAAAAGGGAGACAAGCTTACGAATCTCGGGCTCATCGTCCGCAATCAAAATTTTCTTTATGTCTTCCATGCACAAGCCCTCCTTTCGTCTTTTCTGCGCTGTCTTTACTTTATTTTACCATATTTAACGAATAAATAAAGCAAATTTAGCGCGATTTCATAATAGTTTATATTCTCTTTCATTTACAATGAAATGGCCAAGAAACGATACGTTGATTTGCTCAAAGGCCACCTTCACAAGCCCTGTCGTATACGCGTCGGCATCTGACGGCGTTACGGTTCCCGACGGATGATTGTGTGCCATAGCAACAGAAAAGGCATGCCGCTTCAGCGCAGCCTCCGTCAGTATGCGCGGCACGACCATCACGGTGTTGACCGTTCCTCCGGCAAATATAGTAGCATCAATAAGCTTATTCTTTTCATCCAGCAAAAGAAGACTAACCGTTTCTTCATCTCTGCCTGCGTGAATGCCGCAGAAAAATTCGCCAAGCTCTTTTTCTGTCGAGAAGGTGGGGCGATTTCTTTTGGCTCTTTCAAGCTGCGTATACGCATAAAGGGGCATCAGAAGCTTCAAAAAGACAGCCTCCGAGGAAGAAAAACCCACTTCCGCCACAAGCTCCTCGTACGGCATTGCGAGAAGTGCACCGAGACTTGAAAAGCGCTCCTTGATTTTTTCATTCATCGGCAAGGCGTGCTTTCCGCCCGCACAAAGCAGAAGCTTATCCAGCATTTCGCAGGAAATGTGAGCGGAGAATTTTTCACTTTGTCTTCTCTTCTCGCCCTTTGCCGCTGCCACGGCAGAAACGCGGGAGGCTTCCTGCCAAAGTCCCTTTTCTATGTATTTCAAAAGCGTGTTATACTGCCTGCCCGAGACCAAGACAATCTCGGCCAAATGCAAGCCCGCATCACGAAAAACACGCACAACGTCACGAAAGAGACAAAAATCCTCGTAATCGGGAAAGGCAATGGCCTTTTCGGTGCGCGATGCCAAAATTAAAGAGGCGGCATTGCAGGCATATGCGGCCTCTACCGCCTCGCGAATCTGAAAGCGCGGCGATCCCAGCGTTCCATCGCAAAGATGCACCGTTTTTATTATTTCAAAGCGATTGTTCAAAAGCGCTACGTCAAGCGAGGGCGCTTTTTTCTCCCGATAGTATGAAACGAAGTATTCGCCAACCATTTCGGGCGTTTGATAGGCCATCGGCATCGGCTCCTCCTTGGCAATATAGCGCGCCATGGGAAGTAGCCCCTTTAAAAATACCGCCGTGTGTTTGCCGATGCCGTCCACGCGCACAAGCTCCTCCTCGCTCGCCTCTAAAACGCCGAAGAGCGATCCGAACTCGTTAATCAACGCGTGCGCCTCCGTTTTGGTGTCCTTTTGTGCGACTGCGTAAAACAGAAGGAGCTCCAAAACCTCGTGCGGCAAAAAGCCGTCAAGCCCATCCTTCAAGAATCTGTCGCGCACTCTACCACGATGTCCTGCACGCAAATTACGTTTGCTGTCCATAATAGCCCGATTATTTTCTCTTGTTCTTGCGAAGGATACGGCGAATTTTCACAAGGATACACCAAGCCGCAAAAACAGCCGCGAAAATGGCACACTTATGCAAATCAACCGAAAAATCCCCCGTTTCTGCCTGAGAAAAAGCAGGGGTCTCATCCTCACTTTTAGAAAAAAGCGAGGCGCTTACGTTATATTTCAAGGACAGTCTTGGGTTTCTCTTCCAGATGCTTTTCATCTTATAGATTCCTTTCGATTGCATTTTTGTTTTAGTATACCCGATGCTACGGTGTATAAAACGCACATTTTTTCTTTACACTAATCATACGAGAAAGGAAGGAAAAAATTATGCAACACCCCAATTTTATTTTTATTTGGATGCTTTTTGTTCTTTTGGCATCCTTGCTTCTGCTCTTCGGTGCGGCCATGCTTCCCTTACCGGAGGCTTCCCTGCAAGACGGACTGCATTTCGGCAAGGCGGCCTTTCTTTTATAAGTGTCTTATACCTTTACCTTGGGAGGACGGGAAAAGCAAACCATGTGAATAGAAAACCCCTTTTCAGAGAAGTTCTTTTCATATTCCGTCATCACGTTATCCTTCGCCATCGGCGAGGCATGCAAATCATCCGTCACAAAGGAGGGGACGATTCCCAAGGCATCCAGCTCCTCAAGGGTGAAGGCGAATAGGCCCGCATTATCCGTTTTGAAGCAGATTTGCCCATCCTCCTTCAAGACCTCAAAATAAAGGGCTAAAAAACGCCTGTGGGTTAAGCGCCGCTTTGCGTGGCGCTCCTTGGGCCAAGGATCGCTGAAATTCAAATACAGCGTATCTATCGAATGCGGTGCAAACCATTCCAAAAGATTTTCCGCATTCGCTACCATAAAGCGCAAGTTATCGGTGGGTCTGTTCTCGGCTTCAGCCTTGGCGCGCTCAAGCGCCGCCGTCATAACGTTGGGGATGCGCTCCATTGCGTAAAAGCAAGCATCCTGATTTTTGGCGGCCATACCGCAGGCGAAGCCGCCCTTTCCACAGCCTATTTCCAAGCAAAGCGGTGCTTGCCTATTAAAGTCGCGCAGCGTGGAGGAAATGGGGGTTTCAGGCTTTTGCGCAAGCAAGTCGCCGCAGGCCTCCATACGCTCGTCCATATGCTTCTTTTTTCTCATTCTCATAAAGAAAATATACCGTTCCTTTCAAAAAGCGGGGCTTTGCCGCCGTTTTGCGTCATTTTTCCTTATAAATTATAGCATATAATTCCTTTTTCTGCAAGAGATTCTATAAAAAAAGGGGCTTGCTTTTACACAAACCCCTTAAAAAACAACATATTTTACACTTGTTTTACATCAAGAGAAGCGATAGGCAGACTGAACCAGAAAAGCGTTCCCTCTCCAAGCCTGCTACCTACCCCGTAGCGCGCTCCGTGCAAATCCAGAATTTCACGAACGATAGAAAGACCAAGTCCGCTACCGCGAACCGTTCTTCTATGATTTGTTTCGGCGCGATAATAACGCTCCCAGATATGCGGAAGCTCCTCCTCAGCAATACCGATGCCGTAATCCCGCACCTCAAAAAGCACGTTGTCTCCCGAAAGCTTACACCTGACGGCAATTTCGCGGCTATCGCCCGAATAATGTACAGCATTGTTCAACAGGTTGCAAACAACGCGCCCTATCATTGCTTTATCGGCGTGAATATACGCAGGAGAATCCTTTTCATACGAAAAGACAAAGCCCTCGTGCTCGCGCAAATTCTGATAACGATTGACGATATTCTCTGCCTCCTCGGCAAAATCGAAAACCGCCATATTGGCCTTTTGCGTTCCGCTTTGAATTTTGGAAAGCTCAAGCAAATCGTCTACAAGCGAGGAAAGACGCCGCGCCTCATCCAGAAGAACCTGCATATTCTCCGGCGTGTTTTCCGACTCGATATCACGCATAACCTCACCATAGCCGATTATCATCGTTAAAGGCGTGCGCAAATCGTGAGAGATATTGGCAACCAGCTCTCGCTGCATTTTTTCAACCTTGGCAAGCTCATCAGCCGCATGAGAAAGCGTGTCTGACAGCTCCACGATTTCACGGTAATTTACTGCGCTGTCCTGCGCCTCGTATTTGGCTTCTGCCAGCATTTTAGCCTGCTTGTTCACCTTTTCTATCGGCTGTGCGATATAGTCGGAAATCAAAAAGGACAAAACAACCGAGAAAATCAGCATAAAGACGGAGATAGCGGCAAGCTCCACGCGCAGTATTTCCGTTGTCGCCATCACGGGCTCTACGGCGTTATCAAGAACTATCAACACGCCCTCGCCGCTTGCAGAAACCTCCGCACGCGCGGTCAAAAGGCGAATACCCTCATCCGTATTGAGACGCTCGTGGTATTCTCCCTCCGCCGCTACCGCGTTTGCGTACACGGTGCGTATTTCATCGGCTGACATACTGTCAAGACAACAGGCGCCGCCCATATGTGCCGTATAGGTTAAAGCGGGCTTTTCGTCCACAACAGAATAGACGCTGACGCAAAACTGCCCTCTCTTTGCCACGCGCTCGACAGCCGCCGACAGCTCATCTGCCGTTTCTGCCGTCAACAGCTCATTGGCGGCTTTTTCGGCGCGCAGCTGCATCATCCCGTCATAAAAGGAGGGGAGAAAGTAAATCTGAAACAACCAAAGAAGCACCAAAATGACGAGAGAAAACACGGCGAAAATGATAAACAAAAAGGAGCGAACCGAAATATTTTTAGCTTCAGGGCGCATCGAACCGATATCCTACTCCGCGCAGGGTGGTAACACACGCGCTGTATTCGCCAAGGCTCTTACGCAGAAGCTTGACGTGCGTATCAAGCGTTCTGTCGCCGCCGTAAAAATCGTATCCCCAAACGTCACAAATCAACTTTTCGCGAGAGAGGGCGATATTCCTGTTGCGGATAAAATAAAACAGCAAATCATATTCCTTGGGGGAAAGCTCAAGCCTCTCGCCGTCAATCGTCACGATTCTTGCGGTAAAATCAACGGCAAGGCCACGGTATACGTATGTTTCTCCCGCCTTTTCCGTTTTTTTCTTTTCGTGATTGACGCGCTTTAAAATGGCATCCACGCGGAGCATCAGCTCGCGCGGAGAAAAGGGCTTAACGATATAGTCATCCGCCCCGCATTCAAAGCCATTGATTTTATCGTATTCTGCACCGCGTGCCGATAATAGCAAAATCGGCACATCCGAAAACTTACGGATTTCACGGCAAACCGAAAATCCGTCAAGCTCCGGCATCATAATATCTAAAACAATCGCATCATAGCTTTTGGCCTTAGCGTATGCAACCGCCTTCATTCCATCCTCTGCTTCCTCGGTCTCAAAGCCGCTGAATTCAGCGTATTTCCGAATGAGATCACGGATTTTCGCTTCATCGTCTACTATCAAAAGCTTGCTCATAAAAATGCCTTTCCGCGCACGAGCGCTTTTTATTTATCAATGTCTACGTCCTCGTCCGGCATTGCCTGTGCCAAGGGTAGATACTCGTGTACCTTCAGATTTAAGGTGATTTTGGTGTATTTGGCAAAGATGCCGCTTCCTGTCGGGCGCCAAATGACCACCGAAACTGTCTTTTTCATACTGCCGTCCTTATTGAGCAAGGCAGAGAGAACCTTTCTGTAATCTGCAAAATCCTCGATAACGACACCGCCGACACTGTAAAGAATGTCGTTGGCCACGATTTGCTCTCCGCTTTCCGCGATTTCATCGTTATAGCGATAAGAATATATCGTATTGGATTTGCTGTCCGCAAAGCTGAAGCCAAGGTCAGGCACTCCCGAAACGTATCCCTTTTCCAAAAGCTCCTCTACCTTGTCAAGTGCCGCATTGATCGGAATGGCAAACCCGATGCCGTCAACGGAAGCACCTGTTATTTTGGCGTTGACAATGCCTATCAGTCGCCCGCTCATATCAAAAAGAGCACCGCCCGAATTTCCGGGATTGATGGCCGCGGAGGTCTGCAAGAGCGTCATCGGAACGCCTTCAACCAAGATGGTTCTCGAAACGGCGCTGATAATTCCCTCCGTCAAGGATCCGCCAAGCGCTCCTAAGGGATTTCCAATAGCGACAACCTCTTCGCCAAGAACAATTTTCGAGCTGTCTCCGCAGGTGGCCGCGCGCAACGAGGTCGTGCTGTCCTCTACAACCAAAACGGCAATATCGGACATCCAGTCCGTTCCAATCAGCTCTGCCTTATAGGATTCTCCCGTGCTTGACAAAACGGTAATGGAGGAATATCCCTCCACAACGTGATTGTTGGTGACAATATAGGGAAAATTGGTTGTTTTTCCAAAGCCTATCACAACGCCGCTTCCAGCAGCGCCCTTGACGGTAACGCCAAAGCTGCCTTCAACGGGTGCCGTCCGAATCTCCACCACGCTTGCGGAGCAGGCCGCACCGACCGCGGCATAGCTTCCGTCCGCTATCACGGTTTCCTTGGGCAAGGTATTGATAATGACGGATTCAGCGGCGCCCCCCGTGCCACCGGACAAATGACTTGCGCCCTTTCCACCGCCCTGATAAAGCCCCTTGCCAATCAAGATGCCGCCAACACAGGCAATCGCAGAAAACAGAACGCAAGCCGCCACAATCAGCGCGACAAGACCCAACGGGCCCTTTGCCTTTGAGGGCTTGGTGGAATTGTAGGCGCTTTTCGGCCCATATTCCACATAGGAAGCCCCATTTTCTCCATCGTTACGCGAAAAGCCAAAGGCCTCGCCTGCACCGCTTGGGGCTCTGTCCTCGCGCGCCTTTATATCGTCAATATGATCCGGCTTTCCGTGGTAAAAGCCGTTTTCGTCTTGGTTCATATTTCTCTCCCTTTTGGTACGGTTTTTCACCCTTTATTGTACTCTGTTTATGTGAAAAAACAATGATGAAAAGACGATTATGTCTTGAAAAAACGTGAACTTCCGCTTTCGTTTATCTTCGGTTTGCATCAAGATAGTTTTGCAGAATAATTTGGGCAGACAAGGTGTCAATGACGTTTTTGCGCTTCTTGCCGCCTGTATTGGTGATATTTAATATTTTATGCGCCTCGGCCGTGGAAAGTCGCTCGTCATAAAAAACGTACGGAATTTCGGTATATTCCGCAAGAAGTGCGGCAAAGGCACGCACAGCCTCCGCGCGAAATCCCTCGCTTCCATCCATATTTTTGGGAAGGCCGATAACAATCAAGACGGCGCTTTGCTTTGTGGCCTCTGCCGCCACCGCCTCTGCCGTATTACGCATTCCGCCCATTTTTATGGTGCCGATGCCCGAAGCCATAAAGCCGAGCATATCGGAAACCGCAAGCCCCGTCCTGACGTCTCCGTAATCCACACCTAATATTCTACCCTTTTTTTCTTCGTTCATTTCCGTTTCTCTTTCTTTTTTAGAAATTGCTTTATGTTGACTTTTTCATTTACCTGTGATATGATGAAGATGCATTTTTCGCACCTGAAAGGATCTACCTATGCCGACGTCTCTCGTATGTCCCGTTTGTCACGCACCGCTTTCCGTAAAGGAACGGAGCCTCGTTTGTCCTCTGCGCCACAGCTTCGATATGGCCAAAAGCGGCTACGTGAATCTTCTCTTGAAGAAAGCGGGGCAGCACGGCGACAACGATGTGATGCTTGCCGCAAGGCAGAGCTTTCTGAGCCGCGGCTATTACGCCCATCTGGCTGAGGCCTTGAAAGAGGCGGTCTCTTCTCTTCCCTTGTCCACTTCTCCCACCGTGCTTGACTGCGGCACGGGCGAAGGATATTATTTAGAGGCCGTTAAAGAGGCCTTAAAGGAAAAGGCGCCCTCTCTTTACGGCTTTGATATCTCAAAGCAGGCCCTTCTTTTTGCGGCGAAGCGGAAATTGGGGGCGGCCCTTTTCGTTGCAAGCGCCTATTCCGTTCCAATGGCAAGCGAATCGGTTGATTTGGAAATGCTCTTTTTCTCGCCCTTTTGCCGTGAGGAGTCTCTCCGTGTCTTGAAAAAGAACGGATATCTCGTGATGGCTATTCCTGCCGAAGCGCATTTATGGGAGCTGAAGCAGCTGATATACGATACGCCCTACCGAAACGAGCTTGCCGCCTTTGAGATTGAGGGCTTTTCCCTGCTTTCACATCAACACGTTGAAAAAGCGCTTTTTCTTCCCTCGCAGGAGGAAATCCAGCTTTTGTTCCAAATGACGCCCTATTACTACAAAACGTCGCCAAGGGATAAGGAAAAAACCAAGGTGCCGCAAAGCCTCTCGGTCACGGCCGCCTTTGAGCTTTTGGTATATCAAAAGCAATAATTTCACAGCAGAAGCGCCCTTGGGGCGCTTTTCTTTTTTATTCACTATTCACTTTTTATTTTGGTTAGTGAATATTGTTGTAGACAGGGCATAAGGATGCGAAATTTCCGACGGCATAGTTACCTACGGCGATTTGACTGAGTCGAAGTTTTAACGCAGTATTGGACGATTTATACAATCAGCATCGCGTCGCCGAAGGAGAAGAAGCGATATTTTTCCTTTACGGCTTCTTCATATGCATTCATGATGCGCTCCTTGCCTGCTAAGGCGGAGACGAGCATTAAAAGGGTGCTTTCGGGGAGATGGAAATTGGTAATGAGGGCGTCCACGGCCTTGAAGCGATAGCCGGGGTAAATAAAGATGCCTGTATCAGCCTCGGTTGCGTGGATCACACCGTTTTCATCCGCAACACTTTCCAAAACGCGACAGGAGGTCGTTCCAACGGCGACGATTCGGCCGCCCTTGGCTTTACGCTCGTTGATGAGGCGCGCAGTTTCCTCGTCTATATGAAAATGCTCCTTGTGCATGACGTGATTTTCGATTTTTTCCTCCTTGACAGGACGGAAGGTGCCAAGCCCCACGTGCAGCGTTACCTCGGCATAGCCAACCCCTTTTTCCTTGATGGCGGCAAGAAGCTCCTCGGTGAAATGCAAGCCTGCAGTGGGCGCGGCGGCGGAGCCGATTTCCTTGGCATAGACCGTTTGATAACGGCTCTTATCCTCCAATTTCTTGGTGATATACGGTGGCAGAGGCATATTCCCCACCTCATCCAGTACCGCATATATGGAGTCGAAGCGCGCGGTGTCATAGGTGAGACGGGCAATACGGTTTCCCTCCTCCACCACGTCCAAAATCTCCGCCTCCATTAAATCACCGAAGGAGATGCGAGCGCCGATTTTGGCTCTTTTTCCGGGGCGAACAAGGCATTCCCACGTGCCGTCTCCCTCTCTGCGCAAAAGAAGCAGCTCGACGGGCGATCCCGTTTTTTCGGAGGTACCCAACAGACGCGCAGGAATAACCTTAGAGGAATTGACAACCAAAACGTCCTCTGGGCGCAGATAGTCTATAATGCTTTCAAAGCAACGGTGTTCAAGCGCATCCTTCTCTCTGTCAAGCACCATCAGGCGCGACATTGACCGCTTTTCCGCAGGAGTCTGCGCTATCTGCTCCTCAGGCAGATAATAATAAAAATCCTTGGTTTTCAGGGTTGTCTTAACTCGCTCATTGACGATTTCCATATGCGTACCTTCCGTATCAAAAGCTCCTTTTCCGTCATAAGATGAAAAGAGCGTTTTCTTATTATTTTACCACAGAAGCAATGAGAAAGCAATGGTTTAAAAGGATTTTTCTTTTACCCTCGGCTCAAAACCTCTTTATGAAGGGAAATTTACCTATGGAATCGGACAAAAAGCTATTTTACGGCGTTGCAACGGCCCTGATAACACCGTTTACGGAAAGCGGCAAGCTTGATTTGCCTGCCTTTCGCCGCTTGGTTGCCTTACAATGTCGAAGCGGCGTTTCGGCACTCGTTGTGGCGGGAACGACGGGTGAGGCGCCAACCTTGACGGAGAAGGAAAAAATCCTCCTTTTACGCGCGGCCAAGGAAGAAGCCGGCGGCGCCATCCCCATCATGATGGGGGCAGGGGCAAACGATACGGAAAAGGCCTGCCGCTTGGCAAGGCTTGCGGAAAAAGAGGGCGCGGACGCTATTTTGTCCGTAACGCCTTATTACAACAAGGGAACGAACGCGGGACTTCGCCTGCACTATGAAAAAATAGCCGAAAAAACGAGCCTTCCCATTATACTTTACAACGTTCCCTCGCGCACGGGCGTTTCTCTTTCTCTTGACGATTTCG
>JBGVMO010000171.1:0-1693 GCA_045124835.1 Eubacteriales bacterium
GACTCAAGAGATGCCTGACGCATCTGGAGAAGCTCGGCTCTCATTTTTGTCTTTCTGTGGAACCAGAAGTTCTTGGAATCGCGGTAACCGTAGTCAACGGGAAGCGCGGGGAAATCCTTGGCTCTTACGCCGTTGATGATAGCGTCGCTGTACTTCTTCTTCATAAGGATCTTGTCTATTTTAAGAATAAAGTGCGCGCCGAATTTACTTGTGATTCCGTTGAAATCGTGATAAGGACCCTCGTAGCCGTTAAGCTCGCCCGCCTCATCCTTGTCAGCGCCGTCAAGCTCTCTTACCCAGGTGCATTCGATCGCCTCGATGGCATCGGTAAGCACCATAGGTCTCTTTTCGCCCGTTTCTTCTTCAAGCAGGCTCGTTTCAAGCTTGAAATTGCACTTGGGCATCTTTTCCTCGGGCTTGTCTCCGGGCCAGGAAAGCTTTACCGCCTCCTTAAAGGTCGCAGGCTTGTCGTCGATGAAATTAAGCGTGCATTTGCCGTTGCGCAAGATGTTCTGCGCGGTGTTGGACGAGTTGCGGCAGCACAAAAGCATAGCGTAGTAGTCCTTGCCCGCTACGTAGTAGGGCTGAACGAGAGAGTAAGGGCCAAGAGTGGTGCTTCCGTCCTCGCAAAGCGTTGAGATGATTACGGTTGGCATCGGGAAAAACAGAGATGTCTGATAAAAGTTATCCACGATGCGAAGATTTTCAAAGCTGCTCATATTTGAACACTCCTTTATAAAATAATTAATTTTTTAATACCTTTTCAAGCGCCGGATAAACGACGTCAAAATCAACGTCCTCCATTGCCCAGCCGATAAGCGCCTCGGCACAAAATTCGGCAATGAAGTGGGCGTTTTCAAGCTTTTTCTCCTCACAAACGGGCAAAATAAAGCCTGCAATCTGATTACGGAGCCTTTTGTGCCTTGAAGCAAAGCCGATTGAGATGACCTTTGCCGCATCGGTATCGGAAAACAGATTTTTGTTGCTCTCGGAAAAGCCGCGGAGCGAATGGAATATACATTCAAGCAGGCTTTTTGCGTCGTTTTTGGGAAAATCGGACATTGTTTTGATATATGCCTTCCAATCCTCCGCTACAAAGGTTGCGATGAGCAGTTCCTTGGACGGAAAATAGTTGTATACCGTGCCGACACCAAGTCCGCAGGCGTTTGCCACAGAGCGCACCGTGGTTTTTGCATATCCCAGCTCGGATATTTGGCGCTTTGCCTCGCAAAGCAGCTGATCGCGTGCGTTTTCAATTATTTTTGGCATATATTTACTCTCCTCTCAGCATAAGCTCGTATATGCTATTTGCCGTTATTTTCAGTTGTTCTTCAAGGTTTATCGTGGGCACACCGTCACCGTCCTGCGCACCGTAAGAGCCGAAATATGCGTGACATCCGCCCTCAATATCGGTACATATCACACTCATGGGGAGATTTTTCTTGCATTCGTCGTGCTTTTCGCGATTCATGACCTTATCCTCACTTCCGTGAAGGCAAAGCACGTCAAGCTCGGTTTGAGTGAGAGACGACGTGGAATATGCGCCAAGCAAAACCAAGCCTTTATATTTCCCTTCGTTTGCCGCCGCGTGTGCCGCCGCCATAGAGCCGCCCAGCGAATGACCTCCGATATACCAAGCACCAATGCTTGAATACTGCGCCAATATTTTGTCCGCGGCATTCATATCAAGCAC
>JBGVMO010000172.1:0-1610 GCA_045124835.1 Eubacteriales bacterium
GTGCCGCGCGCAGGTTGTTGCCCGCTCTGATGGCGGCGCCCGCGTCCGAGCCGTAGCGGTAGAAGAGGTCCACGGCGTAATCACACTCCGCCTTCTTTGCCGCTTCGATCAGTCTGCCCGTGAAGTCGTAATCGTAAGGAAGGGAAGCGTCCTTTGCGCAGATGCTCACCTTCTGCTCGCTGCCGTCCGAGTCGGGACCCAGAATGGCGATATCCACCGCAAGATACTCCGAAATTTCCTCGGGCACCCGCACGCCGCCAAGTCCGATCTCCTCGTACATGGTGATGGCAAAAACGGTGTTATATTTGGGTTTGAGTCCCTTTTCCTTCATATATTTTAAGGCGGTAAGCACGCAGGCAACGCTTGCCTTATCGTCTATAAAGCGGGACTTGATGAAGCCGCTTTCGGTAACGGTGAAGCGGGGGTCTATGGACACGTAATCGCCGTGGCAGATACCCAGCGCCCTGACCGCGTCTGCACTGTTCACCTGCTCGTCAAGCAGGACGTGGACGGTGTTTTCGTTGCGGGGCATACTTGCGGCATCGTCAAAGGCGTGGGAGGAGTGGTGGGTGCAGGCGAGCATACCCGTATAGGTTCTGCCGTCTCTTGTATGTACGGTAACGTTTTCGCCCTCCACGTTTGCATAATTGATGCCTCCCAGAGCGCGGATGCGCAGGGTGCCCTCGCCGTTAATGGCTCTGACCATAAAGCCGAGGGTGTCGGCGTGGGAGCTGACGCACACCGTTTTGGAGGGATCCTGCCCTTCCACTCTGATATAGGCGGTGTCGCGGTGATCGTAGCTGACGGTATAGCCAAGCTCTGCCACGATCTCCTCCAGCACCGGCTTGATCTTCACGTAGTAGCCCGTGGGGCTGGGGGTGTCGATCAGCTTTTGCATGGTGTTTAACAAATAAGAACGGTCGATTTTCATGGAAGAGACTCCTTTACAAATTCAAATACGGGGTACCGTTTGCGCGGGTTCGGTATCTGTTTGAATTATAGCATCCTTGAAGGACGTTGTCAATACGCAAAGGCACTCGGTCTGAAAAAGAAGGGCTCCTTTCTTGTGTGCTGCGTCAAACGGATCATTTTTTCGAGCTTTTGTTAAATGGGTCAAAGGCGTTGGCGCGGGCGGTAACGATTTTGACCAGCTCCTTGTGATCTTCTCGTTCAAACATTGCTTTTTTATCGGGTGCCGTTAAAAATACACGAATCATGTCGTGGGGATTGACTTCTTGATAGAGCTCCTTGCCGGAGGTGCATTTTCGGAAGGTGGGGTTGCTGTACCAGGGCTCCTCTTCAGGGTGCGCTTGAATATATTTTTCCATCTTGACAGCCAGATCGGCGCAGACGGCGTATTCCTCCATGACCTTGTCGTATGCTTTCAGCTTGACGTAGCGGCACGCCTTCATTTCATGCAGGGTGATCAGGTTTTCATAGTAGCCGTCGTTTGGGATGGGATCAAGCAAATTTAAAAAGTCCTCTGCCGTTTGGTATGCCTCGTCCATTTCCAATTTGTATAATGCCCTTAAGAAAGCGTGGGCTTTTTCGGAGGCGTTTTTTAAAAGCATTACGGTTTTTTCATCGCCCTCAAGACATTTTGACAAGCA
>JBGVMO010000173.1:0-18909 GCA_045124835.1 Eubacteriales bacterium
ATGACCGCCATCAGCCGTGTCTGCACGAAGTTGGCAAGCAGCGAGGCCGCATAAAGCCCCACCAAAACCAAAACAACACTGAGAATGGCGGGCGCAACTGCCTCGTACGGCGTTCCGTTTTTCAGCGCGCCGTCGATTAAATCGATAACGCGGTTCATAAAGAGCGAGGGTATCGCACCGACCGCCGCCTGCGCGACAATCAAAACGAGTGCAACAGGCAAAAGAACGGGGTAAAACCCGAACAGCAGACGAAGCAGGCGAAGCACCGTTCCCTTTTTCGTTTTCATTTTCATTTCCTTTTTCACGGCTCTTCCCCCTTTCTCAATTCGTTCTGCATTGAGATTCGTAAATCTCGCGGTATTCGGGCGAGGAAAGCAAGAGCTCCTCGTGCGTTCCCATATAGGCGATTTTGCCGCCGTCCATCCACAAAATCTTATCCGCATCCATCACGCTTGCCACGCGCTGTGCAATGATAATCTTGGTTGTTTCGGGCATATAGGTTTTGAGCGCGCTCCGTATCATTGCGTCCGTTTTGGTATCAACAGCCGAGGTGGAGTCGTCCAAAATCAGAATTTTCGGCTTTTTTAAAAGCGCGCGGGCAATGCAAAGCCTTTGCTTCTGGCCGCCCGACACGTTGCTTCCGCCCTGCTCGATATAGGTATCGTAGCCATCGGGGAAGGAGGAAACGAATTCGTGCGCCTCGGCCATTTTACAGGCCTCGATAAGCTCCTCGTCCGTTGCCTCGGGGTTGCCCCAGCGCAAGTTTTCCTTAATTGTACCCGAGAAGAGCAAATTTTTCTGCAAAACGACTGCAACGCTGTCACGCAAGAAGGAAAGCTCGTATTTCTTGACGTTCTCACCGCCGACGAGCACCTCGCCCTCGGTCGCATCGTAAAGACGGCTGATGAGCTGTATCAGGGTTGTTTTGGAGGTTCCCGTGCCGCCCAAAATGCCCACGGTCTCGCCCGAGCCGATATGGAGATTCACGCCCTCCAAGGCGTTCTTCTCCGCCTTTTCGGAATAACGGAAGCTGACGTCCTTGAAGTCAACGGAGCCGTCCTTCATCGTAAGCAGAGGATTTTCGGGGCTTTTCAAAGCGGACTTTTCATTCAGAACCTCGCTGATACGCCGCGCAGACTCCAAGGACATCGTGATGGTAACGAAAACGACCGAAACCATCATCAAGCTGAACAAAATCTGAAAGCCGTAGGTCAAAAGCGCCGAAAGCTTGCCCACGTTAAAGGCAACGCCCGAGGTGGAAATGATGAGATAAGAGCCAAAAAGCAGGGTGAAAATCATCACGACGTTGAGGCAAAGCTGCATCACGGGGCCGTTGAGCACCAAAATCTTCTCTGCGCGGGTAAAATCGTTCTTCACGTCCGAGGCGGCCGCATCAAACTTTTCCTTCTCGTAATCCTCGCGCACAAAGGATTTGACAACGCGCATACCGCGAATGTTCTCCTCAATGGACTCGTTGAGTCTGTCATACTTGCGGAAAACGCGGCGGAAAAGAGGCATAACCTTATGGATGATGGAAAAGAGCACCACCGCAAGAAACGGTACGAGCGCAATGAAAATAAAGGCCATTTTTCCGCCCATCACGAAGGACATCACAAGAGAGAACACCAGCATAAAGGGACAGCGCACGGCAACGCGAATAAGCATCATAAAGGCCATTTGCACATTGGCAACGTCGGTCGTCAGGCGCGTCACGAGCGAGGCCGTGGAAAACTTATCGACGTTTGAAAAGGAGAAATCCTCGACCCTTTCAAAAAGGTCATGCCGCAGATTTTTGGCAAAGCCGCAGGAGGCATCCGCCCCCGTCATACCCGCAAGCGTGCCAAAAAGAAGAGAAACACAGGCCATCACAATCAAAAGACAGCCGTAAAATACGATAACCGAAAGAGAGCTGCCCTCGGGCAAGGTCTGCCCGAAAATCCGCTCAAACACGAAGCGGGTGAAGCCCGCGTGCTCCTTGCCCTCAACCTCGGTCACAAGGGTTGCAATAATAAAGGGAATGAGGCACTCCATGATAACCTCGACAGATACGAGTATGGGGGTTAGAATGGATTTTTTCTTAAATTCTCTGATACTGGCGGCAAGTCTTTTCAGCATAGCGTTTCCTTTCCTTTGGCTCGACTTATGTAAATGGGCGTTACACCCATAATATACCATTTATACACTATCTTGATATTATACACCGAAAAGGCGTAAATTTCAATGGAAATCGGCACTTTTTTTACGACATTTTTTAAAGGCCAAAAAAGGCACCCGAAAAGCGAGAGATGCTTTGAAAATTCTTTGGCAAAGCCCTGCCGCCGCTATTGACAAAGACAAGGAAATCTATTATAATATAATATTGATAAATACGCTTTTTAAAAGTAAAAGGGCAGTTTTTATGGACACGATGGAAACAAAGACTACAAAGAGCGCCTCCCTCCCCTCCGTGATGGCCTTGGCTTACCTCGGTGACGCCGTGTATTCCTTATACGTGCGTCAGCATCTGGTTGCAGCAGGCATTTCTCACGCGGGAGATCTCAACCGTCTTTCCCTCTCCTTCGTCACCGCAGAGGCACAGGCGCTTCGCGCCGAAAAAATGCTTCCGCTACTGACCGAGTGGGAGGAAAACGTGCGTCGGCGCGCCTACAACCATAAGGGGCTACACGCGCCCAAGCACGCAAGAGTGGCCGATTACCGTGCCGCAACGGGCTTCGAGGCGGTGCTTGGCGCCTTGTTTCATACGGGAGACGAAAAACGCCTTGCAGCACTTTTGGAAGCAACGCACGAGGGCGCCTTTGCGGCAGCTCTTCAAGACAAATAAACCGTTTAAAAAGGAAAGGTACAGCTATGATACAGAAAATTAAGGGAACGATGGACATTCTTCCCGACGAAACCCCTCTTTTCCGCTATATTGAGGGCATTATGCGCGAGGAGGCCGAGAAATTCGGCTTTGGTGAAATCCGCCTTCCCACCTTTGAATTGACCGAGCTTTTCGTGCGCGGCGTTGGCAACACCACGGACGTTGTGCAAAAGGAAATGTATACCTTTATGGACGGAGAGGACAGCATTTCTCTGCGCCCCGAGGGAACGGCGGGCACGGTGCGCGCCTTGATTGAGAACGGCAAGTACGGAGACGCGATGCCGCAGAAATACTACTACATTATGAGCTGCTTCCGTCACGAGAAGCCGCAGGCGGGCCGCTCAAGAGAGTTTTTCCAATTCGGCGTTGAAATGTTTGGCGCAGAGACCGCCTCTGCGGACGCAACGGTCATTTCGCTTGCCTACTCGGTCCTGCGCCGCCTCGGCCTTGATAAGTACGTGACCCTGCACGTGAACTCCATCGGCTGTGCCGATTGCAGACCTACCTACAAAAAGGCGCTGACCGACTATTTTGCGGACAAGCTTCCCACCCTTTGCGAAACCTGCCGCGAAAGATTTGAAAGAAATCCCCTGCGCCTTTTAGACTGCAAGGTTCCCACCTGCGCCGCCATTGCCAAGGAGGCACCGAAGACGGTAGACTCTCTTTGCGAAAAATGCGACGGGCATTTCAAGGCGCTGCTTCGCGGCCTTGACGCGATGGAAATTCCCTACGTGATAGATTCCTCCATCGTGCGCGGTCTTGATTACTACACCGGCACGGTATTTGAATTCGTGGCCGAGGGCATCGGCGCGCAAAGCACCGTTTGCGGCGGCGGCCGTTACGATGGGCTCGTTGCCTCTCTTGGTGGCCCTGCGCTGTCGGGTATCGGCTTCGGTATGGGCCTGACCCGCTTGATTCTCGCCCTCAACCAGCACGGCATTAACCCCGTTGCGCCCGTCAAGCCCCGTCTTTACGTGGCTTCCTTGGGCGAGGCCGCGCAAATCCACGCGCTTTCCATCGTCAGCCGTTTGCGTCGCGAGGGGCTTTACGCCGAATGTGACTTAGTGGGCAGAAGCCTCAAGGCACAAATGAAGTACGCCGACAAGATTGGGGCGGCCTATACCCTTATCATCGGTGACAACGAAATTGAAACGAGAAAGGCCAACCTTCGCAACATGGCCACCTCCGAGCAAACCGAGGTGGATATTGACGCCTTTACTCTATAATGAAAAAGTTGCGCCTCTGCGCGCAACTTTTTCCTATTTCCGCCTTTTTCAAGGCGTAAGTGCTTAAGGCACAAGCGCGCAAAGCACCGTTTCGCCTTGCCCTATGGCAAGGCGAAGAAAGGATTTTTTATGAAAAGCTCTCAAGCCTTTCTTCCCGTTTCAGTCGAGGATATGAAGGAACGCGGCTGGGACTCCGTTGATTTCGTATACGTGACGGGCGATGCCTACGTGGATCACCCCTCCTTTGGCGTTGCCATTATTTCGCGCGTTTTAGAGGCCGAGGGCTTTCGCATCGCGATTTTAGCCCAGCCCGATTTCCGCTCGGCCGAGGACTTCCGCCGCTTTGGAAGGCCGCGCCTTGGCTTTTTGGTTTCGGGCGGCAACGTGGACTCTATGGTGGCCCATTACACCGTTTCCAAAAAGCTTCGGAACGACGACTATTATTCTCCCGGCGGCAAGGCGGGGCTTCGCCCCAACCGCGCCGTTATCGTTTATTGCAACCGCATCCGCGAGGCCTACGGTGACGTGCCGATTATTATTGGCGGTCTTGAGGCCTCCTTGCGCCGCTTCGCCCATTACGATTACTGGGATGACCGCGTGCGCCGCTCGGTGCTGGTTGACAGCCGCGCCGACATTTTGACCTACGGCATGGGCGAAAACATTTTGCGCCGCATTGCCCATTTGCTTGACAAGGGCGTTCCCGTTAAAAAAATCCGCGACGTGCGCGGCACGGTTTACCTTGCCAAGCGCGGTGAAAAGCTCCCCTTTGAAGCCATCGAAACCTACGATTACGATGAAATCAAGGAAAACAAGGAGCTGTACGCCAAGTGCTTCGCCCTGCAATACCGCAACACCGATTCGGTGCGCGGTCGCGCGGTTATCGAATATTACGGCGATAAAATGCTGGTGCAAAATCCCCCGATGCCCCCCTTGACCGAAGAGGAGCTTGACGCGGTTTACGCCCTTCCCTACGCGCGCACCTATCATCCCTCGTACGAGAAGGACGGGGGCGTTCCCGCCATTGCGGAGGTCAAGTTTTCCATCACCCACAACCGCGGCTGCTTCGGCGCCTGCAATTTCTGCGCGATTGCCTTTCATCAGGGGCGCGAGGTGCGCGCACGCAGCGAGGCAAGCGTTTTGCGCGAGGCCGAGATTATCACCCAAATGCCCGACTTCAAGGGCTATATACACGACGTTGGCGGCCCAACCGCCAATTTCCGCGGCCCCTCCTGCCAAAAGCAGCTGACGGCGGGCGTTTGCGCCAACCGCAAATGTCTGGCCCCCAAGCCCTGCCCACAGCTTGAGGTGACGCACGAGGCCTACGCCGCGATGCTCAGAAAAATTGAGGCGCTTCCCAAGGTCAAGCGCGTCTTTATCCGCTCGGGCATCCGTTTTGATTATCTTTTGGCAGATAAGGATCCCGCCTTCTTCCGCCAGCTTGTTTCCCGCCACGTCAGCGGTCAGCTGAAGGTTGCTCCCGAGCATTGCTCGCTCGGCGTTCTGACGGCAATGGGCAAGCCCGGCATTGCTGTTTACGAGGAATTTCGCCGCAAATACTTTGCACTTTGCGAGGAATTCGGCTTGGAGCAATATCTCGTTCCTTATCTGATGTCAAGCCATCCCGGCTCCACCATGAAGGACGCCGTGGAGCTTGCCCTATGGCTCAAAAAATACGGCTACGCGCCCGAGCAGGTGCAGGATTTTTATCCCACCCCCGGCACCGTTTCCACCGTGGCCTACTATACGGGCATTAACCCCCTGACGAATGAAAAAATCCACGTAACCCGTGACTACAAGGAAAAGCAGATGCAGCGCGCGCTTTTGCAGTACGCGCGCCCTGAAAACGCCCCTTTGGTGCGCGAGGCGCTTCGCTTTGCGCACAGAGAGGACTTGATCGGAAGCGGCCCTGAATGCCTTGTCAGCGCAGGCGGCGGCAAAAAAGAGCCCACCCGTGCGCACACCGAGGGCAAGCACACCTTTGGCGGACAGTATATTCCCGCCAAGGCCAATCGCTCCAAAAAGGACGCCGCGGCAAGCAAGCCGCGCAAATCGAAGGACGCCAAAAAGCCCGCCGCAAAGCCTTCAGGCTCCGAAGCAGTTTTTCCGCGGAAAAAGGCAACCGCGCTGACAAAGAGCGAGAGCTTTGCCGCCACGAAGAAGCAGACGGGTGCCAAAAAGCCCTCTCGTCCCCGCAAGCACCGCTAAGCTGTCCTTTATTTTCCGCCCTTCTGCCAAGGTAAGAGGTGCGTCATCAAGGCAAGAGCTATTTGATTCGCTTAAAGCGGTGCAAGGCCACTTCTCCCTGCATTTATCCTCGACTTTTTTCACCCTCCCTTTGCGGCCCGCTTTTGCCAAGACCCTTGGTTCTTTTGCGGCCGATTTTTCCAAAACAGGAAACAAAACGAGTGGTTTTTCCTGCCAATTTTTTCCCTGTTTTTCCCACTTTAATGGGATTTTCTGCCATTCTTGTGCAAAACGCACAAATGGGCCTTTTTTAAAGATTTTTTCCGCCAACCTGTTGAAAATGTGGAAAACTCTGTGGATAACTTGGCAAAACGCCGACCAACGCTTGACTTTTTCGAGAGTTTTCCACAATAGTTATCCACATTTTCCAAAAAATCAAGCAAAAAACTTTTTTCAAAAATTTCAATTTTCTACGTTTTCCCCTCTTGACAACGATTTTTGCCATTTTTTGAGGATTTTTATTTTTCCTGAAATGGAAAACGTGCGCGCCCTGCACAAATTCTGCAAGCGCACAGTCAAATTCCCCGTTTTTTTCTCGGCAGAAGCCGTCAGAGGCAAAAAGAAAGGAGCGTTCACTATGGCAAGCGGCGAAAGACATCAAAGAAGCGAGCTTTTGCTTGGAGAGGATTCCTCTTCCCTTCTTCAAGGCGCGCGCGTGGCCGTTTTCGGCCTTGGCGGCGTTGGCTCTTACGCAACGGAGGCCTTAGCGCGTATGGGCGTTGGCTCACTGACGCTTTTTGACGGTGACGTGTATTCCGAAAGCAACCTTAACCGCCAGCTCTACGCGATGCCCGCAACGCTCGGTATCTCCAAGGTGGAGGCTGCGAAGGCACACATTGCCGCGCTTGACCCCTCCATATCCGTCGTGGCAAACGCCTTCTTCGTCACGCCCGAGAGCCTTGAAGCGCTTGACCTTTCCTCCTTCGATTATCTGCTTGACGCCGTTGATTCCATTCCGACAAAAATAGCGCTGGCAATTCTGGCCGAAAAAGAGGGAATCCCCCTGATTTCCGCTATGGGTGCCGCCAACAAAACCGACCCTTCTGCCTTTCGCGTTGCGGATATATACAAAACCAAGGGCTGTCCCCTGGCGCGCTTGATGCGCGAAAAGCTGCGCAAGGCGGGCGTTAAATCCTTGAAGGTGGTCTATTCGGAGGAGCCTCCCACGGTGGCGCAAAATCGCCCCGAGGGCAAGGCAGGGCTTGGCTCCTGCAGCTTCGTTCCCTCGGTCATGGGCTTGATAATGGCAGGAGAGCTGATGAAGGATTACCTGCGCTTGAAGCGCGAAGGAAAAAAAACGGAGGGATAACGCCTCGCCTTTCGCAGAATTTTCAAATTAGACACATAATTCGGGCAAAAAAGCGGTTGCGCTTTGCTATATAAGTATGGTATAATTTATAAGATGTATAAAACGCGCGCTCGCGCGCGATATAATAGCATATTCGCATATGCAGTAACGCAAAAGAGGGGATTTCCCCTTTGGAAAGGATACCTATGGGCTTACTTGAAAAACTGTTCGGCACGTACAGCGAAAAACAAATCAAGAAGATTCGCCCCATCGCCGAAGCCATCGACGCCTTGGAGGAGAGCTATAAGAAAAAGAGCGACGAGGAGCTGAAGGCAGAAACAGCGCGCTTACAGGCGCGCCTTGCCGGCGGCGAAACGGAAAACGATATTTTAGTGGAGGCCTTTGCTACCGTCCGCGAGGCAGACGCGCGCGTTTTGGGCAAAAGACCCTTCTTCGTGCAGCTGCTCGGCGGCATTCTTTTGCATCAGGGCCGTATTGCCGAAATGAAAACGGGCGAGGGTAAGACTCTCGTTGCCACCCTTCCCGCCTATCTGAATGCCCTTTCGGGAAAGGGCGTGCATATCGTGACGGTCAACGACTATCTGGCCCGCCGCGACAGCGAGGAAATGGGCCGTGTTTACGCCTTCTTGGGCTTAAAGACGGGGCTTGTGGTGCATGGGCAAACGCCCGAGGAAAAGAAGGCGGCTTATGCGGCCGACATTACCTACGGCACCAACAACGAATTCGGCTTTGACTACCTGCGCGACAATATGGCGCTTTACAAGGAGAATATGGTGCAAAGAGGCCATAGCTTCGCCATTGTCGACGAGGTGGACTCCATTCTGATTGATGAGGCAAGAACGCCCTTGATTATTTCAGGCACGGGCGAAAAATCCTCTGATTTGTACCTTGAGGCCGAGAAGCTGGCCCGCCGCTTGAAAAAGCTGGTTATCAAGGAGACGGACAGCAAGGAGGATATGGACGACGTTTCGGCCGATTATATCGTGGACGAAAAGGCCAAGACGGTCGTTCTGACCAAAAACGGTATTGCCAAGGCAGAAGCCTTCTTCAAGCTTGAAAACCTTTCCGACCCCGAGAACAACGAAATCGTCCATCACATCAATCAGGCCATTCGCGCCCACGGTATTATGACGCGCGACGTGGATTACGTTATCAAGGACGGAAAAATTATCATCGTTGACACCTTTACGGGCCGCTTGATGCCCGGCCGCCGCTACAACAACGGCTTGCATCAGGCCATTGAGGCCAAGGAGGGTGTGACCGTTCAGCGTGAATCCCGCACCCTTGCCACCATCACCTTCCAGAACTATTTCCGTATGTATAAAAAGCTCTCGGGTATGACGGGTACTGCCTTGACCGAGGACAACGAATTCAAGGAAATTTACGCCTTGGACGTGGTGGAGGTTCCCACCAACCGCCCGATGATCCGCATCGATAACAACGATATGGTGTTCACCACCGCGCGCGGCAAGGAGCTTGCCATTATTGAGCAAATCAAGGCCTGTCACGCAAAGGGTCAGCCCGTTCTCGTGGGCACGGTATCCATTGACAAATCCGAGCATCTTTCCTCGCGCTTAAAGGGTCTTGGCATTCCGCACACCGTTCTGAACGCCAAATACCATGAACGAGAGGCCGAAATTATCGCACAGGCAGGTAAGCTTGGCGCCGTTACCATTTCCACCAATATGGCAGGACGCGGAACGGATATTATGCTCGGCGGAAACGCCGACTATATGGCCAAGGCCGCTATGCGCCGCGAGGGAATTGACGAGGCGCTGATTGCCGAGGCAAACGGCTTCTCCGTTACCAAGGACGAGGCGCTTATAGAGGCGCGCGCCCTTTATGAGCGGCTTTACAAGCAATACAAGGAGGAGATTGCCCCCGAGGCTGAGAAGGTCAGAGCGGCAGGCGGTCTTTTCATACTCGGCACCGAGCGGCACGAATCCCGCCGCATCGATAACCAGCTGCGTGGCCGTTCGGGCCGTCAGGGTGACCCGGGTGAGTCCTGCTTCTTCCTCTCGTTAGAGGATGATCTGATGCGCCTGTTCGGCAGCGATCGCATTTCGGGCATGGTTGCGCGGCTCGGCCTTGAGGAAACCACCCCGATTGGCGCTTCGATTCTGTCGGGCTCGATTGAGTCGGCGCAGAAGCGCATTGAGGACAAAAACTTCTCTATCCGTAAGAACGTTTTGGAATACGATAACGTGATGAACGAGCAACGCTCGGTGATTTACGGCCAAAGAATGCAGGTGCTTTGCGGCGAGGACATTCATCCCACCGTACAAAAAATGGTGGAGGGCTCTATTCGCCAGACGGTTGCCGAATTTTTGGGCGGTGACGATAAGAGCGCTTGGAACATTGAGGGTCTTTTGGAGCATTATCACAACGTTTTGCGCCTGCCTGACGGTCTTATAGAGACGGCCAAAGGTGCCGAGGAGATTGCCGAGGCGCTGCTTGAAAGTGCGGCCAAGGTGTACGAGGAAAAGCGTTCTCTCTTTGGCGAGGAGATCTTCCCCGAGGTTGAGCGCGCCATTCTTTTGCGCCACGTTGACCGCAACTGGATGGACTTCCTTGACGAGATGGACGATTTGAAGGGCTCTGTGGGTCTCAACGGCTACGCGCAGAGAAACCCCATTACCGAATTCCGTATCCAAGGCGGTCAGATGTTCGACTGCATGGTTGAAAATATCCAAGAGCAGACCGCGCGCGCCGTTTTGACGGTTGAGCCGCGCAGAGAGCCCGTCCGCCGCGTTGCCGTTGCAAAGGAAACAGCCGCGCACGGTGCGGGAGCGGCGCCCGAAAGGCCCAAGCCCGTCAAGTCGGAAAAGAAGCCCGGCAGAAACGACCGTTGCCCCTGCGGAAGCGGAAAACGATACAAGGAGTGTTGCGGGGCTAACCCCAACTTGCTGAAATAATATGGGCTTTGGTTTTTTATTCGTTGGCTACTTGCTGACCTTTAACGTTGCCTATTCCGAATTTACGGACGTCTTTGCGCTTGCATTGATGCTTTTGGGGCTTTCCACCCTTGCCAACTACGCCAAGGGCTTTCGCCGCGCCTTCTTTTTCGGCATTCCCGCGGTTATTTTTCACCTCGTGCTTTTTGGTGAACGCATCGGCGTGCTTCTCGGCTTCTTCACGGAGGTGCTCGCCTTCACCACCTACACCGCCCCCATTTCCGCACTTTTCAAGGCCATTCTCGTTTTCTTCATTTTAGAGGGCGTTTCACAAATTGCCGCGGAAACGGATATTCCCGTTCTGCGTATGCGCGCCTTACGAAACCGCATTTTCACTGTTATTTACCTGCTGTTTGAAATCGCCATGACCACCACGGGTATTTTCGGGAAGGTCAGCGTTTTCCTGATGTGGCTCTCCCTCATCTATTTCCTCTACTGCCTCGTTTACACCTTCTTGAACGCCAAGCTCTTCTTTGAATGCTACGTATGGATTTGTCTTGAGGGTGACGAGGATATGGCGCGCGCGCCCTCTCGCTTTGCCTTTATCAACAGGTTTCACGCCTGGGAGGACAAGCAGGACGAAAAAACGATGGCGCGCAAGGAGGAGGCCGCACGGCGCCGCGCAGAGCGCAAGCGGCAGAACAAAAAATAAAGCACTTGCTTTTCTGAAAGGAAAACCTATGTCTACGCTCTCCTTGAAGAGATTTCTCTCCTTTTCCTTGGTTGCAACGGGGCTTTTGTTTCTTTGCAACCCCAACCTCTCCATTGTGGACGTTATGCCCGATGCCGTCGGCTACTTTTTGCTGGCCGCAGGCATTGTCGGGATTGCCGACGTCAACCCCTATTTTGCAGAGGCTCGGCGCCGCTTTCTGATTCTGGCTTGGATAAGCATTGCCAAGATGCTGTCTATTGGTCTTCTCGTTTACGTTTTGTCCGTCAACGCAGAGCAGCGCGCCATGGTTTCCGTTTTCTCCTTAGGCTTTGCAGTTGTGGAGGCAATTTTCGTTTTTCCCGCCATTTCCGCCTTTTTGAAGGGCTTTTCCTACGTTGGCGAGAGAGACGGCGTGCTTTCCGTGCTCCCGCCCTTAAAGGCGCTGACAACCTACAGCTACGTGTTTCTGATTCTCAAGCATCTCGGCTCCTTTTTGCCCGAAATGGTGCTGATTTCGGTTGCACACCTTGACACCTTCGGCGACTACGTGTTTAACCCCATTCGCCTTTATCCCTTCTTACTCATTTTCGTTGCCGTTTTGGTTTTGGGCTTCGGCATTTACTTTTTGCGGCTTTGGCGCGAATACCTTGCCGCCCTGCAAAAAGACGAGAGCTTTGCCGCCTACGCAGAGAATAAGATGGCCCAAAACAGCAAGGTCTTGGCGGCCAATGCCCTTTACCGCTCCAAAAGCCGCGTGCTTCTTTTGCTCATCGGGGCTTTACTGCTGGCAATTGACCTTATCGCAGACAGAAACGCACTCATTCCCGATTTTCTTAGCGGCATCTGTTTTTTGCTTTTCTTCCTTTGCTTCCGCAAGGACAACCGTCTTTCCCGCTTTGGCGCCATCGCCGCAGGGGCTTATACCGCCTTTTCATTAACGGCAACCGTCTTTTTGCGCATCTATTTCTCCCATTTTGACGATTATACGGCCATCACCCACGTACGAAATGCGCGCGCGATTTATCTTGGCGTTGAAATCTTCTCGGTGCTTGAGGGCGCGGCACTTCTCTTGCTGCTTTTCCTGCTTTACAGCCTCTTAAACGGCTTTTTGAAGCAGCATACGGGCCTTCTTCCCAAGGAGGAGCGCCAAACAGAAAGTGCTCTGCACCGCGAGCTGAAAAGAAAAAACGTGCTTATGCTTCTTTTTGGAATGCTCCCTGCGATTTTCCACGTGGTTGAGGTTTTCCTTCTGAAGCTCAACACCCTGCACATCGTTTCGGCAGAGGAGGCCAACGAGTTTTACAAGGAGGGGCAGGTTTTATATTTCTCTCGCTTTGAGGGCTCCTTCTGGCTGACGCTTTTGCTCTCGCTCGTCTGGACGGTATACGGCATTACCTTTTTGCTCCGCTTGCGCGAGGAAATGCGGGTAAAATACTGTGACTTTATCGACAACCCTTGACAAATCCCCCGCTTCAATGGTATCATTATATAAGAAAAGAATTTGCATACATATGCTTTAAGAAAGGTAGATTCGGCTATGGATAAGGAAACTTTATTGGCACTTGAAAAGACCGCGCTGAGCATTCGTCGCGGCATTATTGAAGGGGTGTATAACGCAAAGTGCGGTCATCCCGGCGGCTCGCTCTCCATTGCGGACATCATGGCGTATCTTTACACCAAGGAGCTGCGCATCGACCCCAAAAACCCCAAGGATGAAAACAGAGACCGCTTTGTGCTTTCCAAGGGTCACACCGCCCCTGCACTCTACGCGGCATTAGCCGAGCGCGGATTTTTTGACAAAGAGGAGTTAAAGACCCTGCGTAAAATCGACAGTCGCTTGCAGGGACATCCCGATATGAAGCACATTCCCGGTGTGGATATGACCACGGGCTCTCTGGGTCTCGGTATTTCCGCCGCCTGCGGTATGGCCTTAGTCGGCAAGACCGAAAAGAAGGACTATCGCGTTTACACCGTCGTTGGCGACGGTGAAAGCGAGGAGGGACAGGTTTGGGAGGCCGCTATGTTCGCCGCCCACTACAAGCTCAATAACCTTTGCGCCATCATTGACTGGAACGGCTTGCAAATAGACGGCCCCGTTGAAGAGGTTATGAACCCCACGCCCCACGATAAAAAATTCGAGGCATTCGGCTGGAACGTCATCATGATTGACGGACACGATTTCGCCCAAATCGAAGACGCCTTTGCAAAGGCAAAGGCCTGCACCGACCGCCCCACCGCCATCATCGCCAAGACCGTCAAGGGCAAGGGCGTTTCCTTTATGGAAACTCAGGTTGGCTGGCACGGCAAGGCGCCGAACGAGGACGAATATAAGCTTGCTATGCAGGAATTGAACTAAGGAAGGGAAACAGAAAAATGGAAAAGAAAGCAACAAGAGAAAGCTACGGCGCCGCATTGGCGTCCTTGGCTGAAAAATATGATTTTTACGTGTTGGACGCAGACCTTGCCGCCGCAACCAAAACCTGCGTTTTCGCCAAGAAGTACCCCGAGCGCTTCTTTGACTGCGGCATCGCCGAGGGCAATATGCTCAGCACCGCGGCGGGCATTGCCGCCGCAGGCAAGACGGTTTTTGCCAGCTCCTTTGCTATGTTTGCGGCAGGCCGCGCCTTTGAGCAAATCAGAAATTCCATCGGCTATCCCCACCTGAACGTAAAAATCGGCGCAACCCACGCGGGCATCACCGTTGGTGAGGACGGCGCCACCCACCAGTGCAATGAGGACATTGCCTTGATGCGTACCATTCCCGGTATGGTGATTCTGAACCCTGCCGACGACGTGGAGGCTACCGCCGCCGTGGAGGCCGCCATTCTTTACGAGGGCCCCGTTTATCTGCGCTTTGGCAGATACGCCGTTCCCGTTGTTTCTCCCGAGGGCTATAAGTTTGAAATCGGCAAGGGCGTTACCCTGAAGGACGGAACGGACGTTACCCTCGTTGCCACGGGCTTTATGGTGCATCTGGCTCTTGAAGCCGCAGAGATGCTTGCCAAGGAGAACATTTCCGCCCGCGTTATCAACATTTCCACCATCAAGCCCCTTGACGACGCATTGCTTATCAAGGCCGCCAAGGAAACGGGCGCTATGGTTACTGCCGAGGAGCATTCGATTATCGGCGGTCTTGGAAGCGCCGTTGCAGAGGCTACTGCCTCCGCTTGCCCCGTTCCTGTATTGCGCGTTGGCGTTGAGGACACCTACGGTCGCTCCGGAACCGTTCCCGCTTTGCTTGAAGCATACGGCTTGACCGCCAAGAGCATTTACGAAAAGGCAAAGGCCGCCATTTCCTTGAAGAAATAAGAGGACTCATCCATGAGACAGTATCTGTTGCCCGAGGGCAACGCTTACAAGGCAAATCTCCATTGCCACACCACCGTTTCGGACGGCGCTTGGACACCCGAAGAGGTCAAGCGCGAATACAAGGCACGCGGCTATTCCGTCGTTGCCTTCACCGACCACGAAATATTGCTGGATCACGCAAATCTTTGCGAGGAAGGCTTTTTGGCCTTAAACGGCTACGAAACCTCTATTAAGCAGGTGCAGGTGGAAACCAAGGAGCTTCCCTTAATGAAGGTGCATCATATCAACCTCATTAAGAAGCGCCCCGGCGACGTGACGCAGGTTTGCTTTTTCCCTGAAAACTTCACCCCCGGAAACTGCGGAAGCTATATTCCCTTCGTGCGCTACACGGGCGAGCAATGCAAATATTCCTATGACGATGCCTTTACCAATCACCTGATTCAAGAGGCCAAGGCAAACGGATTTTTGGTGCATTACAATCACCCCCATTGGTCGAACCAAGAGCCAGACGATATTCTGCGTTTAGAAGGAATTGACGGCATTGAGCTTGTCAATACGGATACGCAGCTTTACGGTGACAATGACGCCAAGTTTTACGCCGCCGTAACTGCGCGCGGTATGCGCGCTTATGCCTTGGCTGCGGACGACAATCACAACAAGGGCGCATCCAAGAGCTTTGGCGCCTATACCGTCATCAAGGCCCCCTCGCTTTCCTACGAGAGCATTACAAACGCCATAGAAAAGGGCGATTGCTATGCCTCTACGGGTGCTGAAATCCGCTCCCTCTATGTAGAGGACGGTAAGCTTTTCGTCCATACTTCCCCTGCCTCCGTCATCTCCTTGCACAGCAAGGGGCGCGAATTCTTCGCGGTATACGGCGAAGGCGGCTATGTAGACAAGGCCGCTTTCCCATTGGATTTCTTGCGCCTTGGCGGCTTCTTCCGCATTGAAGTTCGCGCAAAGGACGGCTCCGCCGCCTACTCCCGTGCCTACTTCAAGGACGAGCTGCGCGCCTGATTCTTGCTTTGTAAATTATGCTTTACAAAAAGGGCTGTCTCTCTTGAGACAGCCCCCATATTTTGCCCTTATCCCCTTATTCTAAAAAACGGAGCCTTTTCATTATGCAAAAAAAGACCTTTTATTCCGAGCTTGCATACGTTGCAGGAATGATTCTTTTGGCCTTCTCCACCGCCGCGATGACCATGGCCGACTTCGGTCTTTCCATGGTGGTGGCGCCTGCTTATATTCTGCACGTCAAGATGCACTCCATCTTCTCCTTTTTCTCCTTCGGTATGGCAGAATATATTTTCCAAGCCCTTCTGCTTCTTTTGATGATGCTCATCGTGCGCCGCTTCCGCATTCGCTATCTTTTTGCCTTTGCCACCGCCGTTCTGTACGGATTTTTGCTCGATTTCTCCCTTTTCCTGCTCTCCCCCATTCCTACGGATGCACTCTGGGTGCGCCTTGTGCTTTTCGTTGGCGGTATGGTCGTTTGCGCCCTTGGCGTTGCCTTTATGTTTCACACCTATATTGCCCCTGAGGTATACGAGCTGTTTGTCAAAGAGGTCTCCGACGTATACAAGCTCCCTATTGCGCGCGTAAAAACCGTTTACGATTGCACAAGCTGTCTTTTGGGCATTGTCCTTTCCTTCCTCTTTTTCGGCTTCGGCACCTTCGTTGGCGTTGGCTGGGGAACCGTCGTTTGCGCCCTCATCAACGGCTTCTTAATCGGACTTTTCTCCAAGCTCTTAGAAAAGCTTTTCGATTTTCCGCCTGCCTTGAAATGGAAGAAAAAGGAAGAAAGTGATTCCTAATATAAAAGCCATCACGCTTTTCGTGATGGCTTTTTCCTTTGATGGCCTTCCCTTGAGGGCCTTTTTTATTTTTTCGCGACCGAAAGGGCGTTGCTGACCAGCGTTTTGGTATAAAGCACGGGAGAAGCGCCAACCTTGGCTTTAAAGAGCCTTGAAAAATAATGCACCGAGGAAAAGCCGAGGCGCTCGGCAATTTCGCTGACATTATATTTCTTCTCGCGCAAAAGGCGCTTGGCTTCCTGTATCTTCAAATGCAAATGGTAATTGACAGGGCCGCCGAGCTCCCCCACCTCGCCGGAGCGGAACAAAAGCTTTAATTTGGAAACGCTCATTCCGTTCGCCTTGGCAATCTCTTCAAGCGTCAGGCTCTCTCCGATGTGTTCCTTCAAATAACGAACAACCGCCCGTTTCTCCTCGTTTTCTTCCCCCGTCTCTTGCGCGAGCGAGGCGCGGCTCGCCATAGAAATAATCAAAAGCTCAAGCTCGCGCTTGATTTCCTGCAAAACGAAGGGGTCCACCCCTTCCTTCAAGGTCATTCCACCCAGCTTTTCCTCGGGGGCGTGCGGTCGAAAGGAGGAAAGCCCCTTTTCCACCAGCGCATACAGTCGGTTCTTCTCCTCGTAGGTCAAGGAAAAGATGCGGTTGTAAATTTTGGATAGGGCCTCTCCCTTGCCCTTGAAGCTGACAATCAGAACATCTGCTTCCTCAACGCGCGCGCCCTTATGATAAACCAAGGGGGCGTAGGTCAACAGATCCCCTTCCTTCAAATCGTAGGCCTTGCCGTCCAACGAGGGGGAGTATTCTCCCTTCAGAACATATATCATTTCAGGAAAATCATGCGCCTCGGCGCCTGCGCCCGTCAAGGGACGCACAAAGTGCTTTTTTAAAACGGTCACTATTTCCAAAACCGAGACAAGGTCAAAAACGGGCATTCCCTTGTAATTCACGCTTTTTCCCCTTTCTTTAAAAAAATACCTAAATTTTGCCTTGTTTTTAACCCGATAGTGCAAATTTTTGTTCTTTTTCCGCAAAGACAAGGCGAGAGCTTTTTGCTATAATACAATCGTTAGAACCATTATAAAGCAGTTGGCGAAAAAAGTCAACTGCATCAAAAATTTTTTTAGGAGAGAAAAAAATGGAAAAGTTTAAGCTTGGCGTTGTCGGTTGCGGCAGTATGATGGAAAACCACGTGCGCGGCATCAATCAGCTCGACTGCGTAGAGATTACGGCAGTTTGCGACATTCAGAAGGACCGTGCAGAGTCCGTTGCCGCATCCTTGGGAAACAACCCCAAAATCTTTTTGGACTATGAGGAAATGGCAGACGCGGTTGACGGCGTTCTCATCGCCCTTCCCCACCACCTGCACTATGAATGCGGTATGTTCTTTGCCCACAACGGCAAGCATATCTTGATGGAAAAGCCCCTTTGCAACAGCGAGGAGGAGTGCGTTCGCCTCATCGACTACTGCGATGAGAAGAAGGTCACCCTGATGTGCGCCTACCCCGTCCGCTTCTGGCCCGGTATCGTGAAGCTGAAGGAGATGGTGGATTCGGGCGAATACGGCCAGATGTTCCAGATGTCCATTTGGACGGAGCAGTTGACGGGTCTTAACAGCTCTGTTCTTAACAAGAGAAGATGGGGCAGAACTGCTTGCCTTGGCGGCGGCCAGCTCTTCAGCCACGGTTGCCACTACATCGACCTTTTGCTTTGGTTTATGGGAGATCCCGTTTACGGTACCCATGTTGGCACTAATCTTGGAACGCCTTGGATGCTTCGCGAGGGCACAAGCGCCGTTACGATGAAGTTTGAAAGCGGCGCCATTGCCTACCACGGCGGCACGTGGGGCGCAAGAGGCACCCGCCTGCTTTATGACTTCCAGATTCACACCGAAAAGGGTATGCTGGAATACGATCACTTTGCAGGTGAGGTTCGTCTTTACGATAGCAACCAGAACCACCGCCCCGGTGAAGAGACCGAGAGCTGTCAGTATCACGTGGTTTGGTCGCGCGGAAGTGACGCCACCAAGGAAACCCAGCACGAGATTCGCCACTTCGTTGAGTGCGCCCAGACGGGCAAAAAGCCCTTGACGGATGGCAGAAGTGCCCTTCAGGGCTTGCGCGTCATCTGGGCGCTTTACGATGCCGAAAAGCGCGGCGAGATTGCCGACTTGCGCGGCTTGGGCTTTGCCAAGGACTAATGTAACAGAATAAAATATAGGGCCGCGTTTGCAAGCAAGCGCGGCCTTTTCTCTTTTCACTCTTCACTCTTCACTCTTCACTCTTCACTCTTCCCTTCTCACTTGCCTCCCCCTCGCGCATATACTGTACTGTGGCGCTAGGCGCCAACTTTATGCGGAAAGGCTTTTGTTATGCAAATCGTTTTCATCGGCGGCGATGCCCGTATGCGCGTTGCCGCAGAGCTACTTGCGAAGGAAAGGCACGAGGTGCGCGGTTGCGGTCTCTCTGCTTCTCTCCCCTCCATCGATAAAGATGCAATTTTCCCCTTCGCGCAGGCTGTCGTTCTTCCGACTCCCGCCTTTCG
>JBGVMO010000174.1:0-2746 GCA_045124835.1 Eubacteriales bacterium
TGCATTTCACAAATCCCGTAAGGGATTTATTTCGTTGCGCAGTGCCCTTAAGGTCACTGCTCATACAGGACTGCTCTTTTAATGCTTGAATAAATCAAAGCACGAAATCGATAAATACGGGAGAATGGTCGGAAATGGGCAAGTAATATTCGGGAGAATAGCGCTCAAAGCGCTTGACGGCGCCCTCTTCCAAGCCTTTTACGAGGATATGGTCAATGGCCGTTTCAAAGGGCGCATCGGAATAGGTCTTATCATAGCCCCAAGGAAAGCAATCGTGATAGCCAACCGTTTCATCCACGAACTCGGTGGCAATATCGTGCGCGTGCAAAAAGCCACGAGAAAAGAGGGTTTCTATTGCTTTAGAGGCATAGCCCGTGTTCAAATCGCCAAGAAGAATGCAAGGGGCGCCGTGCTTCTCGCAAAGCTTTCCTGCGGCATCCACGAGTAAGGAGGCCTGATAGGCTCTTGCCTCATCGGAGCCCGCAAGATACCACGATTCCATTTTGGCTTTGGCAGGGTCGCCTGTCTTCCACCATAGATGCGTATTGGCAAAAATCACCCTCTTATCCGTTCTCTTATCAAGAAAAGCGGCAATATGACAAGCCTTACTGCCAACGTCGTTGAAGCACCCCTCCAATCCCTCTATATTTTCGGGATACGGAAAAAAGACAGATTCCAACAGTTCAAATCTTTCAGCCTTGTAAAAAATCGGGGTATAGCTGCCGGGGATGGCGGCATAGCCCATTCCTCCGTCAACGGCGTCGGCCGTTAACAAGTCAAAAATATGGCTTGAAACCTCCTGACAACCGATAAGATCGGGAGAAAGCTCACGCCACGTGCGCAAAATTCCCTTCATACGCACCTCTGCCGAGCAATCTGCTCCTATCTTTTCCCATTCGGGTGCATTATAGTCCCGATTCCAAACGTTATGCGACATTGCGCGAATATTATCTTTCATTTTTATATTCTCCATTCTTGTACAGTCAATCAAGGGCAAAGGCAAAATATTCGGGAGAGGAAGAGGCTGTTCTTCCAAAGGGAAGGTACATAGAAAACGGCGTTTCTGTGCCTACCGTGCGAAAGATTCCCACTTCGCAATCAAGGGCGTTGAGAATGGCGGGTGCTGCCGCGGTATCTCCAAGAAGCTCAAGCCCGAAAAGCCGCTCCTTTTCCTTGCGCGCAGCGAGAAGAAAGCCATTTCCCTCGTAAAAGGCGGAATCCTCCTTTAAAAGCGCAAAAAACGCCTCACCCTCCGCAACGTGCCCCTTGGGAAGAAGGGGAACTCTTTTTGCGGCGTACGCCTTGGCGTCAAGCGCGCGAAGAGGTGCGGGCTCTCCTCCCCTTTCTGCGCGAAGCTCGCAAATGCGCGAGGCAGTCCGATAGCCCATTTTTTCATAAAATGCAAAAAGCGACGGCTCAGAGGGAACCAAGAGCGCGCCGAGGTAGCCAAGAGCCTTCAGATGCTCGTGCGTATCCTCCATCAAGGCGCGGCAAAGCCCCTGAGCACGATACCTCTTCCCTGTTGCAATCGCATAAAGATACGCGATTTTCTCACCCTGATAGGTACAGTCAAGCCAATAGAGTGCTGCGGCGACTGTATCCTCCTTGCGAACGAGGCGGCATCGAAAAGGCGAAAAAGCCGTTTGCCAAAAGGCGTCAAGAAAGCTGTCTTCTTCCCCGAAGGCTTCCCTCCACAGTGCGCGAAGAGCAGGATAATCCTCTTTTTTCGGCGCATCAATATTCATAGCCGTCCTCCAAAAGACACGCCCAATATTTTTTTACCATATGGTGCGGATAATAGCTTTGCTTGGCGCGGCGCAAGCCCTCAAGTCCCATATCCTCTTCTCTGTTCAGGTAAAGCACCTCGGGATATTTTTGCCGAACATACCGTGCAAGCGCAGAATTAATGGCGGCATACGCCCCCTGTACGTCGGCGCGCGCCTTTTCAAAATGCACGTCAAGGGTATCAGCAGAAAGGCGGCTTGCAAGGGTTATCCCCAAAACCTCTCCCTCGCTCTTTAAAAGCAGTCCCTCCATTTTTAAGGCGCGAAAATCGCGCAGCGCCTTTTCAATGGCAACCGCCTCCATCTGATAATCGGCATCGGGGTCCTCGGCAAGACGCTGTGCGTACCAATCTTCCACAAAGCGCCGTGCTTCATCGACGTTTTCTTCGGTGATTTCCTCGACAGCGTGCCGCGGATGCGCTTCGGCAAAGCGGTTCAGATGGTTGCGCTTGCCGTGATATTTTTTGCCCTTCAACTCCGCAAGGTCCTCAATGGCGTAAACGTAATCGTAAGCACCTTCATCGTTATGAAAGCGGAAGCGCCCGGGATAAAGCGCCTCTACCGTTGCCTTATCCTCCTCGGAAAGCCCCGTCAAGCGACAGGGAATGCCTCGTTCTGCGGCGTCTGCCATAATTCTATCAAGCACCACTCGCTTATCGCCTCTTCCAAGCGGATAGGGATAAACAGTGCGGCGGTTAAACTGCGAAAACATCGCAAGCTGCCCCTCGACAACGGCAAAGCTCTGTCTGCCCCAAAGATAAAGATTGGCGAAGGAAAACTCGCAGCCTCGCTCTCCCTCTTCTCCCAAGAAGCGCTCATAAAGCGCCTTGTCCTCCAAGGTGAAGTGGGAAAATTCTATTTTCACTTTGCTTTCGACTTCTATCATATCGCATTTCCCTTCCGCTACTATCATCCGCATTATTGTACCACAAAAAAATTCCGTTAGCAAGAGTCTAACGAAA
>JBGVMO010000175.1:0-18289 GCA_045124835.1 Eubacteriales bacterium
TTCTGCCGCATTTCAAGCGGCTTTCCTCCCCCGAGGAAATCAAGGAACACATTGATTACCTTGCCTCTATCAGAGATTCTCTTCCCTTTGACATCGACGGCGCCGTTATCAAGGCGGACGATTTTGCCGTGCGCACGCGCCTTGGCGAGTTGACGAACACGCCCAAATGGGCTGTTGCCTACAAATATCCTCCCGAAAAGCAGGAAACAGTCCTGCTTGACATTGAGGTTGCCGTTGGCAGAACGGGCGTTTTAACCCCGACTGCCGTGCTTTCTCCCGTCTTTTTGGCAGGAAGCACCGTTTCGCGCGCCTCCTTACACAATTTCGATTACATTGCCGCTAAGGACGTGCGCATTAAGGACACCGTCGTTTTGCAAAAGGCAGGAGACATTATTCCGGAAATCGTTTGCGCCCGTAAGGATAAGCGAACGGGCGAGGAAACGGTCTTCCCTATTCCGACTGAATGCCCCTCTTGTCACGCGCCCGTTATCAAGGACGGTGACGGCACGGGCGCCGCGCTTCGTTGCATCAACCCCACCTGCCCTGCACAGAGGGCGAGAAGCATTATGCATTTTGCCTCCAAGGGTGCGATGAACATCGATGGACTTGGTGAGCGCATCGTGCTTTTGCTAATCGAAAGCGGTCTCATTACCGACGCTTCTGATCTTTACACATTAAAGGCCGAGGACGTTGCCAAGCTTGACCGTATGGGTGAAAAATCGGCACAAAATCTGATTTTGGCTATTGAAGCATCTAAAAGTGCAGGGCTTGAGCGCCTGCTTTTCGCCTTTGGCATCCGTCAGGTTGGCGAGGCGGCAGCAGAAGCCATTGCGGCACGTTTTGGCTCGCTTGATGCTTGCGCAGAGGCTTCCCTTGAGGATTTTGCCGAGATTTCAGATATCGGCGAGATAACTGCGGCTTATCTTTACGAATTTTTTGCAAGCGAGGAAGCCAAGGCGCTGATTTTGCGCTTGAAGGCGGCAGGGGTCACCACCGAGGCAAAGAAGGAAAAATCCTCGGATAAGTTATCCGGTCTCACCTTCGTTCTGACCGGAACGCTCCCGACGATGACGCGCGATGAGGCGGGTGCTAAAATAAAGGCGGCAGGCGGCAAGGTTTCCTCCTCCGTTTCCGCCAAAACCTCCTACGTTGTGGCAGGTGAAGAGGCCGGCAGTAAGCTGACGAAGGCCAAGGCACTTGGTATCGCCATTCTTGACGAAGAGGGCCTTTTAGCCCTTTTGGCCAACTGATAGCGACTGTAATACCAATTACAATGATAAAAGGCAGAGAACGAAAAACTGTTCTCTGCCTTTGTTTTATTCGGTTTTAATCGGTATACGGCACGGCCTTGCCCGTTTCAGCCGAAAGGAAGGCAAGCTCCATCACGCGCATAACAAGGCGCATTTCCTTATGCGTGACCATCTGGGTTGCCTTGCCGTCCATTGCGGCACAGAAATTGCGATAATAATCGTGCACGTCGCTCTTGGGCTTCTCCTCGCTCCACTCCTCAACGGTGATGGCATCGCGGGGGGCCATTGTTTTGGTAAGTCCTGCGGCGGTTTCAACGGGAATAACCTCACTCTCGTGCCAATACTTGCACTTGACGACCTTGGCACATTCGCGCCAATCGCTGATCAGCGCCGTTCCCTTTTCCGCCTTCATATAGAAACGGGGCAGGGGGATGAAATTATACGTACCGACCTCAATAAAGGCCTCAGCACCAGACTCAAAGGTGATGGTGAGATAAAAGCCGTCATCCACCTCTTTGTTGGTAATATTGGTGACCGTGCAATAAATGCTCTTGATGGGCTCCTTGAAAATCTGCAAAAGCTGGTCGATCAAATGAACGCCCCAGTCCAAAATCATACCGCCACCGTGCGCCTTTTCGCCGCGCCAGTCACTCGGTATGCCGCGAGATCCGTGAATACGGGACTCGATGCGAAGGGGCTTGCCGATTTTTCCATCCTCCACAATCTTTTTGATAGCAAGATAATCCACGTCAAAACGGCGGTTCTGATGCACGGAGAAGACTCTGCCGCACTCGTTTGCCGTTTGAATCATCTCGTCAAGCTCCGAAACGGACATTGCCACGGGCTTTTCGCAGATAACGCTCTTTCCTGCCTTCAAGGCGCGCGTTACAATATCGAGGTGAGAATCGTTGGGTACGGCAACCGTGATAAGATCCACTCTCTCATCTGCCAAAACTGCCTCTAAGGAATCGTATGCAAAAATACCGCGGGAACGGGCAAGCTCGTTCTTAGCCTCATCAATATCGTAAACACCGAGAAGCTCCACAACGTCGCTGCTTTGCGCGTGCTTTACGTGAAAGCCACTTCCCATACCGCCAAAGCCCACGATAACCAAATTTTTCTTCATAGTGAAAATCCTTTCAAAAGACAAAAGACCGATAAATCTGACGGAATTACTCTGTCATTTTCTGTATTGTAACACTTAAAAGCGGCAAAGTCAATAGACTTTACGCTTTTTCTTCAGGTTTTGGCTTATACCGTTTCTTCGGCCATCACAACCTCGGCCGTCGGCGCGTTTTCTGCAATGCCTGCAATGCAATCGAGGGCGCTTTGCTTGGCAGAATAGCCCTGAGAGGCGCAAATGATTTCACCGTTAGAGGCACGCAGATGAAAACGGAAGCGCGCGCCGTTATCCACAAACACCTCGTAGCGAGGGTTCGGCACGGAGGACTCGCCCAGCGTTAAATCGACAACGGGCGCTTTGGCGTTTGCTCTGATGCTCTCAATGCCGCCCTTACAGTTATGCAAGGCGGTATAGGTTTCGGAGGTGGCAACAACGCGGCCATTGGAGGCGTAAAGATTAAACATATATTCGCCGTTTTTGGCAATTTTGATTTCAAATTTGGCACTCATAGACATTCTCCTTATCTGTATTTTACTACTCTTCTATTGTATCAAGCAAACGGAAAAAAAGCAAGTGTTTTTTATTTCTTTGGCGCATAAAGATAGGCGCGCCCCTCTTTTCCCACCCTTTCGATAACCTCAAGGTGCAAAAGCAGGGCAAGAAGCGCCGAGGAAACGCGCGGCCCCGTTCCCGTTTTGCTTTTCAGCTCCTTCGCTGTAAAGGGAACAGAGATTTCTTTAGGCAAGAGCTGACGGAAGGACGCCTTATCCGACAAAACCAAGGTGTCGGCAAGGGCGGTCGGAATGCGCTCAACGCGGTGTGATCCGCGTTTTTTATCCCTTCCCCAGCCGTCCAAAAGCCGATGCTCCTCCATATCAATGAGAAGCAGATGGATTTCGAGATTTTCGTTTGGCAAAAGAGAGGCAAGACGGTATAGCTCGCGCCCTGCATCGTAAAACCTTCCCTTTCTGGAGACGAGACGGCGCGAAACGATTTCGCCGCTTTCGGCATTTATCCAAGAAAGATGCTTGGCGGCGGGAATGGGATAAACAACCGTCACCTTGTATGCAGAAAGAAAGAGCGAAAGCTTTTCCTTTAAGCGACCGAAGGCGGCCGTTTGAATTTCAACGATACGCCCATCCTTTGCAATATCAGCGAAATATGGGCCGATTTTTTGCTCGTGAAAGGCAAGGTCAGGCTCATAATAGTATTTCAAGGCAGAATGCAACGTTTTTTCGGAAAGCAGCCCCACCGTTTCACGCGGATAGGCCCTGTCCTGCGCCCGTTCGCACGCCATAGCAAAGCGCTCCTTGTCCACTAAAATCCCTCCCTTCCTTCTTGTATTCTATCAAAAAAGCAAAAAAAGGTCAAGAAAAAACGAAAAAAATCGGGAAAGAAAAATTTTTTCCGTTTCCCGCCGTCACCCGTGAAACATTCGGCGCAAAATGAAAAAATTAATCATTGACACAGGCGCTTTTATTTGTTATAATATGATGGAAGAAATATTTTCAAGGAGACGGATATGCGGCGGTATTTGGATGCTTTATACGGCAATGACGGCCTAAAAAGCAGCTTGGGTAAAAGCATTGAAAATAACGCTTTGCATCACGCGCTTTTGATTGAGGGGCCAAAGGGCAGCGGAAAGAAAACCTTGGCACTGCAAATTGCCGCGGCCGAGGTTTGCGAAAGCAAAAAGAACCCTTCTCTCCCCCTTCCCTGCGGCCAATGCCGCTCCTGCCAACTGGTTTTATCGGGAAACGCACCGGACGTTACCTTTATTTCCAAGGGCAACCGCGCCACGCTCGGTGTTGAGGCCGTGCGAGAGGCCAAGGAGGATATGTTTTTAAGCCCCACGGAGCTTCCCCTAAAGCTTTATATCTTTGAGGACGCCGACACGATGACGGTGCAGGCACAAAACGCCCTTCTGATAGTTCTCGAGGAGCCACCGAGAACCACGAAAATCATTCTGCTTGCCGAGGAAAGCGAGGCAATGCTCACCACCATACGCAGTCGCGCGCGGCTTTTGCGCATGGAAGCCTTCTCTCCCTTGGTCTTAAGGCGCTATTTTGAAGAAACCTCCCCTTCCCTGCTTTTGCCCTATAAAAGTAAGGAAAATGACTTAGCGGCCATTTTTCTCGCCGCCGGCGGCAGAATAGGCGAGGCAAACCGTTACCTTTCCGCAGAGGGCTTCGAGGAGCTTTCCGAAAAGCGACGCACAACGGATGCGCTTCTGGCGGCAATAACGAAGGACACGTCCTTTTCCAAGCTTTGCGACGCCTTTTTGCTGTTGCCCACCAAGCGCGAGCCGCTTCTTGAGGCGCTCGGGCTTTTGCATTTGGCGCTACGCGACCTGATTTTGTTCAAGAAGGATGAGAATGCGCCCTTACTCTACTGCACGAGCAAGGAGCTTGCAGACGAATATTCCCGCTCTGTCCCGTTGACGCGGCTCTTCTCTATGGCGGACAGAATTGCCTTATCAATGGAGGCTATCGAGCGAAACGCCAACGTGCAAACGGCGTTGACGCTGTTAAAATGTGATTTGTGCCGATAAAGCGGCATTGAAATGGAGAATACAATGGATAACAACCAAGAAAAAGATTTGTTTGAAGCGCTTTCCGAGGAGGCCCTTGCCGACGAAGCTATGGATATCGCTGAAGAAGCGGCACCAAGCGCAGAGGCCGAGCTTTGCGAGGTTCTGATTGTCGGCGTGCGCTTTTCTTCGGGTGCAAAAACCTATTATTTTGATCCCAACGGATTCACCCTGTCTCAAAAGGATGCCGTTGTGGTAGAAACGGCACGCGGACTTGAATTTGGCACGGTAACCGTTGCCAACCGCGTGATTTCTGCGGCGCTTGCCGTTCTTCCGTTAAAAAAGGTGGTGCGCATTGCCACAAAGGAAGACATCAAGCGCAACGAGGACAATCGCGCCGCCGCCCAGAAGGCCAAGAAAATCTGCGCAGAAAAAATCCAAAAGCACGGGCTTGAAATGAAGCTTGTGGATGCGGAATACTCCTTTGACAACTCCAAGCTTCTCTTCTACTTTACCGCAGACGGCCGTGTGGATTTTCGCGAGCTTGTCAAGGATTTGGCCTCTGCCTTCCGCACGCGCATTGAGCTTCGCCAAATCGGTATCCGCGACGAAGCAAGAGCGATGGGAGGCATCGGTATTTGCGGTCGCCCCTTCTGCTGTGCAAGCTTCCTGCCCGATTTCGTGCAGGTTTCCATTAAGATGGCGAAGGAGCAGAATTTCTCGCTCAACTCCGTAAAAATTTCGGGAAGCTGCGGCAGACTGATGTGCTGTCTGCGCTACGAGCACGAGACCTACGAGGAAGCCTTGAAGACCACACCTGCCGTTAACTCTGCCGTTATGACCGAAAACGGCCCCGGCCGCGTGGTTGAGGCGCGCCCCTTGGCACAGCTCGTTAAGGTGCGCTTGGACGAGGGCAACGAGGCGCCCAAGCTTTATTCTTGCGATGCGGTGACCGTTCTTTCCCAAGGAAACGGAAAGCGCCCGAAGCCCGCCCAACAGCCGCAGGGTGCCGCGCAGGCAACCGCAGGACAGGCCCAGAAGGCCGCAACCCCTGCGCACGAGGAGCCAAAATCCGAGCCACGCGCACAAGAAGAAACGAGCGAGCCGCGCACCGACGAGGCGGCTACCAAGCAGGAGAAGCCTCAAGGTGATACCAACCGCAAGAAAAAGCATCACGGCAGACACGATTACAGGCGCGGCCGTCATCACGGCAACGGCAACGGCGGAGGCGGCAACGGCGCTAAAAAGCCGCCTGAAACAAATTGATTTGCTTCTTTTTTCGTTATTTTGCACGAAGTTACTTTTTTTTACAAAAAGATCTTGATTTTTCAGAAAAACCTTGCTACAATAGATAAAAAAAACGGAGGTAACTATCATGGCTTATAAGATTAATGACGATTGCATTGCTTGCGGTGCTTGCGAGGCAGAATGCCCCGTAGAGTGCATCAGCGAGGGCGACGGCAAGTACGAGATCAACGCTGATCAGTGCATTGGTTGCGGTTCTTGCGCAGGCGTTTGCCCTGTTGGCGCTCCTGTTGAGGAATAATTCGCCAAACATAAGAAAGAGTCGCCGCATCGGACAGCACTTGCATTTTGCCTCGTGCGCCCGTTGTGGCGGCCTTTTCTCTTTTAAAAAAGCTTTGAGGAGGCCGTTATGCTTTCGCTTTACGAAAACGAGAGGCTTGACGTGGTGAACGACAACCTTTCCCTGATACAAAAAACAGACGGTCTGACCTTTGGAACAGACGCGCTTTTGCTCGCGGCCTACGTACGAAAGACGAAGGGGCGCGCGCTTGAGCTTGGAAGTGGAAGCGGCATTATTTCCCTTCTGCTTGCCACGCGCGAAAAATGCGCCCATATACTTGCCGCCGAGATACAAGCGGATTATGCGGAATTAACGCGGCGCAACATTGCCTTAAACAACCTTACAGACAAGGTCTCCGTTGTAAAGGCAGACGTTCGCGACACCGCCCTTTTGGGCGAAGCGGGCAGCTATGACCTTGTTTTCACCAATCCGCCGTATATGACGGCAGATTCGGGCTTTTCCTGCAAGACGGACGCCAAAACCATCGCGCGCCACGAGCTTTTCGGCAGCGTGGAGGATTTTATCGCCACAGCCGCACGTATGCTCAAATTCGGCGGCAGCTTTTATATCGTTTTGCATCCCGCGCGCACGGCAGATTTTTTTGCCGCCTCGCGTCAAAACGGCTTAGAGCCCAAGCGATTTACACCCGTTTGCGCCCGTATGGATCTTCCGCCCTCTATGTTTCTGGCAGAATGCAAGCGAGGCGGAAAGCCCGGTCTTGTTTTTACAAAGCCTCTCATTCTCTCCTCTCTCGAGGATTTTAATTACATTATGGAAAACGGCAATATGCCGGAGGGGTTTTAACCTGACCGACGGCTTTGCCCAAACCTTCGCCTTCAAGAAAGCATCTGCTTATATATCAAAAAGGAATGGAGTCTACAACCATGCCCCAGCTTGACGAAGAAAAAAACCGCGTTCTTCCGAGAACGCTTTATCTGGTTGCAACCCCCATTGGCAACCTTTCCGACCTTTCCTCTCGCGCACTTAAAATTTTATCCGAGGTTGATTTTATTGCGGCAGAGGACACGCGAAACACCCAAAAGCTTTTGTCCTGCTTCAACATTCACGGCAAGGAGCTTGTCAGCTATTTTGAGCATAATAAGCGCCAGAAGGGCGAATACATTGCTGACCGTATTCAAGCGGGAGAAAGCTGTGCCTTGGTAACGGATGCAGGAACGCCTGCCATCAGCGATCCCGGGGAGGATTTGGTTCGTCTTTGTGCCGAACGAGGCATTTCCGTAACGGGTGCGCCCGGTTGCTGTGCCGCGGTGCACGCGCTTTCTCTTTCCGCCTTAGCAACGGGCCGCTTTGCCTTTGAGGGCTTTCTCTCGGTCAATAAGGGGGAGCGGAAAAAGCGCTTGGAGGAAATCAAAAACGAGCGGCGCACAATGATCTTTTACGAGGCACCGCACAAGCTGATTGCCACCTTGGACGATCTTTTGGCGACCTTTGGCGGCGAAAGAAAAATCACCCTTTGCCGCGAATTGACCAAGATGAACGAGGAGCTGCTCTACACCACGTTAGAGGGCGCTGTTGAAATATATCAGGAGCGCACTCCAAAGGGCGAATACGTATTGATTTTAGCAGGGCTTGACGAATGCCCAAGCGAGAAGCAGGAGGAAGAAAATCCACTTTCTGCCCTTTCTCCCCAAGAGCATTTAGCCTATTATGAAGAAAAGGGACTTGCCAAGATGGACGCAATGAAGGCGGCCGCCAAGGACAGAGGCATTTCCAAGAGCGATTTTTACAGAATGCTTCACCACTAAGAAAAAAGAAAAAGCGAAAATCCCATGCTTACGAGAAGCGGATTTTCGCTTTTTCTTTTGCTTTTTATTCCTCTATTTTGGGAAGGCTTCCCTTCTGGTGAAAGCCGTCTATTTCGCCGCGGCAAATGGCGCCGAAGATGCGGTGGCGAAGACCCTTATTATCTCTTTCGAGGTCGGCAAGCAGGCGCTTCATATTTTCGCGCTCTGTGGCCTTATCCTCAGGGCAAAGGCTTTTCACAAGCGGCAAATCTGCATGCCGCATAAAATAGGCAATATCCTTTTCGGGCGTATAAAGCAGGGGGCGGATCAAGTAGAGATCCGAGCGCGAGAGGTAGGAAACGGGGGAAAAGCACCCAAGACGGCCTTCAAAAAAGAGGTTAAGCATAAAGGTTTCAACCACGTCATCGTAATGATGGCCGAGAGCAACGCGATTGGCGCCCATTTCCTTTGCGGTCTGATGCAAGACGCCGCGGCGCATTTTGGCGCAAAGGGAGCAAGGATTCGGCTCCTTTCGGACGTTAAAGATGATTTCAGCAATATCGGTTTTGACAACGCGATAGGGGACGTCAATAGACTGACAGTAGGCCTCAATGGAAGAATAGTCCGCCCCCTCGAAGCCCATATCCACCGTGATGGCAACGAGCTTGAAGGGCACAGGATAAAAGCGGCGAAGCGCCGATAAGGCCGCCAGAAGCGTGATGGAATCCTTCCCTCCCGAAACGCCAACGGCTATCGTATCGTTTTCGGCTATCATACCGTAATCCTCCACGGCACGCCGCACGTAGCTCAAAATACGCTGTAATTCCTTCATATAGTCAAAACGCCTTTCCTTTGCATAAGATGATACAAGATACCATACAAACGAAACGAAAGGAAGCTCGGTATGGCAATCAGAGTGTATATTGATCAAGGGCACAACCCGCAAAACCCAAACGCAGGTGCAGAGGGAAACGGCCTGCGCGAACAGGACGTTGTTTTTCGCATCGGGGTTGAAACCAAGCGCTTGCTTGACCGCGATCCGAATTTTGAAGCAAGGCTCTCTCGCCCTTCAAGCGAAACCCAGCTTGGCGCAAGCAACGCAGAAAGCCTGCAAATCCGCGTTCGCGAAGCAAATGCGTGGGGCGCGAATCTTTTTTTATCCTTGCACACGAACGCCTCGGACAATACCGCGGCAAGTGGGTGCGAAGGGCTTGTTTACAGGCGCGACACCTCGGCCTATACAATTGCCGAGGCCTTGGTTGCCGCCATTGCGCGCACAACGGGCCTGCGAAACAGAGGGGTGTTTTTACGCCCGGGCCTGTACGTACTGCGAAGAACGGCAATGCCTGCGGTTCTTTTAGAGCTGGGTTTTATCACAAATCCGGGCGACGCCGCGCTTTTATCCAATAGCCCCGGCCTTTTTGCCGAAGGAATTTATCAAGGGCTTCTTTCTTATTACGGCTTATAGAGGAAGGGTCTTTTTATCGTAGGTCAGGGTAACGGAATCGCAGGTAAGAAGCTCCTGCGCGCGAGAAACGGTGTTGACGGGGAAAAGGTAATCCGCCATACATTCACGGCAATAGATGCGAACGCCGCCTGCAACCATTTCAAAATCGTAGTCGCCACTGTGGCAGGGGCAATCAATGGCGGCATCTGCCTCTAATTCCTTCACCAAGAAGCGAACGACGTCATACACCTCCTCGTCGGGAAGAAGCGCCTCCTCGTCCTTGGGAGGCTCCTTTTGCTCCGTTTTCTCCTCAGAAATGGGCAACACGGCACCCATTTGCTCGTAAAGCGCATTCAGCTCCTTGGCGCTTCTGTCAAGCTCCTTTTGCAGCTCCTCGGGCTTTCCGATGAAGCAAACGTCCATTCCTGCATAGGGGCAGTTGAGAAGGAAAACGTCTCTGCCGAAAAATATAGCCTGCGAGACGACGAAATGATGCGGGTTTTCACAAAAAAGGCAAGGCACCGTCAAGCGCACCTTGTTATCCTTCGTGCATTGCACGGTCAATTCACTGTGACCGCAGGTGCATTTGATTTTGAGCATATCGCCCGAAAGAGCGAAGCCCCCTACAAAGCCTAAAACCGCGCTGCCGCAATAGGGGCAATGATAGGCGACGTGCGCCTGCTTTTGTTCCAATACCATAATAGTCTCCTGTGCCAAAAGGCAAAATTAATATAAGAATACGTAAAAGATAAGCGTCATAAAAAGCGTACATAAAAGCACGGGGGAAAGAAATAGCGTGCGTAAGGAAGCCCCCGCCTCTCTTTCACCCTTCAAGGCGTGCTTCATCTGCGGAAAAACGAGCGCAAAGCCAGAAAAAAGCAAAAAGAGAGAAAGACAGGCAAGTGAAAGAAGAAGCATATTTTGCCCCTCCAAGTGCCAAAAGGGCAAGGGATTCACGGCGTCAAAGAGCATAAAAAGGCGCAAGCCCAATGCTATAAGAAGCGTTGGATAAAAGCTTTGGAGCGACGCGCGCAAAAGGCCGAAGAGCAGCCCCAATATGAAGAAAAAGGGGATAGCGAGGGGTGAAGGAAAATACAAAACGGTAAAGAGGATAGCCGACAGAATCGCAAGCGGCCATCCGCCGTATTCGGAAAGCCCCGAAAAAACGAGGCCACGGCAAAGCCACTCCTCCAAAAAGGCAGGCAGAATGGCAAAGGCAACGAGAGACAAGGGCGTAACTGCCTCGGGGGTTACAGCCAAAACGGTATAAGACAGCCCCTTACCCAAAAAGGACAAGAGCGCCTTATAGCCCAAAAAAAGAGCGGCTGCGGCAAGGGCGGCAAAAAAGAACCGTCCAAGCACGCGAGGGGATGGGACGGAGGGTCTCACCTCAAAAACGCTTCCCTCCTCTACGTAAAGGCAGAAAGCAAAGGGCAAAAGGACGGAAAACAAGAGGGATAAAGCAAGAGAAAGCGAGGCGCTATCCCCAAGCTTATGCGGCAAAAGAAATTTTGCAAGCAGAAAGGAAAGCAAGAGCGAAAGCGCAAAAAGCGAAAGAAGAAGTACAAGGCGTCCCTTGTAAAAGGAAAGAGAAAACGAATTTTTCTTTTCCATAGCAGATATCCTTTATACCGTTTTATAACAAATGGCAGAAAGCATTTGCCTTGCCGTTTCCTCTGAGCTGACGAGGCGGACAAGCTCAGCACCGAAAGAAATTGCAGCACCCATACCCATAGCCGTCGTAACGTTTCCGTCCGTTACAACGGGGGCATCGGCGAGAGAGGCGCCATGAAGCTCGCCCTCAAATCCCGGATAGCAAACGGCGCGCTTCCCTTTTAAAAGGCCCAGATGACCCAGCACCATCGGGGCGGCGCAAATGGCGGCAAGATGACCGCCGCCTTCGGCCGTTTCCTTGATGAGCGCAGAAACGAAGGCGGATGCGTCAAGATTGGCCGCTCCCGGCATACCGCCGGGCAACACCAAAAGGCTTGGCACTTCCCTTGCCTCGTCAAGCGTTAAATCTGCCAAAACGGGAATCCCATGCGCTCCCATAACCAAACGCTCGGGTGTGATAGAAACGGTCTTGACAGGGACAGAGGCTCTTCTTAACATATCAAGAGGGGTCAAGGCCTCAATCTCCTCAAATCCGTCGGCAAGCAGAATATAAATCATTTTTCGTCTTCGCCTCACCCCGAGGCGTCCTTTCGTTTTTACTCTTGGTATCGAAACGTCAAATTATTCGCTAGGCGGCGGTCTTCCGATATCGCAGATATCGGAACCGCCAGAGTTAAAGCGAAGCTTTTACTCTTTTATTCATCCTCGCGCAAGCGCATTCTTCTGTAATCGTCGTAGCTAATCAGAACGTCGCGCGGCTTCTGTCCGTTTGGCTCGCTGACAATGCCCATTTCCTGCATTCTGTCAATCATACGGGCGGCCTTTCCAAAGCCGAGAGAAAGCTTTCTTTGCAAAAGCGAGGTAGAAATTTTTCCGTTTTCAAGCGCGACCTCGACAGCGCGATAGAACAAATCGTCCTCACTGTCGCCAATATCACCCGCAGGAACGTCCATCGCCCCGCGCTTGTCCTTGTTGCACTTTTCGCTCTCGCGCTCCATTTCCGCCATAATTTCCTCGCTGTACTCAACGGAATCGGAGTTTGTGCGCAAGAAATCGGCCACGCGGTTAACCTCATCGTCATCAAGGAATGCGCCCTGCACACGCTTGGGCTTGAGCATTCGCATACCGGGGCAGAGGAACAGCATATCACCGTCATTCAAAAGCTTTTCTGCACCAACGCAGTCCAAAATCGTGCGCGAGTCTACTTGCGCGGCCACGTGGAATGCGATACGGGAAGGAATGTTGGCCTTGATAACGCCCGTAATAACGTTGACGGAGGGGCGCTGTGTACCGATAATCAGAAGAATGCCCGCCGCACGCGCCTTTTGGGCAATACGGCAGATGCTATCCTCCACGGCGTCGGGCGCCTGCATCATCAAATCGTGCAGCTCGTCAATGATAATGACGATTTGGGGCAGCCTTTCCCCTTCGGGATGGGTTTCAAGATACTTGTTATAGGCCTTGAGGTTGCGGACACCCGCTTCCTCAATAATATCGTAGCGGCGCTCCATTTCGTTTACTGCCCAAGAGAGCGCGCCAGCGGCCTTTTGTGCGTCCGTCACGATGGGAACGAGCAGGTGCGGAATGTGAGAATAGGACTTGAACTCAACCTTTTTGGGATCGATGAGGATAAGCTTAACCTCATTGGGTCTCGCTTTATACAGCAGGCTGACGAGAATGGAGTTGATACAAACGGACTTACCCATACCCGTTGCACCCGCAACCAAAAGGTGCGGCATCTTATCAAGGTCGGCAAAGACAGGCTCACCGACAACGTCAACACCAAGGCAAACCGTTGTTTTACCGGGCGCGGAACGGAAGGCCTCCGTGTCAAGCAGACCGCGCAGACGAACAGCGCTATACTTGAGGTTAGGCACCTCAACGCCGACGGCCGCCTTACCCGGAATGGGCGCCTCGATACGAACGGAAAGCGCCTCCAGATTCATCGCGATTTCATTCACGAGGTTTTCAATGGATTTGATGCGGACGCCCTCATCGGGTACAAGCTCGTAACGCGTCAAACGCGGGCCGCGCGAAACCTGATTAATCTTGGCGCCGATATTGAAGCTTGCAAGCGTTTTTAAAAGAATGTCGCCGCGCCGTTCAATCTCCTCTGCGCTGTCCTGACTGTCGGTCTTATCCTCATCGTGCAAAAGCGAGAGCGGCGGGAAGGTATAGGCGGGCGCTGTTTTGTCGGCCCCCCCTGCCTCTTCGGCGAAGGATTCGATGCCGGAATGCTCTATTCTGTGCGCGTCTACAATCTGAACGCGGGGCTTTTCGGCAGGGGGTGGAGACACGAGTCTTTGCGGCATGATTACCGGAGCAGGCCCAAAGTCCTCCTCTTCTTCCTCTTCCTCCTCTTCCCTTGCAAACGCAGAAGGGTCAAAGGCAGGAATCGAAACGTCCTCTACCTCAAGCGTTGCCTCGTCCTCCATCGCATCCGTTTCGGGAATATCGGAGGAATCCACCATTTCAACAGGAGGAAATTCATCCTCCTCGTCAACAAAGGAGAAGGTGTAGCCGTCTTCTCCGCGAGCGCTTTCCGGTGCCGCAGGTGCAACGGGCGCTGTATACGAAGCAGGGGGAACAGGGGGCGCCTTTTCCTCTTCGAAGAAGGAAGCAGGCGTTACGTCATCGTCCATAGAAAAGAAGGGGTCACGTTCAGCAATAAAGGGCTTTTTGGAAACGTAAGCGGGAGCCTCACTCGGCGCGGGCTTGTCCTCCTCAAAAACGCTCTTATCCGCCTCGGCATCATAAAAGGTGCGACGACCGCTTCCGGCAGGAAGCAAGAACGGATCATTTTCTCTTTCGGCAATAGCGGGACGCGATGCTTGCGGCAGGGCAGATGAAGAATCGCTAACGGGAAGTGCCTCTCCGTAAAAGGCTGAAACGGCGCGCTTCTCTGCCTCATTTTTCTTTTCAAGCAGAATTCTTTCCTTTTCCTCGGCGTAGCGCAGGCGTTTTTCCTTGCGCGCCTTGGCAGCCGAAACGAGCTTGTCCTTCAACGCAAGAAACGCCTTCGTGGGTGTGATACCGAAGAAGACCATACCAAAAAGGATAATAAAAAGGACGCTTAAAATGATAGTGCCCGTGGTGGAAACGGTAAAATGCAGGGCAAAGCCCACGTAGTTACCGAAAATACCGCCGCCTATTTTATCAACACCCATTGCAAAGAAGGAGGCGAAGGCGGATTTTTGCTCCTCGGGAACGCCAAAGGTATAAAACATCACGGCAACGAGCAAAAGACCAAAGAAGGAAAACATAAACTTACGCAAAACGGTATGGGAAGCATAATCCTTCTTGAAGAAAATGGCGCCGTAAATCAAAAGCGGGGGCAGACCAAAGGCCGCGTTACCAAAAACGCCAAAAAGCGCGTAATGGAAAAACTCACCGACAACGCCAACGGGAGTTGCCGTATACACGCAGATGCCGAAAAAGGCGCCAAGCGCCAAAAGAACAATGGGGATTGCCTGAACAAAAAAATCGTCTTCCCTGCGCATTTTTTCTTTCTTTGCGCCCTCCTTGGACGGATTTCCGTTTCCCTCAGAGTCAATATTCACGGCGCCGCCTTGCGACTCTTGGCGGTCTTGCTTGAACTCATCCATGTTGTGTGCATTCCTTTCCTTTTTGTATTGCCCGTCACGCATTTTAGCGCGGGCTGCGGCTGCTTTTCGGTATAAAATCACGAAAGGCAAGAAAACTATGTTTAGCCAAACGACGAGCGTTGCTCAGTCGAATATATACTATACTATAAGATTATCATATATATTGTAACAAATTTTCCCTTGAAATACAAGAGCAAAGACGAAAAAAAAGAGAATCTTTTCGCATTTTTCTGCTTTTACCGACGTTTTCGATTCTCACTTCGACAAAAGAAAAAGGAGACCTTGCCTTGAAAGCAAAGCACAAAAAATTTTACCTTTTACCCGCCGCCTGCGCCTTGGGCGCCGGACTCTTGAACGGCCTTTTGGGAACGGGAGGCGGCGTTCCTCTTTGGTTTGCCGCAAGCACGCGGCAAGAAAGAAGGAAGGCCTTTGCGACCTCCGCCACCGGCGTTCTTTTTTTGTCGGTGGAATCCCTTCTTTTATCGCCGAGCGAGGCTTTTTCCGTCATCAAGGAGCTAACCCCTCTTTTTCTCCTGTTTGCGCTTTTGGGCGGCGCAACAGGCGGCTTACTGCTTGGAAAAATCCCCGTCAAGCTTCTCAACGGTATTTTTGCGTTTTTACTGATAGGCTCGGGCGTTTTCGTGTTGATTAAGGAGTTGTTTTTTTAGGAGGATTTTCTTTTGGGCGCTTTAAATCTTGTGGTTGCCTTCGCACTTGCGGTTTTAGCAGGGCTCGGCGTTGGCAGCGGCGGACTTTACATTTTGTTTTTAACGGAGATTCTTTCTCTTCCTCACGGGCAAGCGACACTCGGTAACCTTCTTTTTTTCGTTGCCGCCCTTATTTCTGCCGTTTGTATTCATATCAGAGAAAAACGGCTTGACTACCCGTTTCTATTACAGATTCTTCTCTTTGGCGCTCCTGGCGCTTATCTTGGCTTTCTTCTCTCACAAAATCTTCCGCGCGAGGTCTTGCGCATCATTCTCGGCGTTTTTCTGATTGCCTCCGGAATTTTATCGCTTTATAACGGCAAAAAGGGGGAAAAGAAAAAAAGAGAGCCCCAAAAACAAAAGCAAGGAGGATAGGCTTCTTGCTTTTGCAATTGCGCTTTTTATCTTCTTTTTTTCATTTATGTGTTGACAAAAGGATTTTTCTGTGCTACAATGTTTCTTGTTCGGGAAGCGTATGTTCTTCCCATAAATTTCATATTGGGATGTCGCCAAGTGGTAAGGCACAGGACTTTGACTCCTGCATCCGCTGGTTCGAACCCAGCCATCCCAGCCAGAAAAAAGCACTTGCCGAGGCAAGTGCTTTTTTCAACGATGTGTTCCGCTCACGCGAAACGTGATGTGCCCTTCGGGCGTGATGTTGACTTCGTCAGTGATGTGCGCTTCGCGCGTGAGGCGGAACACATCACATCACTTTGCGCCGCAGGCGCAATACATCACTATGCCGAAAGGCATAGCATCACTGCGGCGAAGCCGCAACTTCACTTTTCGACTCTAAATTTTTTCGAAATTTTGCAGATGCATTTCGGGCATTTTCGGGTCTGTAGACAGATTCAAACCGGCACACACCCGATTCTATAATAAAGTACCATAAGTTGAGCAAAGCATATTTAATTTGGGGAATCATTACGGGTGCATTGTATGGTGGCTTGTTAGTGCCAATTTTCCTTTTGGAAAATATATTTTTGTTTAACGGATATAGAATGAAGTTAGCCTCGATGAAGAATACATAGGCTTCGTTCCGAAGTTCGGGGAGATTTTGGCAAGGTAATAGGTAATAGTGAATAGTGAAAAAGTAGTATTACAAAAGCTAGCCAAGCGAAACCTGAATTGAACTCGTTTTAAGGGAAAATTTCGTGAAAGGCTTTGCCAAAAGGCAAGGACAGGAGGAAAAGCAATGTCCGCATATTTGGGCTTTCAGCCCACCGACAATCAATTTTACTATTTTGTAAGCTATAACAACGAAGACGCAACGAGAGTGGGCGCCATTGCGAAGACAATGTCTTACTCCGGCATCAATCTTTGGTATGACCATGGGATTGAATACGGTGACCACTGGGAAACCATCATTACGGAAAGAATACAGAATGCCCAAGCCATCATTTTGTTTTTCACACGAGGAATTTTACAACAAAGCAATTCCTACGTACAAAAGGAATACAAAATGGCGACACAGTTTTACGACAAAAAGGTTTATATCGTCATGCTGGACGAGATAAAAAAAGACGAGGTTCCCACGGAAAAGGTGGCTTGGTGGATTGACATCAACGAAAGACAGTGCATTGATGGATATAAGTATGCTGACATACCGCACTTGGTGGAAGACTTTTCGCATTCGTTGGGCATTCAGACACACGAAGACAAAATGAATAAAATTATTGCTCGATACAATGAGCTATATCACGCCGGTCGAATAACCGAGGCCGAGGCCTGCTTAGCCGAATATTTGCGCGGTGTCTCTTTAAAGGGAAAGGTCGAACTGATTGCACATATGTTCAGCGGAAGCTTGCCAAACACGACGCTTGCTTCCCCTGCAAAAGCAATCAATGAAAAACTACCAAAGCCCCTGCTTACGCACACAGAGGAGCCACGCGATCTTTTTACTGAGTGCAAGCAAATTACAATACACGACGATGTTTTTACCGTTGCCAACCATTGTGTGTTTCACCGAGGCACCCGAGGCGATGCGCACGTTATCTGGATATGGAAAAACGATGAGCTTATCCACACAATTTACAGCCTCGTTGAAGCGTACAAATTGAGTGTATTTTTGGATTCTTGCGACGAGATGCTCTACATAGTCTATAATTCGGACAAAGAAATCTTTGAGGATGGCCGATATATCGACAGCATCACCATGACAAGCATAACGACCGTGGAAATTCAAAATACGCAGCCCATTTGCAGCGACTTCAAGTTCATAGAATAAGACAGAAGAGAGTTAACGGTTTTAGCCATTAACTCTCTTTTTCTGCTTTGTGAAGTTTTTGCTGACGCAAAAGTGATTTAGCGTGTTCTCCGTTAAGGATAACACGCTAACGTGCGGGATTTTTGCTTTTTTTCACTTTTCAATCTTTTCGGCAAGGCCTGTTTTCTCAAGAATTTTTATCAAGGCAAGACCCAAAGCGATGCCGGCGGCGCCCTGCACGGCGTTGGCAGGGATATTGACAAGCGAGGGGCCGAAGCCGTAAAGGAAGCCCTCAAAGACGAAATAGCCAAGAATCATCAGGCACTCGGCAAGCACACTGCCGATGATTTGCGAGGGCAGCTTCCCTACCCGCTTCCCGAGAAATCTAAAGACAGCATAGACGACCAAGGCCATTGCACCCTTGATAACGAAGGTTGCAGGGGCGTATATGATGTAGCCCGAAAACAAATCCGCAAG
>JBGVMO010000176.1:0-10927 GCA_045124835.1 Eubacteriales bacterium
ATCATAACTGATAACTCGTTTCGCAAAAGAAAAACGAGAAGTTATGAGTTTAGAGTTATGAATTCGGCTTCGCCAAATGTTATGAGCTTGCTATGCAAGCGTTATGATATGATTGCCTTGTAGCTTCAAACTGTGCCGAAGGCACATCATAACTACGCGAAGCGTATCATAACTGATAACTTGCCGTCAGGCAATCATAGTTGATTGAATGGGAATAAGCCCAAGGCTTATTCCCATTCAATCGTTCCAATAGGCTTGGGAGTCAAGTCAAGCAAAACGCGGTTGATGCCGTCTACCTCGTGGGTAATACGGTCGGTGATATGATGCAGAAGGGCATAGGGAATTTCCTCGATGGTGGCGCTCATGGCGTCGGTGGTATTCACGGCGCGGATGATAGCGGGCCAGCCCTCGTAGCGCTTGCCGTCCTTAACGCCAACGCTCTTCATATCGGGAACGGCGATAAAGTACTGCCAAACCTTGCCGGCAAGACCGTTCTTGTCAAATTCCTCGCGCAAAATGGCGTCTGCCTCGCGCAGAGCGTTGAGTCTGTCGCGCGTGATGGCGCCAAGGCAACGAACGCCAAGGCCGGGGCCGGGGAAGGGCTGACGGTATACCATGCCGTGAGGAAGGCCGAGCGCCTCGCCCACAACGCGAACCTCGTCCTTATAGAGCAGACGGACGGGCTCGACCAGCTCAAACTGCATGCCCTCGGGAAGACCGCCAACGTTGTGGTGCGCCTTCACGCCGTCACTCTCCAGAATGTCGGGATAAATGGTGCCCTGTGCCAAGAAGGCGATGCCCGAAAGCTTGCTTGCCTCCTCATCGAACACCTTGATAAATTCGCCGCCGATAATTTTGCGCTTCTTTTCGGGCTCGGCAACGCCGGCCAAAAGGTCAAGAAAGCGGTCGGTTGCGTCTACGTAGATCAAATTGGCGTCAAGGCCTTCCTTGAAGACCTCGATAACCTGTTCGCTTTCACCCTTGCGCATCAGGCCGTGGTTTACGTGCACGCAAACGAGCTGCTTGCCGATGGCCTTGATTAAAAGGGCAGCTACAACCGAGGAGTCAACTCCGCCGGAGAGTGCCAAAAGCACCCTCTTGTCGCCAACCTGCTCTCTGATAGCGGCAATCTGTTCTGCAATAAAGGCATCCGCAAGCGCAGGGGTCGTGATGCGGGCCATATCATCGGGACGTTTGTTAGGTAACATAATTTCCTCCATATATCGTTTTAAAATGTATCAATTGAAAAAAGTAGGCGAAAAGGCGCGGCAAAAGCCGCGCCTTCAAGGAAGGCGAAGGCCTTGCCTCAGTTCGTGTAGTTGTCAAAATAGCCCTGTACGAGAACGACGGGGGTGCCCTTGTCGCCCGAACCGCTGGTCAGGTCACAAAGAGAACCGATAAGGTCGGTCAGCTGGCGGGGGGTGGTGCCCTGCGAGGCCATATTGCCAACGAGGTTTTCTTGCTTTGCACGGATGCTTTCGGAAATGGCCTGACGAAGCGCCTCGCCCGACAAATCCTTATAATCGTTGTCTGCCAGATACTTCAGCTTCAGCTCGTTGGGCGTACCGATAAGACCGTCCGTAAAGGCGGGAGAAACAACGGGGTCTGCCAGCTCCCAGATTTTGCCCTGGGGATCCTTGAAGGCACCGTCGCCGTATACCATAACCTCAACGTGCTTGCCCGTTGCCGCCAAAATGCGCGCCTGAATGTCAAGCACCAAGGACTTGCACTCTCTCGGGAAGAGCTTAACGGAGTCCTCAGTGGACTTGTTGGAGCCGAGAAGGCCGTACTTCTCGTTGTAGCCGCTGCCGTCAACGGAGGCGGTCATAATATCGTCAAGTCCGAGAACAACCTTGGCGCCTGCGGCCTTCAGAATGCGCTTGGTGCGCGCTCTGGTATGAATATCGCAGGTCAGGATGCAATCGGCGTAGGGCAGAATGGCCTTTGCCTGATTGGCGAACACGAATTCAACCTCAGCACCCATCTCCTTGACGAGATTGCCGTAATATTCAATATAGTCAACGCCCGTAAATTCGTGAGGCACGTTGCCAAACAGTCTTCTGAAATCGGCAAGAGACAAAACGTCCGAATAAGGATTGATGCCCGCCTCGTCCAGCTTGTCCATAGAGATGAGGGCGTTGCCCACCTCGTCGGAGGGGTAGGAAAGCATCAAAACAACCTTCTTTGCGCCCTTGGCGATACCGCGCAGGCAAACGGCAAAGCGGTTACGGGATAAAATGGGGAAAATCACGCCGATGGTTTCGCCGCCGAGCTTCTCCTTTACGTCCTTTGCGATGTTGTCGATGGTGGCATAGTTGCCCTGCACACGTGCAACAACGGATTCGGTGATGGAAATAACGTCCTTGTCGCGAATCGAAAAGCCCTCCGATTCAGCAGCAGAGAGAACGCTTTCCGTTACCATTGTGGCCAGGTCATCTCCCTGACGGAAGATGGGGCAGCGAATGCCTCTGGACACGGTGCCGACTCTTCTTTCATTCTGTTCCATTTTCTTATACTCCTTCGGCTAAATGCCGACATAAAAATTAACGAATAATATTATAGCAAAATAGGAAGCGTTTTGCAACAGTTTTTTGCAATTTTTTTCCAAAAGTCGCAAATTTTTTTGCGTTTTCCGCAGAAGAGAAGACGCGCTCTTTTCTTTTGCATACAATGAGAACAGTAAAGAAAAGAGAAAAGGGGTAACCGTATGCTCGCCACAAAAACCTATCAGCGAACCCGCGCGCTTTTATATGCGGAAAAATGGGCCTTTTCACGCAATCCGCTCTTTAACAATTACGACGGTCTTGGCGGAAATTGCACCAATTTCGTCTCGCAATGCCTCTTGGCAGGCAGCTGTGTGATGAATTTCACTCCCGTTTTCGGTTGGTACTACCGTAACGACGGAGACAGAAGCGCCTCTTGGACGGGGGTTCGCTTTTTTTACGATTTCATCGTCGGCAATAAGGCGGAGGGGCCTTACGGGCGGGAGACGGCGCCGGATGCCTTGGAGGTTGGTGACGTGATACAGCTCGGCAATGAAAGGCAGGGCTTTTATCACTCGCTTCTTGTTGTGGGACGGGAGGGAGAGGACTATCTTCTGGCCGCGCAAAGCGACAATGCCTTTAACCGCCCTCTCTCGTCCTATCGCTATGAATTTGCGCGCTATATTCATATTGACGGTGTGCGCGTGCGCCTTCCCGATTCTGCCGACTGCTTCGAGGCGCTTTACGAGGGAAGGGCGCTTTTTTCGGTGGGGGAGGCGGCAGAGACGCCGCCCGAAAAGCTACCGCTTGAAAATACGCCTATTCAAGACACGGCTGAAGCGTCAATGCCTGCGCCACAGGCGCCGCCCGAAGAGGAGGCGCCTTCTTCGCCCACGGAAGATGGGGAGGGTTGAGAGAGGAATGAGAAAAAGACGGTAAACGTCCCTTTTTCTCTTCTTTTGCAACGGTTTTTTTACCCAACCTCTTGCAAAAAGGGCGGCACTGTGATAAAATGAAAGGAACAAGAGAAGAAAAACGTGCGTAGGCGCGCAGAAAGGCGCTTTCATGCGGCTTGGAGGATAGATATTTGAAAAACTTTGAGGTTAAAACGAAAATCTGCTTTGGCGAGCATGCCTTGGATAGACTGATGCAGCTGCATTATCGCAAGGTGCTGGTGATTGCCGACCCGTACGTTGTCAGCAGCGGTATGATTCGGGAGGTCACGGACAGACTTGAGCAGGCAAGAATTCCCTTTGCCGTTTTTTCGGACGTCATTCCCGACCCTTCTATGGAAAAGGTGATTTCGGGCGTCAGCACGGCGCTGCGCGAAAAGCCCGAGTGCATCGTGGCCATCGGTGGCGGCAGCGCGATGGATTTGTCCAAGGCCGTCCGTAAATTTGCTTCGCAGATTGAGCCCTCCTTTAATCCATGGCTGATTGCCATTCCCACCACCTCGGGAACGGGCAGTGAGGTGACCTCCTTTGCGGTGATTTCCGATCCGGAAAAGGACGTCAAGTATCCTCTTTCCGAGGAGAGCATGATTCCCGATGAGGCCATTCTTGACGAGGTGCTTGTCAAGAGCGTGCCTGCCACCATTACCGCGGACACGGGTATGGACGTTCTGACGCACGCCATTGAGGCCTACGTTTCCCTGAATAACAATGAGTTTTCGGCCGCTTTGGCAGAAAAATCGGTGGAAATCTGCGGTCAGTTTTTGCTTCGCTCGTACAGCGACAACAACGATACGCACGCCAGAAGAAAGATGCACGTGGCCTCCTGCTTGGCGGGCCTTGCCTTTAATTCTGCGTCGCTCGGCATCAATCATAGTATGGCGCACCAGCTCGGCGCGAATTTTCACATTCCGCACGGAAGGGCGAACGCCATTCTTTTGCCGCACATCATTGAATACAATTCCGAGATTGATATGCGCTCCAAGAGCCGCACAAGCTACGCGCCCTGTGTCAGAAAATATTGCAATATGGCGCGTATTCTCGGCCTTTCCAATCTGAACGAGGTAACCACGGTCAGAGCGCTTATCTCCTATATGGAATTTATGAGCAAGGAAATGAACATTCCGCTTTCCGTTTCCGCCTGCGGCGGCATCAGCGAGGGCGAGTACATGGCGAAAATCGAATTTATGGCCGATATGGCCTTGGCTGACGCCTGCACGCCCACCAATCCCCGCGTACCCACCAAGGCCGATATTATGGAGCTGTACCGTAAAATCTGGTAAAGGAAAGCAAAATGACATATCAGTATTATCTGTTCGATTTTGACGGAACGTTGGTTGACTCGATGCCCTCTTGGATAAACAAAATGATGGGCATTCTGAAGGCGTCGGGCGTTTCTTATCCCGACAACGTCATTGAGATTATCACGCCCTTGGGCGACGTTGGATCGGCGGAATATTTTATCAAGGAGCTTGGTGTTCCCCTGACCGTTCCCGAAATGATTGTGGAGATGGATAAGGTGGCACTTCCCGCTTACCGCGATGAAATTCCCTTGAAGGCGGGCGTGTACGATGCACTTTTTCGCCTTCACGCAGAGGGGAAGCGGTTGTTCGTTTTGACGGCAAGCCCTCACAGAATGCTTGATCCTTGCCTCAAGCGCACGGGTGTATATGACCTCTTTGACGGTGTCTGGAGCTCGGAGGACTTCGGCTTAACCAAGGGCGACGTTGCAATTTACGCCAAGGCGGCCAAGGCGATGGGAACTACCGTTGACAAGGTGCTTTTCTTTGACGATAACATCAAGGCAGTCACCACCGCGAAGGCGGCGGGAATGCACACGGTCGGGGTATATGACCCCTCGGCCTCGGGATTTACTGCGCAAATGAAGCAGGTATGCGATTTTTATCTTGAAGACTTTGTGGGTTTTTCCGGGTTTTAAAATATCGGCGCGGCCTGCGGTAAGTATTGACAAAAAACAAACAGATATACGAAAAGACACAGCATACTATGAATTCTATCCTTCTTAAACCCGTCTCTGACGGCTGTGCAGAGCGGCGCGCTGAGGCGGCGAGCCTCCCCGTGCTTCCGGCGGATGCGGAAGCACAAAACGAAAATCAGACAGAAAAAGACAGACAAGAGCCGCTTGTCTGTTTTTGCGTTGAAAAGGATGCGTATCAGATAAGGGCGCGGCAGCGCGGTCGCTTTGTTCTTTCGGGCGGAGATGCCTGCGCTCTGTTTTCGGCAGACAACCTTTTGCGCCTGCATAACGGCAAGAAAACGAGTGTGGCCGTTCAAGAAAACGAGGAGCTGCTTCTGCGCTTTGCGGAGGATAAGATGGCGCCCGTCTTTCCTGAGATTTCTCTCGTTTCTGCGGCGGATGCATGGATTTCCGCCAAGCTTTCGCAAAGGGGAGAAAAGGACGTGATAAGCTTTTCCGTGGCGGGAAAGAAAAACGCCTTCTTTTCGCTTGGCGTCTCGGTGGGGCGCTATGAGCGCGTTTTGTGCGGTCGGTTTGATGAAAACGGCCGTGCGCGCCTTTCCCTGACCGTACCCATGGCCGACAAAAAGAGATGGACGCTTGAGCGCCCCGCACTATACGAGGTGTCCGCGGAGCTATTAGAGGATTGCAGCGGCCGCAAGCGGCGGTGCTTTTCTCTCGGGATGGCCGCATACGAGCGGCGCAAGGAGAAAAACGGACACGCGCTTTATAAGGATGGCACATCCTTGCGCCTGCTTGGGCTCTTTGCAAAGCCGCCCTTTTCCGTCTCCGTTTCGAAAATGAAGGCCTCAGGCATTTCGCTGCTGGCTTGTCCTGCCAACCTTGTGAACGAGACATTGCTTGCTGAATGCGATACAATCGGTATGGGTGTTGCCGCCTGCATTACGGTGGCGCGTGACACTTCACCTGCCTCGCTTTCGCTTTTGGCCGAGGAGCTTTTCATCTTGAAGAAGAGCCATCCCTCCTTACTCTATCTGATGCTTTTGTATGGAAGTGGGGCCTCCAAATCGGAGGCAACGCTGAAAAAGGCGATAGACGCCCTTCTTGCACATCACGGTAGCCAAGTGGGAATTTTGCACCTGAAGAAAAACGAGGAGGCGGATTTTTACACCGACCTTCCCTTTGTCCTTTCGGAAAAAAGGGCAGAGGTACGTTTTAAGGAAACATACGGATGGGACGAGGCAACCTTCCGCGCTTGGCTGTACCGAGGGCTTGCTTCTGCCTTTTTCGCGTCGGATGCGCGCTATCTTTTCTTGCCCGCGTGCTTGCAGAGCGAGCAAGGACTGTCGCTTTTGGAGGAGGCAAGAAGGATTGGCTTTCAAGAATCGGTTTTCTTCGTGCCGTGCGGCAGAGAAGCGGTTCTTCCTCTTCGTATCGAAGCGTCCTTAACAGGCGCTACGGTCCATTGCCTTTTGAAAAGAGAGGGAAAGCCGGTAGCCGAGGGCGGCGACACACTTTCGGGTGAGCCTGTGTCGGTGCGCTTTGGCTTTCCAAAAACGAAGGAAACGGTGGCCTACACCCTTTTTGCAAGCGCTTGCCTTGACGGGTGCACCTATCGGGCGGAAGCAACGGTCATTTCCTTTCCCAAGGAAATGGAGGCGAAGACAACCTTTCTGGACAAGCTCCCCTTAGGAGAATGCCGTTTGGGCGAGGCAGGCGTCGTAACGCGTGAGGAGAACAGCTTCCTTCTTTTTTCGAAAGGAGAAGACCTGCCACCCCTCATTTCCTTTTCTTTGCCGCTTGCAACGCTTTCCTTTGATTCGGAGGGCCTAACGCCCCTGCTGGAAAATGAACGCGGACACAGCGTTGTGGCGAGGGCTCCTGACGGCTCTTTTACCGTTAATGGCTTGATTTTGGATAAAAAATCGACAAAAACGGACGAAAATGGGGAAGAAAACAGGGGCAAAAATGACTTTTTTGAAAACTTTTTTTAAAAAGATAGAAAAAATACTGTCAGCACTTGACAAAACAGAAAGTATAATGCTATAATACCTTGTCGGACTATGGATTTCGGCAATAAGCCTATGGCTTTTTTGACGGAATTCATCCGTTTGCCTTGCTTTTCAACCGAGCGAGGCAAGGATAGACATTTAAAATTCAGCAAAGGAGGAAAAAAATGCCAACCTTTAACCAACTTGTCAAGCAAGGGCGTGCAAAGTCGACTTATAAGTCCAAAGCGCCTGTGCTTCAGCAGGGTCTGAACGCGTTGCGTAACGTCAGCACTGACCATCATGCACCGCAGAAGAGAGGTGTTTGCACGAAAGTGACGACCACCACCCCTAAGAAGCCGAACTCCGCACTTCGTAAGATTGCAAGAGTTCGTTTGACCAATGGCTTGGAATGTACCACGTATATTCCCGGTATTGGCCACAACTTGCAGGAGCACAGCGTCGTATTGATTCGCGGCGGCCGTGTTCGTGACTTGCCCGGATGCCGTTATCACATCATCCGCGGAACCTTGGACGCACAGGGTGTTGCCAATCGTATGCAGGGTCGTTCCAAGTACGGTGCAAAGCGTCCCAAGAAAAAGTAATTCGTCTTATCAACAGTGTATCGTCAAAGCTTGCTGAATTCATAAATGTTTATTTATAGATTCCCCACCACCGACGAGCACGAACGGAGACATTTCTTCGAGTACCTGTGATATCATAAATAATAATGAAGGAGGGAAGTACAGTGCCAAGAAGAGGTCAAATTTCCAAGAGAGATGTTTTGCCGGATCCTATGTATCATTCCAAGCTTGTTACCAAGCTCGTGAACAACATTATGCTGGACGGCAAAAAGGGCGTTGCCCAGAAGATTGTATATGACGCATTTGCTATGGTTGAGGCAAAGTTGGGTCAGAACCCGCTGGAAGTATTCCAGGCGGCTCTTGAAAATGTAATGCCGGTTTTGGAGGTTAAGGCTCGCCGTATCGGCGGTTCTAACTACCAAGTACCGATGGAGGTTCGCGCGGAGAGACGTCAGACCCTGGGTCTGCGTTGGTTGACCGCCGCTTCCAGAAGCCGTGGCGAAAGAACCATGGCCGAAAGATTGGCAGCAGAAATCATGGATGCTAAGGCCGGAATGGGCGGAGCCTTCAAGAAGAAGGAAGAAACCCACCGTATGGCTGAAGCAAACAAGGCTTTTGCTCACTACAAATTCTAATTTACCCAGTAAAACAAGGAGAAAAAGATTATGCCACTTGGTTCCAGAGAAGTTTCTCTTGAGAGAACTAGAAACATCGGTATCATGGCACACATTGATGCCGGCAAAACCACCACGACCGAGCGTATCTTGTTTTACACGGGAAAAACCCACCGTATCGGTGAGACGCACGACGGCGCCGCAACTATGGACTGGATGGTACAGGAGCAGGAGCGTGGTATTACCATTACCTCCGCCGCTACCACTTGCTATTGGGCGCTTTCCGAGTATCACAACGATGCGGAAAAGGTAAAAGCAAACAAACACCGTATCAACATTATTGATACGCCCGGACACGTAGACTTTACCGTTGAGGTTGAGCGTTCCCTGCGCGTGTTGGACGGAGCAGTTACCGTTCTTTGCGCTAAGGGCGGCGTTGAGCCCCAGACGGAAACCGTATGGCGTCAGGCCAACAAGTATCAGGTTCCCCGTATGGCTTACATCAACAAGATGGACATCACGGGTGCCGACTTCTTCCGCGTTGTTCGTATGATGAAGGAAAGACTGCATGCAAATGCAGTGCCGGTTCAGCTTCCTATCGGAGTTGAGGGCACTTTCCGCGGCATCATCGACCTCGTTGAGATGAAGGCTGATATTTATTATGATGATCTTGGTAAGGATATGCGCGTTGAGGACATTCCCGCCGATATGATGGAAATGGCTCAGGAATATCACGACAAGATGATCGAGTCTATCGTTGAGACTGACGATGAGCTGCTTGACAAGTTCTTCGGCGGTGAGGAAATCACCCTGGACGAGCTTCGTACCGCTCTTCGTAAGGCGACTATCGCCAACCAAATCGTTCCCGTATGCTGCGGAACGTCGTATAAGAACAAGGGCGTTCAGAAGCTTCTGGACAACATTGTATATTATATGCCCTCTCCTCTTGACATTCCCGCTATCAAGGGCGTGAGTGTTGACACCGAGGAGGAGGTTGAGCGTCATGCAGGTGACGACCAGCCCTTCTCCGCCTTGGCCTTCAAGATTGCAACCGACCCCTACGTTGGAAAGCTTTGCTTCTTCCGCGTATACTCCGGTTACGTTGACAAGGGCACGGGCGTTTACAACTCTACCAAGGGTAAGGAAGAGCGCTTTGGCCGTATTCTGCAGATGCACTCCAACGACAGAACGGATATCGATACCTGCTTCTGCGGTGATATCGCGGCTGTTGTCGGCGTGAAGTACACCACCACGGGTGATACCTTCTGCGACGAAAAGAATCCCGTTATTCTGGAGTCCATGGAATTCCCCGAGCCTGTTATCCGTGTAGCCATTGAGCCTAAGACCAAGGCAGGTCAGGAAAAGATGGGTATTGCGCTGTCCAAGCTGGCAGAGGAGGACCCCACCTTCCGCACCTACACCGATGACGATACCGGTCAGACCATTATCGCAGGTATGGGTGAGCTTCACTTGGAAATCATCGTTGACAGACTTTTGCGCGAGTTTAAGGTAGAGGCCAACGTTGGCGCTCCTCAGGTTGCCTATAAGGAAACCATTCGCAAGAAGGTTGATCAGGACACCAAGTATGCCCGTCAGTCCGGCGGTAAGGGTCAGTACGGTCACGTTAAAATCACTATCGAGCCCAATGAACAGGGCAAGGGATATGAGTTTGTTAACGCTGTTACCGGCGGTGCCATTCCGAAGGAATATATCCCCGCTGTTGATGCCGGTATCCAAGGCGCTATGCAGTGCGGTGTATTGGCAGGCTACAACGTCGTTGACGTAAAGGTTACCCTGTACGACGGTTCTTACCACGAGGTTGACTCCTCTGAAATGGCGTTCAAGATTGCCGGTTCTATGGCATTCAAGGAAGCTATGCGTAAGGCAGACCCTGTTTTGACCGAGCCTATGATGCGCGTTACCGTTATCGTTCCCGATGATTACATGGGTGACGTTATCGGCGACATCAACTCTCGCCGCGGTCAGATTGAGGGTATGGAGCCCTTGACCGGTGCGCAGCAGATTAACTGCTCTGTTCCGCTTGCTGAAATGTTCGGTTATGCTACCGCCCTTCGTTCCAAGACCCAGGGCCGTGGTCTCTACTCGATGGAGCCCAGCTTCTTTGCTGAGGTACCGCGCAACATTCAGGAAGAAATTATCAAGAAGCGCGCACGCAATTCTTAATCGTTATTATTAAAATTAAAATAATTTTTAAAAAGGAGATTTTCAAAATGGCAAAGGCTAAATTCGAAAGAAGCAAACCACATTGTAACATCGGTACAATCGGTCACGTTGACCACGGTAAAACAACTTTAACAGCAGCTATTACTAAGACTCTTCATGAGAGACTTGGTACTGGTGAAGCAGTA
>JBGVMO010000177.1:0-2520 GCA_045124835.1 Eubacteriales bacterium
GTGTCCTTGATGGGAAGCTTGAAGAATACGGCCTCGTGCTCGATCTCCTTGTAAGAGCCCGTCATTTCGTGCTCGGAGAGGGAGGTTCCGCAACGGGAGCACCAAGGCATGGGCTTGTAGACCTGACGGATCCAGCCGCCCTCGTGGCACTTCTTGAGGAAGGTCCAGATGCCCTGAATATTCTCGTCGGTGTAGGTATAGTAGGAGTTATCCCAGTCCATCCACTGACCGAGCCGCTTGGATTGTTCGGTGATCACGCCCGAGAACTTCTTGACGCGCTCGATACACTTGTCGGTGAATTTGTCCAGACCGTACGCCTCGATGTCGTGCTTGGTCTTGAAGCCAAGCTCCTTTTCCACCTCGACCTCGACCCACAGACCTTGAGAGTCAAAGCCGTTACGGTAGTGGGTGTCACAGCCCTTCATGGCGTGGTATTTGATGAAGGTGTCCTTCAGGGTACGACCCCAAACGTGGTGGATACCCATGGGGTTGTTGGCGGTGATGGGACCGTCAATGAAGCGGTACTTGGGACCGTTCTCGTTTTTTGCCTTCAGCTTTTTGAAGCAATCGTTTTCCTTCCAAAAGCTGAGGATTTCTTTTTCGTTCTCAACAAAGGAATACTTTGTGTCAAATTTTTCCCGCATTTGTTGATTTCCTTTCTTCTTTATGCGCAAATATAATTTCACCAGTTTACATACATAGCTTAGTATAGCACACAGAACGGAAAATGTCAAGAATTTTCTGAATACTTCTTTGGGGAATTTGTTGTTTGGATTGTAACCGCACTTCGTCTCAACCTACCATGTTCGCAGATACTTCGTAAGCCTTCCCCTACAAAAAACACCCCGCAAGCTTGTGGTTGATGGACCGTCAATTTGCGGAGCAAATATGGACTCACGGTCCCTACAGGGGTTTGATCAATTTTGTAGCTTTGATTGTAGCCGTAAGTTGAGATTTTATCACGCAAAGCGGCTACGAATATACGAACATTTTTTTACAGACTGTAGGGACCGGTGTTTTCTTTTGCCTGCTTTATCTTTTGTACAGACATTAAGAAACAAATTGCCAGTGTTTTCTTTTGCCTACTTTCTCTTTTGCGCAAACGTTAAGAAACCATTTGCCAGTGTTTTCTTTTTGCTTACTTTTTCTTTTTTAAAAGAAAAAGTAAGGCGCGTCCCCGTTAGTCAAAGGCATGGCGGAGGGATTCGGCGAAGAAATCGTTTACGTGCCCATAGGAGGTGGATTGGGTTTGGGAGTGCCCTCCCGATGACCGCCATTGATCGGTCTTGCTCGGCGACGGTTTTCCTCGATCCTCTTGCCACCAACCGATAAGAACGCGATACACGCTCTTACCGCTTCGCTTGGCGTACAGAGCCGCTCGCTCCTCCCGCTCTCGTACGTAATCCGCGCCTATCCCCTCCGCAATCAATTTTTCCCGTTCCTCTTGGGACAGCCGCGGAGCGGTGGGGGACGGAGTCCCGATGGGCGGAGCAGGGAAAGCGGTCGGAGACGTGTGGGCAGAGGAATCGGTTTCATTGACCGATTCCCATTCGCTCGCGATATCATTTTCATTCTCATTCCCATTCCCATTATCAATATCATTGTCAATATCATTATCATTATCATTATCATTTTCATTATCATTATCATTATCAGCTTTTTTAGTTTTTTCGGAAAACCATTGGGTTTTTTGGGTTTTTTCGGGAAGGGTGGCTTTGGAGGGCCTGCCGCCCTTTTTTCCGTTTTCCGATTGCTTTTTGCATTTTTCCAAATAGGCTTCCCGATCTCTGTCCAAGGTGTCCTTGATGCATTGAAACGCCATGTTCGCGGCATCGGAAAGCGTTACGCTAACGAGCTGCTGCCGTTCGTATTCAAAAATTGCCGTAATGAGCATGCCCCGTTGCTCCATGGGCAACAGCCCAAACAGCTTTTCATAATTTTCGTATAGTAAGAAGCTTCTTTTTTCGTTTTTCATCGAGACCTCCCCCTTTTTTTCTTTATTCTACCCGAAAACAAAGTCTCAAATGGTTACCGAGAGTCTCATTCTGTCTCACTTTTGGGGGATTTTTTGGCGAAAAACTTTTTGCCACCAATTCGGAAAAAGGGTTGACTTTTTGTCAAATTATGCTATAATTCTCTTACAGTTTGATTGGAAATCAAGGAAGAAGGAGAGAAAGAGCATGAAGCAGGCGGTTGCGGTAGAAGCCAAGAAGTCCCCACGGGGAAAAATCAATATGACCGAAGGTCCTTTCCTGAAAAAGATCATCACGTTTGTGATTCCGCTGATTCTCACGGGCTTGTTGCAAAGCCTTTACAACGCGGCGGACTTTGCTGTGGTGGGACAGTTCCGCGGAGAGCTGGCGCTGGCGGCGGTAGGAAGCACAGGTTCTCTGACCAATCTGATCCTCGGACTTTTCATGGGCCTGTCCGTGGGTGCGGGCGTTGTCGTGGCACACCAGATGGGCGCTCTTCGCTATCAGGCGGTGGAGCGAACCGTTCACACGGCGATCGCGATGGCGG
>JBGVMO010000178.1:0-18270 GCA_045124835.1 Eubacteriales bacterium
AAATTAGCAGGCGCATTGGGGATATCAAGGAAGCCAACGGAACGGATAGGCGTGTACGCCGAGGGAGAATAGAGCGCAAATCCGTCGGAGGAGTAGGTGTAGGTCTGGTAGGGCTCCTGCGCAGAGGCTGCGAAGGAACCAAGCACCATCGTCATCACCAAGAGCAAAAGCAGGAGTGTAACGATTTTATTCTTTTTCACTGTGCTTCCCTCCTTAATCCTTCATACCGGAAGAGCCCATGGTTTCAATAATCTGGCTCTGGCTCAAAACGAATACCGTAATAGGCACCAACATCATAACAACCGTTGCAGCGGCGGATGCACCTGCACGGGCGATACCTGCCGTAACAACCTGAGAAATGGCGTAGTTAAAGGTTTTCAACTGCTCCGAATGAATGTAAATGGAGGCACCGGAATTCCAAAGGCCCTTAAAGGACTCAATAATCAGCGTCAACCAAGCGGGCTTAACCATAGGCATTGCAATGACCCAGAAGGTACGAAGCTCGGATGCACCGTCCAAACGGGCAGACTCCAGAACCGCATCGGTAACCGTGGATTCCATAAACTGCTTCATCAGGTAAAGACCCATCGTACCGGCCAAAGCAGGAACAATCAGGGCCAAATAGGTGTCAATCATATTCAACGCAGACATGATAATGAAGTTAGAAAGCTGGTTAACAGTCTGGTGGAACATCAAGGACAAAACGACGATTTGGAACAGCATATTTCTACCGGGGAACTTAATTTTCGCCAAGGCATAAGCAGCCATAGAAGCGAACAAAAGGTTGCCGAAGGTACCGGTAAGAGAAATAAATACCGTGTTGAAAATATAGCGGGAGAACGGTACCCAAGACTCGTTCATCAGCTGGAACAAATCACCAAAGTTCGTAAAGGTCGGGCTCTTTACCAAGAATCTCGGCGGAAACATCCAAAGCTCATCAAGAGGCTTCAAGGACTGCGAGATAACGTAAAGCATAGGGATAAACATGAATGCGCCCAAAATCACCAACAGGAAGGTGATGCCCGCATCACCGCCGGCGGAACGGTTAAGGACGACTTTGTGACGCCGTGTTCTTAATTTTGCACTCATATCACTGTCCCACCTTTGAAAGCGCTTTTTTGATGACGATGTTACAGGTCATCATTATCAAGAATAAGAATACTGCAATTGCAGAAGCGTAACCAACCTCATAGCGCTGGCCTGCAAAGTCGTCCAGATGGTGCATGATGGTGTGCGCCGCATAGCCTACGGAGGGGAAACCTGCCAAGGCAGTAACGATGGCACCGAAGCCGAAGGACTGGGTGATAGAAAGCACCGCACCGAACATCAGCTGAGGACGCATAGAGGGCAAGGTAATAAACCAAAGCTCTTGCCAACGGTTTTTAATGCCGTCAACCGCACCCGCCTCGTACTGCGAACGGTCAACCGTTTGAAGACCGGCAATAAAGGACAAGAACGCGGTTCCCAGAGAGGTCCACAGGGCAACGACGATACAAAGCGGCATTACCCAGCTTTCATTCTGGAAGAACATGATAGGCGTATCTATGATGTTGAGCTCCAAAAGCGTACCGTTAACCCAACCGTAAGAGTCGCTGGAGAACAAAATCGTCCAAACGATATATACGGAGCCCGAAATAGAGGGGGCATAGAAAATCAAGGTAACAACTGCGCGGATTTTTGGCTCAAGCTCATTGATGAACCAAGCAACCAAAAAGGACAAGAGATAGGAAACAGGGCCCGTAATGGCTGCAAAAATCAGGGTGTTCTTACAAGCGATAATGAAAATATCGTCCTCCAAGAACAAGTGGATGTAGTTCTTAAGACCGACCCAAACGGGAGGCTCAAGCATATTAAACTCCGTAAAGCTGAAGAAAATAGACAGCATAACGGGGAAAACAGTAAAGACAAAAAACAGTAGAAAGAAGGGAGCGCACATCAGATAGGCAACTTTATTGCGTTTCATCTCTTTCCATGTCCATTGCGCCATCGTCATATCCTTACGGGACACAGGGCGCTTAGCATCATTCTGTGACATGTACTTTTCTCCTTTTAAATCTTAATGTTGGCGTTTGGATCACTTATTGGCTCTGTCCAATCGGGCTTCCTCAGGAGTCTGTCCCGATTCGAGCGTATAGAGTCCAAACTCTTCCCTCTTTCGCGTGATTTCCTGGTTGATTGCGTTGATGTAGCTCTGCAATGCGTCAACCGGGTCCTCACCGTCGTTGTATGCGTCTAAGAAAGCGAAGTTGGTGTAACGGGCAATGATATAGCTTCCGGGGTAGTTAGGAATAGCCGAAAGGTTTTCAAACTGCTCAAGCAAGCCGGAAAGCTCGGAAGCGCTCCAGGAAAGCTCGGCCAAGGCCTGAATGTTGGCGGAGTCATACTTAGCAGCAGGACCAACCAAGGCAACCATTTCGTTACCGTACTGTGCCTGCACTGCGCCGCCTGCCTGCCACTTCATGTATTCCCAAGTAGCCTCGGGGCTCTCGCAGCCGTGAAGCATAACCGTTGCCGTTACCGTTACGAAGGAATCGTTGTTAACGGTTCCATCCGCGCGAACCATGCCGGGAATATTGGTGAATGCCCAAAGGCCGCGAATTTCGGTTGCAAATACAACCAGCGTGTTATAAGTAGTTGCGTAGTCGGCAATCAAAATCGGAATTTCACCCGTTCTCAAACGGTTCGGTCCGTCGAAGGCCGTCGGGAAGGAATAGTCGGTATAAAGTCTCGAGCAGAACTGGAATGCATTCAAGGCAATATCGGTATCAAGACCAATCGCCGCACCGGCATACTCGGGATCATCGGTGTAGCGCCAAAGGTCACCGCCGAACTGATAGAGGAATACGTTGATAGCAAAGGCGTAGCCAAGACCAATCTGCATGTTGTTTGCCTGCAGAGTAGGAATGGTTTCCAATACGTCATCCCACGTTTCAGGAACGTCAATCTGAAGCTCCGCCAAAACGTCAAGACGATAGAACATCATCTGAATGCTGGCCTTCTCGGGCAAGCCGTAGGACTTACCGAAGAGGCTGATAGGAATCATCGTTGCAGCATTAAAGGAAATCTTAGAGGAGTCAATCAAGTTGTTGTTCGCATCGTAGTAGAAGGTGGTGCGGTCAACAATCTTGTCCGTCTCTGTTTCCGCTACCTCGTTGCCGTTGGCATCCACGGGAACGTCGGTTCTGTAATAGCTATAGCCCAAAACGTCTTGGAAGCCGTCCATTCCTTCAATATTAACAATAGCATTTCGGATAGCATAGTTGATAACACTTGCCGCATCCAAGCCAATGTAAGAGTCAGGACCCTTCTTGGCAAGAACAGAGGGCAGAAGCGTTGCGGCTGTAACGAGCTTCAGGTTAACGGCAATGTTACCGCCGTTCAGGTTGCTGTTGGGGGTAAAGTCGTTGTTAATCAGGTTACGCCAGATCTGAGACTGGTCACGACCGTAAGCAATCCAAACCTCAATGGTTGTAAGATCGCTCTTGGAGTCGGTAACGCCCATTGCGTTGTAGTCAACGAAGAAGCTGGCAATAAAGGAGGTGAACTCATACCAGAAGGACTGGAAGATATTTGCGTTTGCTTTAGGAAGTTCCACTTCAGGAGACTGAATGGTGTAATAGTCAACCGTCAGGGACTGGGTCTTTGCCGTATTAATCCAAGTACCCAAGGTACCGATATAGGATTTCAGGTTAGAAAGGTTGGGGGCGATTTCGTCCTCATACGTACCCATTCTTTCAAGTAAGCGGTAGATGGTTTCCAGCGTTGCAATGTTGGAGCCGGAGGTTCCGCAGATAGCCACCATGTTATCTGCCTGCTGCTTCAGAATCTTTGCCTGAATCAAAAGCTGGCGAATGGTGGAGGGCATAACGCTCGAGAAGTTGTAGTCGCGGTATTCGTCAGGCGAAGCACCGGTCAGCTTCAAAATCTCAAGGTAGCAATCGTTGATGGCAGAGAGAGAGCTTTCGATGGTTTCAAGGACAGACGCCATATCACCAAGGCCAACCTCCATGCACAAGGTGTAGGTGACACCCTCTTCGAAGTAGAAGGAGAGAGTCTCTTCGCCGTTGTTCAACGCGGCAACCTGCCAGTTGTTTGCATAATTGAAGCGTGCGTAATAGCATTCCTCGTACGGAACGGAGGGCGTTCCGTCATCATAGCCGTACTCACCGCCGGAGAGCTTGATTACGCGCGTGGTAAACATACCCTGCAAAATGCTCTGCTTAAAGCGAGCTACAATATTATATATACCACTCTCGGATACCGTAAAGGTGTAGGAGGCCCATTGTCCGGTGGTGGAATAACTGGAAGAACCGATGGTGTTAATTTTCTGGGAAAACGCGTCAATGGGGGAGGTCAAAGAAGAAGAACGATCGTTGGCAGGATATACAGCCGTATCAGAAACGAAATCGGGCGTTTCTGCGCGGATGTACTCAATCTTTGCATCGGCAGATGCATTGGTATAGCCCTTCTCTGCCCATTCAGCCTTTTTATCCTCCAAGCTCTTCAGCTCTTCAACGGGAAAAAGCTCAATAGAGGTGATAACCAAGGGCTCCTTAGTGCCAACCAAGGAAATGGAGCGGTCGCCAGCCTTAAAGAAGAACTGGAAGGGCTCGTTGTAAAAGCCGTCAACGTCCGTGCATTCGTATGTACGCTTAACGGAAACCTGAGAAATGTCAGGACGAATATCGTTTCCGTTCACGTCGGAATCAAAAGCGTTCTTGCCTTCCTCCTTGTTGCTGTACTCGTATTGCCATACCTTAGAGAAGGCAAGCGAGCGAGCCTCATCAAAGGGAACGACTCCATCCAGATAAAGCTTGCGCTCGATACCGGAGTTCTTTCCTTCTATGGTGTGATATTCGATGCGAATACCGTAAAGGCCTTCCTGTGCATCGGAAATATTAAAGCTCCAGGTTACCTCTCCGACCTCAGGCAAATACAAGCCCGTGCTTCCGTCAGGGAGAGTATACTCATGCGGCTTATAGGTATTATCATTTCCTTGCATGAGATCCTTGGCAGTATAGTTGAAAATGGGAATTTCGATAGGGGCCGTTCCCTTCTCAGCCTTGTCCTTGATGCAGCCGGCCAAATAATTGGCGTAGGATTCTGCCGTTAAGGATGCCAAAATCTCAGAGTAAGAGTCCTCCTTTGCGCTCGATGCCGCGGAAACACTAACGCCTCCGATTCCCAGCAGCATACAGAGGGCAAGAAGCACTGCCACGAGTTTTGTCCAACGTGTCTTCATGTGAATCTTCCTTCCAGTTTTTGTTGAATTGATAAAGCCACTACGGCGTAAAATGGGCATAATACGGCCATAGTTAAATTATCTCCTTTATATAATAGCATTTCTTTCCTTACTTGTCAAGGATCAAAAAAACCTTTTTTTCGCTTTAATATCTTGTTTTTTTCAAAAAAAATTCAAAAAAACGCTTAGTTTCTTCACGCAACCGCCTCAGTTTCCTCTTGTTCAAATTGTATATGTAAAAATATTTTACCTAAAAATAAGAAAAAAGTAGCCAAAATGCTACTTTTTTCATTATTATTTTTGTTTTAGTAAATAATATTTACCTTTTGCTCAAAAATACCTGAATTAACCAATTTGTTTTTGCTATCTTTTATTGTCATTTTGCACAAAAATAGAGGCGTTTTTTCTACATGGTAGCAATTTGCACAAAAATGAGGCGTTTTTTTATATTTTACAAAAAAATACCAAAAACAACCATATTTTCTCCATTTTATGCCAAAGATATGATTCCACCCGCTAAAACGCAGTCTCCTTCATAAAGAACAGCCGATTGCCCCGGCGTTAAGCCCGAAACACCTTCAGCGAAATGCGCGCGATACCTTCTGTTCCCTTCCGAAGACAAGCCCACCAAAACAGGCTTAGCCAAATACCGTATTTTAACAGTCAAGGGGCTTGCTTGCGTTAGATCCAAAACCGAGGTTGCACCCGAAAAGATAACATCATTAATATAAAAGGAAGACTTTTCTTCTTTTTTATCCGAAAGATACACGGTATTCGTTTCAGGGTCTATCTGCCGCACAAAGAGTCGGGACGACGCGGAAATCCCCAAGCCCTTGCGCTGACCGACCGTATAATGAATGATTCCTTTGTGCCGCCCAAGCACTTTGCCCTCGTCATCCACGAAATTGCCCTCTGGGCACTTACCGCAGGCCCTTTCTATATAATCGGTATACTTTTCACCCTGTATGAAGCAAATTTCTTGACTTTCCTTAGCCTTGGCGGCCTCAAGCGCAAGAGAATCCGCCTGCCTTTTCACCTCGCTTTTCTCAAGATCGCCAAGCGGCAAAAGCAGATTTTCCAAGACATCCTGCGTGACTCGGTAAAGGAAGTAAGACTGATCCTTGCGCGTGTCTCTTCCCTTCGCAATCGCATACCTTCCCCTGCGGCGTACAACGCGCGCGTAGTGCCCTGTTGCGATTTTATCAAAACCAAGAGCCTTCGCCTTTTCCCAAAGAAAGCGAAGCTTAATCTCGGCATTGCAGCGAATGCACGGGTTCGGCGTCCTTCCTTGCATATATTCGTTGCAAAAGTCCAGAATAATTCTTTCATAAAAGGCGTCCTGACAATCCAAAATATGCAAGGGAATACCAAGCGCATCAGCCGTGCGCTGCGCCTTTTCCACCTCGGAATACGGATGCATACGCAAAATAGCACCCTCCACCTCGTAGCCCTGCTGCTTCAGAAGTGCGGCCGCATAGGAGCTGTCAACGCCACCGCTCATGCCCAAAAGAACCTTCATACTATCTCCAATCTGAAATATTTTCGTTCATTTCATAAAAGCGCCGTAAAAACCCGATAAAAAAACGAAGCTTTCTCGAAAAGTATTGACAATAAAAGCAAAAGCCGCTATAATAAAGTAGAACCATTAAAAACAAAGGAGTTTGCTATGTATTACATCGGCGTCGATCTTGGCGGTACAAATATTGCCATCGGTATCGTAGACGAAAGCTTCAAAATCATTTCCAAGAGAAGCACCCCTACTTGCCCCAATCGTGATGGCGAGCTGATTATAAAGGATATGGCTCTTTTAGCAGAAAAGCTGCTCAAGGAGGCTTCTATTCCGCTTTCGGAGGTAGCCTACGTCGGCATTGCCGCGCCCGGCTCTGTGGACCCCGAAAAAGGAACCATTGAATATGCAAACAATCTTCCTTTCTCCCATTTTCCCATCGTAAAGTATTTCCAAAAATACCTGCCAATTCCCAAGGTTTTCGTTGAGAACGACGCAAACGCGGCGGCGCTCGGTGAGGCTCTCGCCGGTGTTGCAAAGGGAGCGAATACCTCTGTTATGATAACGCTCGGAACGGGCGTTGGCGGCGGTATTATTATCGACGGCAAGGTTCATTCCGGCTTCAACCACGCAGCAGGCGAGCTTGGTCACACCGTTATTCACTTTAACGGTCGCCCCTGCTCCTGCGGCAGAAAAGGCTGCTGGGAGGCCTATTCCTCCGCCACTGCGCTGTCTGCGCTGACGAAGGAGAAGGTGATGGAATGCAAGGAAAAAGGCATCTCTTCCCTTTTAGTCGATGAATTTGACAGAACGGGAAAGGTCACCGCGCGCACCGCCTTTGCGGCTATGAAGCAGGGCGACGAGGAGGCTAAAAAGGTCGTTGATTTCTATATTGCACACTTAGCCTGCGGCATTTCCAATATGATTAACGTCTTTCAGCCCGAGGTTCTGTCCATCGGCGGCGGTGTCTGCAATGAAAAGGATTATTTGTTGCAGCCGCTTTTAAAAATCATTCACGATGAGCAGCTCGTTCAAGAAAGTGATATGCACACCGAAATCAAAATTGCCGCGCTTGGCAACGATGCCGGCATCATTGGTGCCGCCTGCTTGGGCATGCAAAAATAAAATATCTTTTATTCGGCCAACGTCATTGACGTTGGCCGTTTTTTTAGTTCTCAGTGGTATCCTTATTTTCGGGAGAAAGATAATGCTCCGCCTGCGTTGAGAACAAATGGTGATATTCACCCTTTTTCTCCATAAGCTCGGTATGCGTTCCCATTTCAGAAATCTCTCCGCCGTGCAAAACGATGATTTTATCGGCACGGGTGGCACTGGAAAGACGGTGCGAAACGAAAATAGAAATTTTGTTATCTGAAAGGGCGGCAAAGCGATTGAATATTTCCTCCTCGGCCAAGGGGTCGAGCGAAGCGGTCGGCTCATCGAGAATCAAAATATCGGAATCCTTGTAAAAGGCCCTTGCAATAGAAAGCTTTTGCCATTGACCGATAGAAAGCTCCGTTCCGTCGTCCTCAAAATAGCGCATCAGGGGAGTATCATAGCGAAGCGGAAGCCGGTCGATATAATCCGCAACGTTGCCGAAAACAGCCGCTCGCTCAATGCGAGCATCCTCCATTTGAGAGGCAATATCACCAAAATGAATGTTCTCCTTGACAGAAACGGCATACTTACCAAAATCCTGAAAGATGATGCCGAATAAATCATAAAGCTTTTCCACGTCATATTCCTTGATATTGACGCCATCAAGCAATATTTCGCCCTCGCTTGGATCATAAAGCCGCGTTAAAAGCTTAATCAGGGTGGTTTTTCCCGCGCCATTCAGTCCCACCAAAACAACGCTTTCTCCTGCTTCAATCTTGAAGCTCACGTCATGAATAACCTTGCGCTCTGTTCCGGGATACGAGAAGGAAACGTGAGAAAATTCAATGGTGTGCGGCGCGTGTCTTTGCGGGATCTTCGGGGTTGCCGCCGTCGAAAGAACGGTGGGCTTTTCCTGCATAAACACCATCATATTATCAATAAAGAGAGTGCCCTCATAAATGACAGCCGTTGCGGTCACAATGGTGGTAACGTAGCCGGTAATAGAGGTCAATGCGCCCGTATAAAGCGAATAATCGCCGATACTTCCTGCACCGTTGGCAACGGAAAAGGCAACGTAAAGAAAAATAGCGAAATTAGCAAAAAGAGACAAAAGCGCAAATAGCGTTTGCCAGAGGCCTTCCTTCAAAATCAAACGGCGAAAGCCCTTGAAATAGTTGGCAAAAACCTGCTTATAGCGAGAAATAAAGGTATCGGAGAGGCCCATAAGACGAATTTCCTTCGCCTTATCCTTATCCACCATCAGCTCGGAAAAATAGTTCATCTGCCGTCTATCCTTAGAACGATGGCGCATATAGCGGAATTGCTTGTGTCGGTACACGTAAGAAACGATAGCACCGGGCAGCGCCATCACCGCCATAAACAGAGGGGCAAGCGGATGCAGATCAAACAGCACGATAGCAAAGCCGACAACGCTGATGCCCGCGCTGATAACGTTAAAGGTGGCGCGCATAATGGAAATGGGGCGCATGCCCGCTTCTCTGTTGGCGTTTTCAAGCTTTTCGTAGAAGGAGGGTCTATCAAAGCTTGCCAAATCCACCGTTTTGGCCTTTTCAATGATTTTAACCTTAATATGATTGCAAACAAGCTCACCTGCTATATTGTTAACGTAAGTAGAAAAGAGGTTCAGAAGCTTGCTGACAAAGCGATATACAAAGAAGAACAAAAGCAACAGAAGAACAGTTTGAAATGCAGGCGCAAAAATACTTTCTATCGGCTGTATTCCGGCATTTATTCCTTGCAAAACCTCCTCGGTATGTAAAAGCTCGGACACGGCGTTCAGCAAATCCTTAGAGACGTACGCACCAAAAACGGGCAAAAAACCGTCGCAAAGGCAGCAGAAGGTCATCAGCAGCAAAATAGCAGGACTCGTCTCCCACACCAAACGAATGATGTAGAAGAAACGGGAGCAAAAGCTTTTAACAGTACGAAAAAGCCAAGCAGGCACATCCTTTACGCCCTTTGGCCTATCCGTCTTATAGCGCTCGCCGTCTTTATTTGGCGAAGGTGAAAATCTTTTTTCTGCGCTCATTTTTTTCTCCTTACTCTTCCTTGGTTTAAAGTCGGAACGTCTTATACAACACCGTGCGACAGCAAAAAACTGCCGTTTCTTATTTCAATAACACCATAATGATACTGCCCATCCTGTCGCATCCCAATACTTCCGGGATTAAAAAGCGCAATTGTCTTCTCTCCAACCGTCTCGTAGCGCAGAAGAGGAATATGTGTATGGCCAAAAACCACGATATCCGCGTTTTTTGCCTTACCTGCCGACAAAGCAGCGCCGAGGCCGTGCTTGACACCGTAAAGATGCCCATGCATCAACAAAACGGAAACGCCGGCCACCGTAAAAAAATCCTCGTCGGGAAGCCCACTTGCCGTAGCACCATCGCAATTCCCACGCACAGCGCGAATAGGTAAGCCCTCAAACTCATAGGAAACACGCGCTATATCCATTGCACCGTCTCCGCAGAACAAAATCATTGCCGCTGCAGGATGCGCTTCTAAAACACGAAGCATAGGCAAGACCTGACGATGAGAATCGGAAAAAACCAGAATTTCCATCTTTTTTCCTTTCTGTTCAACTTTTTCACCAAAAACGAACCAAAGCATAAACTGAAAGCAAGACCAGTAAAAGAGGTGATTGATATGTCCTTCAACTCCGCTATGTTAAAGGAATTGCTTTCCAAATCGGATAAAGAGCTTTGGATGACCTTGCGCCTGATAGCCGCAAAAAGCGGTGTTTCTCTTCCCGAGGCCCAGCCGGGTAGCACGGATATGCAGAAGCTGCGGCACGCACTTTCAGGGGCAGGCAACCATTCCTTCGAAGAGGCCACAAAACTTCTTGACGCATACAGAAAGGGAAAAACCTCATTATGACACAGCACGATATGCCTGAATTGTCGGGAATCCTTTCAGGGCTCTTGAAAAATCCGGAGGCGTTAGCCGCCTTGAGCTCTATTTTAGGGCAAGCGCCTCTCTTCCCTCCCAAAAGCGAGGATTGCAGAGAGCCGCCTCCTCCTCCAAGGCCGCACCATAAAGACAGAGGGAACGAAAGAAAAAATCTCTTGCTTGCCTTGAAGCCGTTTTTGAGTCCGGAAAGGCGACGCGCCGTCGACCTGATTATTATACTGCAAGACACAATGGAGACCTTCCGTAAGGACAGAGATAAGAAAGGTGAACATTATGTATGCCCGTCGATACCCTCCACCCATTGAAGAAATAACCGTCCCTGAAAATTACAGCGGAAATCAGTTTCAAACGACCGTTCAAGAGGATGACGGCAACGAGGCAGAAGCCGCCTCTGTCGCCGAAGCCCTTGAAGCAAGCCATTCAAGTGATTTCAAGGAGGAAATGGCGCCCGATGCTCCTGCTTTAAGTGAATGCGAGGAAGAGGAAGCCGAGCCATTTTCCCGAGACAATGTCTTACTGCTCTTGGCAGTTCTGCTATCAGAAAGCAGCCTTGGCGAAAACATAGAGCTTTTTCTTTTATTATTGCTTCTTATCTGATTTTCATAGAACGGCTGCCGAAAGGCAGCCGTTTTTTAAAACAGCGAAATCTGATTGGTTTCGGAAAGTCCGTCGAGCGCGCCACACTGGCGTAGCATCGAAATAATAGATTTACTGAGGCCTGCGCGCGTGCGCAACTCCTCCACGGAGAAGATTTCTCTCTCTTTTCGGCACTGTACGATTTTTTCAGCGGCGCTCGTGCCCAAGCCGTTCAAGGAATTGAAGGGCATACGAATGCATCCGTTTTCAGGCAAGAAGGCGGTCGAATCCGAGCGAAGCAAATGCACAGGCAGGAACTTTACGCCACGGCAAAGCGCCTCGCGCACGAGAAGAAGCGTGGTATGCTGCTCCTGCTCCTTCTGCGTCAGCTTCTCGGTGCTTTTCTCCAAGGCCTCCAAAACCGCGTTGATGGACGGAATGCCGCCCGATACGATTTCGGCATCAAAGCCACCGGGTGCAACCGTCAGAAAGGCCGCGTAGAACTCCATCGGATAGTAAATCTTGTACCAGCCAAGACGAATGGCCGACATAACGTACGCCGCTGCGTGGGCCTTGGGGAACATATACTTAATTTTCTTACAGGAGGCAATGTACCATTCGGGGACGCCGTGGGCGAGCATAGCTTCCTCGTATTCAGGCTTTAACCCCTTACCCTTTCGGACGTCCTCCATAATTTTAAAGGCCATACCGTTATCGAGCTCGTGGCGAATCAAGTACAGCATAATGCCGTCTCGCGTTCCCACAACCTGCGAAATATCGCAGATACCCTCTTTGATCAAATCCTGCGCATTGCCCAGCCAAACGTCCGTTCCGTGTGTCAAGCCGGAAATCTGCATTAGGTCGGCAAAGTTTTTCGGCTTTGCATCCACAAGCACCTGTTGAATAAAGCTCGTGCCCATCTCGGGAAGGCCGTACGTGCCAAGCGGACAGCCGATTTGCTCAGAGGTAACGCCCAGTGGGGCCGTTGACTTAAAAAGCTCGTAAATGGACGCATCGTTCATTTTCACGTCCAACACGCTCGTGTTTGTATACCGCTCCAGCATCTTATATTTGGTCGGCATATCGTGTCCAAGCTCGTCAAGCTTCAGAATGGTATCGTGTAAAAATTCAAAGGGAAAATGGGTTGTGATAATATCGGAGGAGGCATCGTCCGCAGGGTGCTGAACGGGCGTAAAATCATGCACGTCATATTCCGTCGGCACAACGATGATGCCCCCCGGGTGCTGACCTGTGGTGCGCTTAACGCCGATACAACGGGAAATGATATGCGAAACCTCCGCGCGCGGAAGCTCGATTTTCCTCTCCTCTAAATACTTGGATACAAAGCCAAAGGCCGTTTTGGAGGCCAAAGTGCCAAGCGTTCCCGCACGGAACACGTGACCTTCGCCAAAAAGCTCCTCGGTGTATTTATGTACCCTTGGCTGTACGTCGCCCGAAAAATTCAGGTCGATATCGGGAGATTTGTCTCCATAGAAGCCCAAGAAGGTCTCAAAGGGGATATCCTGACCGTCCGAATACATCGGTGTATGACAGTGCGGACATTCTTTGTCGGGCATATCAAAGCCCGATCCGTAGCTGCCGTCCGTAACAAACTCGTTGTAACGGCAATTCGGGCAGCGCCAATGCGGCGGCAAGGGATTTACCTCGGAAATTCCCGACATAATCGCAACGAAGGACGAGCCAACGGAACCACGTGAGCCAACAAGATACCCCTGCTTTTCGCTATACGCAACGAGCTTCTGGGCAATCATGTACAAAACCGCAAAGCCGTGCTTGATAATAGAGTCAAGCTCCTTGTTCAAACGATTGGAAACAAGCTCGGGGATTTTTCCCTCAAAGCCGTACCAGTCCATCGCCCTATCCCAACAAAGCCGTTGCAGCTCCTCCTCGGAGCCGGGAATGCTGGGCGTATAGGTACCCTTGGGAATCGGACGGAGCTTTTCAATGGAGTCGGCAATTTTGTTGGGGTTTTCAACGACAACCTCATATGCCAGCTCCTCACCGAGATAGGAGAATTCCTCCAGCATTTCCTCGGTGGTACGCATGTAAATGCCCGTATCCTTGTCTGCGTCCTTGTATTTTTGCGCTGCCAAAAGGATTTTTCTGTAAATTTCATCCTCCTCGTTGGCAAAATGCGCGTCGCAGGTGGCAACGGTCAGCTTACCAAGCTTCTTGCCAAGGGCAACAATGCGACGGTTGATATCCTTCAGAACCTCAACGCTTCCAACGCCGCGCCCCTCCGCACCAACCAAAAACATATTGTTGCAAAGCGGTTGAATTTCAAAATAATCGTAGAAGGAAGCGATTTTTTCAATTTCCGCCTCGGAACGATTGTCCAAAATGGCGCTGTAAAGCTCGCCCGCCTCGCAGGCAGAGCCGATTAAGAGCCCTTCTCTGTGCTTCTCAATTTCAGAGCGAGGAATACGGGGTCTCTTGTAATAATATTGCAAATAGCTCTTGGATATCAGCTGATAAAGATTTTTAAGACCCACCTGGTTCTTGGCGTAAATTATCATATGATAGGGGCGAAGCTTCAAGGGATCGGAGTTTTCGCTCATCGCCTCTGCCAAGGCATCGTAGTCGCGCACACCTTCCTTTTCAAGACGCGCCAGCATTTCCTTGTAAATGAGGAAAAGCACCTCGGCGTCATCCACGGCACGATGGTGGTGAAAGTCGCCCAAATGATAATGATTCGCAATAGAATCAAGGGTATGCTTTTTGAGATCCGCGTTTACGTACTGCGATACAGCAACGGTATCCAAGGATGGATTGTGAAAATCAAAGCCATACTTCTCTGCCGCCGCGCGAACGAAGCCCGTATCAAATTTTGCGTTATGGGCAACAAGCAAAGCATCACCGCAGAAATCAAGAAATGCGGCAAGCACCTCCTTAACAGGCGGCGCATCCTTTACCATCTCGTCTGTGATGGAAGTAAGCTCAGTGATTTTAGCGGGAATGGGCACGCCGGGATTACAGAAGCTACTGAATCTGTCCACAATCTCGCCATTTTCCATTTTGACAGCGCCAAACTCAATTATTTCGCAGGAGGTGGCAGAAAGGCCCGTCGTTTCCAAGTCAAACACAACGGTCGTCTGATTGTAGTCACTTTTTGCGACGCCCGAAATAGCGTTAGCCTCGTTGTTGACGTAATAGGCCTCCATACCGTAGAGAATTTTGAGGTCCGGTGCTTTTTTCTCGGCCGCAAGCATCACCTCGGGAAAAGCCTGTACGTTTCCGTGATCGGTAACGCCAATGGCTGTGTGCCCGTATTGCGTGGCAAGCGCAACAACCTCCTCGGGATGAATAATAGCGTCCATCGCGGACATAACGGTGTGCAAATGCAGCTCAACACGCTTCTTTTCGGCGTTATCCTTCTTTTTTACACGCTTGACTTCCTTGATGGCGCGGAAGGATAGGAAGGTTTGCCCGTCAAATTTATCGGCTTGCAGCTGTCCCAAAACCGCAATGCACTTGCCTTCCTTCATCTCCTTAATGAACCCTGCATCCTCCTTGGGAACGGAATGCTTTATGTATATCGAACCGCTGCCATCGTAAATGCCGACGGTGGCTTGCACCTTCGTGCCCTCGCGGTTATCCTTCGTTGTAATTTCAAAGATTTCGCCCACCAGCACAACAGAGCCTCTTGCACTTGAAATACTGTTGATGGAAACAACTCTGTCTGTTGAAAAATCATTGCCGTAAAGCAGCGCAGCGTCAGAAAGGCGAAAGCGCATACGGCCGATTTTGCAGACATCGCCATCAAGCTCTGCCGTTTCTTCGCTATTATCAAGGTTTTTCCTTTGCTCAAAATCAGCGTGCGGATTCTCAATCGGTGCCTCGGCAGGATGAAGCATTCTTTCGCGGAAGGCAGCCAAGGCCTGCCTATCGTATTCCTTAAGCGTTTCTTCCTTTTTTGCCTCGCGCTCCGTTGTTTTTTCTCTTGCGTGCTCGTCCGAGGAAATCACAACCTTACGCGAAACGCCAAAGCGGCTTTTGAGAATATTGGAAAGAATCTCCGCCGTTCCCGACGTGTTGACGAACTGAATCGCCTCCTCCACAAACGGTATGGTAATGGTAAATACGTCTCCATCGTCTCGGTAGCTTGCATTAAAGAAAAAGCCGCGCGTGATGGCGCCAACCTTTACAGCCTCCTCCAAAACGTCACTCATATATTCCGTCTGAAAAAGCGTTCCGGGAAAATGCGGCAGAATTCTGGCAGACACAAGTCCGTAGGTTTGGCATAAATGCGCTTCTGTTTCATATAGGACAGATGCACGAATTATAACGGGAAAATCCGCATCAACCTCAATTCTGGTGCCATCCTTGCTTCGCCGCAAGCGGATATTTTCAGCTAAGGTAAGTATTTCCTTTTCTTTATCGTCATAAGGCTCGTACTTTTTAAAGCAATCAAAAAAGCCTTTGAATTCTGCCATATTTATTCTTCCTTTTATCGTATTGAAGTCTTAAAGCTTTGCTTTATATGCCTGAATTTCCTGAATTAAGGCTGGGATAATCTCCTCGGCCTTCACCTTGCCAATCGGTTTTCCGTAACGGAACAAAAGCCCCTCGCCAACACCGCCCGCAACGCCAATGTCAGCCTCTTTGGCTTCACCGGGGCCATTTACAGCGCAACCCATAAAGGCCACCTTGATGGGAACAGAGCGCAAGCCCTGCTTGTCCACCTCAGCTTCAAATGCGGCAAGAAGCGAAATCAAATCTATCTGCGTTCTGCCACAGGTAGGGCAAGAAACGATATCCATCTGCTTTTGGGATAAAAGCCCCAGTGCGCTCAAAATGGCACGCCCTTGCTTTACCTCAAGCACGGGATCAGCCGTTAAAGAAACGCGCACCGTGTCGCCAATGCCTTCGGCGAGCAGCGTACCGATTCCAACGGCACTCTTAATGCTTCCCTGCGCCTCACCACCTGCCTCGGTAACGCCAATATGCAAGGGATAAGCACAGGAATCGGCAAGCATCCGATTGGCCGCAATCATATCAGAAACGGTTGAAGCCTTAACGGAAAGCGCAATATCGTAAAAGCCAACCTCCTCAAGCAAGGAGGCGTGATAGAGCGCACTTTCCACAAGCGCCGCAGGCGTCGGCGCTCCGTGCTTCTCCAAAATACTCTTCTCAAGAGAGCCGCTATTCACGCCAATGCGGATAGGAATTCCTCTTTCCGCACAGGCCGTGGCAACCTTCTCTACTCTTTCGCGGCTTCCGATATTCCCGGGATTGATACGGATTTTGTCCACTCCCGCCTCTGCCGCGGCCAAAGCTATTTTGTAATCAAAATGAATGTCAGCCACCAACGGAATCCCCAGCGCCTCTTTCTTCAAGCTTGCCAAGGCATCTGCGGCCTCAAGGCTTGGAACAGCAAGACGCACAATGTCGCATCCTGCATCTCGCAAGGCAATAATCTGGCGCCGCGTTGCATCCAAATTGGTGGTATCCGTATTCGTCATAGACTGCACCGAAATGGGCGCACCGCCACCGATTTTTACGCCGCCAACGGCTATTTGCTTGGTTTTTCGGCGCATAAGCACTGCATCCGTCATCTTGTGGCCTTCCTTCTTTAAAGTCATTTAGGGGCAAAAAAGATACTGCGAACGTCCTTAAACATAATAAGAACGGCAAGAATCAAAAGTAAAATCATTCCAATTCCGTGAATTTTAGCTTCAAGCTCTCTTGGCACGGGCTTTCTTGCAATCATTTCGATAAACACAAAAACCAATCGGCCGCCATCAAGCGCGGGCAAGGGGAAAAGGTTAACAATACCAAGGTTAATGCTGATAACCGCAACCATATACAAAAGCGGAATCAATCCGTAGGATGCCGCTTCTCCAACCGTTGAGGTAATGCCAACAGGTCCGCTGACCGCGTCCACGCCGAAACGCCCCGTAATTAAATCAAAAACGGATTCCCAGACCATTCTCACCGTGCAAAGACTGCGCCAGAAGGTGTGCTTCACAACAACGCCCGCGCTTTTAGGGTCCTCATACAAGCTGAAATCGCGCTCGCCTATTACCTGACCCGAGGTGACGGTGGTTGGGAAAACAACCTCTAAGGTCACGTATTCCCCGTTTCGCAAAACAGTCACCTCCAAGGGCTCAATACCGTTTCGCAGAATTTCATAGTCAAGCTCCATAGAGGTATGGACGCGCTTGCCACCGATAGAAACGATTTCATCTCCGCTTTGCAAGCCATAATCGCCCGTGAAAACCTCCTCATTGCGAATTTCCTCAGGGAAGCCCGCCACGATAGTGGAGCCAAGCTGGCTTGAAAGAACGACAACGAACATCAAAATAAAACCAAGCAAAAGATTGACAACACCGCCCGCGGCCATAATGATAAAACGCTTATAGGGCTTTTGGTTGCTGATGGCTCGCGGTTCCTCGGAGCGCGCAGACTCATCCATTCCCTCCTCCGCCATACTGACGTAGCCGCCAAAGGGAAACATACAAAGCTTATAACGAATGCCGCTTTTTTTGGAATCGTACCAAGCAAGCTTCGGCCCCATACCGATGGAAAATTCATAAATTTTCACCCCAAAGGCTCTGGCAGCCAAAAAATGCCCAAGCTCATGCGCGAATATCAAAAATCCAAAAACGAGAACGGCAATTAAAACGGTAAGGATAGTACCCATATTTTTCCTTTCTTATTTCTCTCAGTTCTTCCACGGCAAGCATCAGGAAAGGCGCTCAGCCATATACGCCCTTGCTCGCCCTCTTGACTCCGCCGCAAGAGCAAGTCGTTCATCCAACGGATCTGCATTCTTCGCAAAGGACATCTCGTCAACGATGCTTTCGACAACTTGGAAGATTTGATAAAAACGAATTCTGTTCTTTAAGAAGGCATCAACCGCCTCCTCGTTCACCGCGTTCAGAATCGCAGGAAG
>JBGVMO010000179.1:0-7453 GCA_045124835.1 Eubacteriales bacterium
TATTACCTTTGTACACGCCAATTTCGCCGAAATTGACGCGGTGCTTTCCGAGCTTGCCGTTGACAATCTGGCAGGCGTTCTCGCCGATCTCGGCTGCTCATCCTATCAGTTTGACACCCCGATGCGCGGCTTTTCCTATCAGCACGATGCGCCCTTGGATATGAGAATGGATAAATCTTCCCGATTAACAGCGGAAATCGTTGTCAATACTTATTCCGAGGAAGCCTTAAAGAAAATTCTATGGCAGTACGGTGAAGAGAAATTTTCCGGCCGTATCGCCGCCAAAATCGTTGCCGAAAGGCAAAAGAGCCCTATCGTTTCCACCAAGCAGCTTGTGGACGTTATCAAGTCCGCTATGCCTGCCGCCGCCAAGGAGGGCGGCCACCATCCCGCAAAACGCTCCTTCCAAGCCATTCGCATTGAGGTAAACGGTGAGCTTGATGCCATCGAGCCCCTTATCCGCGCCGCCGAGCGTCACCTGATTTCTGGCGGCAGATGCGCTATACTCTCCTTCCAGTCCTTAGAGGACAGAATCGTTAAACAAACCTTCGGAGATTTAGCAAGTGGATGTACTTGCCCCAAGGATTTTCCCGTTTGCGTTTGCGGAAAACAACCGAAAATCAAAATCGTCACGAAAAAGCCCGCGCTTCCCTCCGAGGAAGAGTTGAAGGTAAACCCTCGCTCCAGAAGTGCCAAGCTCCGTGTGGCCGAAAAACTATAAAGAAAGGACGAACAACAATGACCAATCAGGTTCCTTTTCAAGCCAACAATGCTGAATTCAATTCTCTTTACGTAAAAATGCTTGCGCGCTTCTCCTGTGGCGACAAAACCATCGGTGAGGCTATGCTTGAGCGCGCTGAAAAATATGAGGCGACCGCAAGACGCACCCTTCCCTCAGAGGTGCATATGAAAAAGGCAAACTCTCTTCCCAAAAAGCAGAAGGAAAAGGCAGGCAAGCGCCTGTTCTCCTTGGGAAGCCTCGTTGCAGTTTCCATGGTTCTTCTGATTGTTGGCACACTTCTCTTCTCGGGCGCCTTCTTCAACCGTATTGCAGACGGCTTCGTCTCGGGCGCAGCACCCATAACGGAGGAAGGCACCGCTTTGGAGGAAGACATTCTTACCCTTCCCATTGCAGAGGACGGTGTTGATGCACTTTGCCTCAAGGAGCCCCGCTTTCTTTAAAGCACCACTACCGTATATTTGGTATATTCCCATATTTCCCCCCATAAGATATAGCGATAACCTCGGTTGTCGCTATATTTTTTTGTTTTAGGGGAAAACACGTGAAAAAGCACCGCGGAACAAAACCGTATTCCACGCGCATGGCCAAGGACAGAGTCAGAATTCTTCTCATCTTTTTCAGCCTTTGCCTGCTGTATTTTCTATTTACACTTTTTCGCATGCAGGTTTTTGGCTATCAAAGCTATCAAAGCAAGGTGCTTCGACAAATCACCGTCGGCTCCTCGCTCAGCGCAGAGCGCGGCGAAATCTTAGACAGAAACGGCGTGGTACTCGCGACTAACCAAACCGTTTGGCGCATATACCTATCGCCCGTTGATATCCAAAAGGCAAGAAAAAAGGACGGTAAGGATTACGCCGCCATCATCGCCGAGGGTCTTGGCGAGCTTTTAGGCTTGGATAAGGAGGAGCTTTTCAAAAAGGCCTCAGCCTCCGCTTATCTTGACCAAACCGTACTAAAGAAGGCCAACAAGGAAACAACCGAAGCGGTTATGCGCTTCGTGAAGGAAAACGGACTTTCCTCAATGGTTCATGCCGAGGCGGGAAGCAAGCGCTATTACCCCTTCTCCTCTCTTGCAGCGCACACCATTGGCTTTACAGGGAGTGACAATCAAGGTCTTTTCGGCTTGGAGGCTTACTACGATAAACTCTTGACAGGCAGAGACGGACAGTACATCAGCGCCGTGGATTCGCAGGGCGTTAAGCTTCCCTCAGCCTACACCGACTACATCAAGGCCGAAAACGGCTTAACGGTGCAAACCACCCTTGACGTGTACGTGCAAGCACAGCTTGAACGCTGCTTGGAGGAAGCAATTGCGGCAACGGGCGCACAAAACCGTGCCACAGGCATTGTTATGAACGTAAAGACCGGAGGAATTCTCGCCATGGCCACCGCCCCCTCCTTCGATTTGAATGACCCATACACGCTCGATACTGCCTCCAAGGAGGCCCTGCTTGCCTTGGGATACAGCAGCGATTCCTCAGAATATAAAAAGGCCAAAAGCGACCTTCTCTACAAAATGTGGCGAAACAAGGCTGTTACCGAAATATACGAGCCGGGCTCCACCTTTAAAATCATCACGGCGGCCGTCGCCATTGAGGAAAAGGCGGTCAAAACACAAAGCCCCTTCTTTTGCGCAGGCTCCTATGTCGTTGGCGGATGCCGCATCTCCTGTCACAAGCGCAAGGGTCACGGAAGCATCACCTTTACCCAGGGCGTTCAGCAATCCTGCAACCCTTGTATGATGCAGACGGTGGAAAAAATCGGTGCTTCCGCTTTTTATAGGTACTTTATCGGCTTTGGCTACGGTGAAAAAACGGGCATTGACCTGCCGGGTGAGGGCATTGGAACTTTTCACAGCGAGGCCTCTCTCGGCACAACCGAGCTTGCCACCGCTTCCTTCGGACAACGCTTTAAGGTTTCCGTTTTACAGCAGCTTTGTGCCGTTTCGGCCGTAGCAAACGGCGGCGTTCTTGTGACGCCGCACCTGCTTGACGCCGTTTTAGACAAAGACGGAAATACGTTATACACCTACAAAACCGAGGAAAAAAGGCAGGTAATATCCGCAGAAACAGCCAAAACGGTATCGACCATATTGGAAGGTGGCGTCAGCGGTGACGGTGGCGCAAAAAACGCCGCTGTGCTTGGCTATCAAATCGCCGCCAAAACGGGAACGAGCGAAAAATTTGATATTCTGGATGCAAACGGCCAATCCTATCTGCGCATTGGCTCCTGCATTGGCTATGCCCCGTATGATGAAGCAGAAATTGCCATTATTTTTATCGTTGACGAGCCAACCTGCCAGATAAAATACGGCAGCGTCACCGCCGCCCCTTACGTCGGTAAGCTTTTTGAGGCCATTCTTCCTTATCTTGGCATCGACCCCGCCGAGCAAGAAGCAGTAGAGGTGCAGACCTCAAATTATGTCGGACTTTCCCCGGAAAACGCAAAGGCCTTGCTGCGAAAGCAGGGGCTCTCCGTTTCAGTGGTTGGTAACGGAAGCACCGTTCTTGCCCAGACACCCGCCCCCGCAACCAAGCTGACCGTAGGGCTTGGAAACGTGATTCTTTACACCGAAGAATGCACCTTGGAAACGGTTGTCCCAAGCCTTATTGGCAAAACGGGCGAGGAGGCTGTAAAACTTCTTCTTGATGCTTCCTTGAACGTGGGCTTTGACGGCATACGCAACCATTCCTTCGCCAAGGACGCAACGGTCACCGCACAAAGTCTGCCGCCGGGCTATAAGGTCAAAAAGGGTACGGTCGTCACCCTCACTCTTCTCTATACCGATATAGCGGAATAGCCGCAAGAAAGGATCTGTTTATATGCACGTATCTGCACTTATCCCCAAGGAGCTTTGCCTTTACGATTATCAACATGACCGAGAGGATTTTACGGGCGTTTCAAGCCATTCAGCACAAATTAAGACAGGAGATCTATTCATTCTGATAAAGGGCGAAACCTACAATCCGATGATGCTTTTAAAGCAAATCGAAGCGTCGGGTGCAAAGGGAATCGTTTTGGAATGGGAGGAGGATTTGCCCAAAATCTCCTTACCCTGTTATTTCGTGAAAAGTGCACGTGCGGCCGAGGCGTTTGCATTTGCCGCCCTTTATCGCAAGGAGCTTGCAGGCCTTCGTTTCATCGGTGTCACGGGCACGAACGGAAAAACAACCACCGCTCAAATTTTAGCCCATATTCTGAACGCCAAGGAAAAAACGGGATATCTGGGCACACTTGGTGCAAGCATTGACGGAAAGGTACTGGAAGAAACGAAGCATACGACGATGACGACACCGCCGCCACACATCTTATACCCCCTGCTTGCGCGAATGGCAGAGCTTGGCGCCACCACCGTGGTTTTAGAGGTCTCCTCACACGCCGTTGCACTGCAAAGAATTGCCGCGCTTCCCTTTTCACTTGCCCTCTTTACAAATCTTTCGGAGGAGCATTTGGATTTTCACGGTGATATGGAGAATTATTATCAGGTCAAGGCCTCCTTTGTGAAGGGTGCTTCCTTTTCCATCGTTAACGTTGATGACGAGTACGGCGAAAGATTGGCCAAGGAATGTCCAAACGCCTATAAAATCGGTATTCTGCAAGAGGCAGATGCCAACGCCACAGATTTGTATGAAATGGGACTTGACGGCATAAACTACACCTATACAACCAAGGATTTTTCCTTCGCAGTTTCCACCTCGCTGATAGGTGGCTTTCAGGTTTATAACGTGATGCTGGCCATTGCCGGAGCGCTTCATCTCGGAATTGACGCAGAAAGCATTCAAAAGCGCATCGCCTCCTTTCCGCGCCCCAAGGGAAGAATGGAGGTTTTGCCCTTGGGCCGCTTTGGCGTCTCCTTTCAAGTCATCGTGGATTACGCCCATACCCCAACCGCCTTTGAAAATGCCATTAAGGCGGCAAGACGCCTGTCGAGCGGTAGACTCCTTGTTCTTTTCGGTGCGGGCGGAGACAGAGAAAAGGAAAAGCGAGCGCAGATGGGCGCGATAGCCGAGCGTCTTGCCGATTTCGTTTATATAACAGCCGACAACAGTCGCTCTGAAGCGCTTGCTTCCATCATCAAGGATATTCTTTCGGGAATGTCCTTAACTGCGAGCCGCCGCGTTATCACCAATCGGGAAAAGGCCATAAAAACGGCCCTTTCCGAGCTGAAGGCAGGCGACACGCTTTTGCTTCTTGGAAAAGGACACGAGAGCTACGAATGGGATAGTGCGGGACTGCACCCCTTCTCCGAGGAGGAAATCGTTTACGGATACCTTTCGGAGCAAAAAGAAACGTAAAGGAAACGCCATGATTATACCGCTTTTAACGGGGAGACTTCCCCTCTCTTTCTTGGCCAAAGCGCTTTCTACCGACTTCAAAGGAGAAGACGTTGCCCCTTGTCGCCTTGTAACCGACTCCCGTGAAATTGAAAAAGGAGACCTTTTTTGCGCCCTGAAGGGAAAATGCGACGGTCACACCTTTGCCAAAGAGGCAGAAGAAAGAGGCGCGGTCGCCATTCTTGCCGAAAGGAAAACGGACTCCCTTCTTCCGCATCTTTTGGTAAAAAGCGTTGAGGAAGCGCTTTTAGCATGGGCGTCGCTCGTCTTAAAGGGGCACCCCTGTCTTAAAATCGCCATCACGGGAAGCGTTGGCAAAACCACCGCCAAGGAAAAATGTGCCACCGTGTTAAAGGAATGCTTCCGCGTACACAAAACAGAGGGCAACCGTAACAACCAGCTCGGTGTTCCCTTTACGGTTCTGTCTATGCCGAAGAACACCGAGGTTTTGATAGCAGAATGCGGAATGAACAGTCGCGGAGAAATTGCGCGGCTTTCAGGCACCCTCTGCCCCGATATTGCCATTATCACAAGCATTGGGTATGCGCACATAGGAAGGCTTGGCAGTCGCGAGGAAATTGCGGCCGCCAAAATGGAAATTCTTTTGGGCATGAGGGAGGATGCGCCTCTTTTTCTTCCGATGGGCGAAGCGCTCCTGTCTCCCTGCTTCACAAGAGAAAACGTGTATTCCGTGCTTCCGTTTGAAGAGAAGAACCCCTATTTTCCTCTTCCCGAGGATATAGCGGAGCGCTGGGGCTTAGGCTTTGCTTACCGCCTCGGAAGGCACTTAAAAATAGAGGAAAAAGCACTCTATAAGGGTCTTGCCGAAGCGGCCAAAACGCCCACGCGAAGACAAATTTCAACCGTCAAGGGTGTCACCCTCATCAACGATACCTATAACGCCTCGCCCGAATCGGTTATTGCCGCGCTTGATTTGCTCTCCGATTTAAAGGCCAAAAGAAGAATCGCCGTTCTCGGCACAATGCTTGAGCTTGGTGCCGCTTCTCCCCTTTTACACCGTGCCGTTGCCCGTCACGCCGCAAGAGCCTCCGACTGTCTCTTCTATTACGGAAAGGAGGCAGAGGCGATAAAGGAGGGCGCACTTGGTGGTGGGATTGCAAAGGAAAGACTTTTCCTCTTCCCCTCTCTTGAAGAAATAAAGCCTGCTTTACTCTCCTTCATTTCAAAGGGAGACGCCATTCTTTTTAAGGCATCGCGCGGAATGCGTGCTGATCAGCTTTTTGCGGCCGTGAATGCCTTATGCAAAAATTTTTGAAGGGAGATTTTTATGTCGCTCTTTACCGTTCTGCTTCTGTTTTTCCTCTCTTTTTTTGCGACTCTCCTTGGCGTTGGCACCCTTTTGCCCGTTCTGAAGGAAAGACGAATGGGGCAAACTATTTTGGAAATCGGCCCTTCTTGGCATAAAAGCAAGGAAGGAACGCCCACAATGGGAGGGGTCGCCTTCTTCTTGTCTGTTTCTCTTTCTTGCCTGCTTGGGTGCCTCTTTCTCTCCTCTTCGGAAACAAGAGTTTTTTTATGGGTTTTGGTTTTTGCACTCTTAAACGGACTTATCGGTGTATTTGATGACGCACAAAAATTACGAAAGCGCGAAAACGCAGGACTTTTGCCTTGGCAAAAGCTTGTTTTACAAACGGTTTCTGCCGTTTTCCTTTTGGCGATGCTCAAAATGGAAAATGCCGTTTCAACCCTTCTGCCCATTCCCTTTTCTTCAGGCACGGTACAGCTCGGCCCTCTCTTTTATCCGCTTGCCGTTTTTGTCACAGTCGGCGTTGTAAACTCTGCCAATTTAACCGACGGTGTTGATGGTCTGGCGGCCGCCGTTGCCTCCTTGATAGGCGGTTTTTTCGCCGCCGAGGGCCTTTTTTCAAGCATTCCCTCGCTTGCCGTTCTCGGCGCCGCCAAAACGGGCTGTGGTCTTGGCTTTTTCGCCTTCAACCGACACCCCGCCAAAATCTTTATGGGCGACAGCGGCTCTCTCTTCCTCGGTGCTTTGGCCGTCGGCGGTGCTTTTTTGCTTGGAAGCCCCTTTTTCGTTTTATTCTTCGGCCTCGTCTACGTTTTCGAAGGCTTTTCTGTTGTTTTGCAGGTAGGATATTTCAAGCTGACGAAAAAGCGCCTCTTTAAAATGGCGCCCTTTCATCATCATTTAGAGAAATCCTCTTGGAGCGAGGAGCAAATCGTTTCCGTTCTCGCCTTTTTCACCCTTTGTGCCATACTGCTGACACACGTTTCCTTTATGCTATGATAAAAAAGAAAGGCAAAGCGCCGTGAAAACACCGAAAAAACAAAGAAAATCAAAAGGCCGTAGCGCCGTGTTTTTTGCACTCTTTCTGCAAGCGGCCTTGAGGAAGGGAGC
>JBGVMO010000180.1:0-1547 GCA_045124835.1 Eubacteriales bacterium
CTTCGGGAACGCCGACGGTTCTCGTATCTCTGTAATGAACGGGGTTTGCAAGAAGCTTGCCGTCTTTGCCGAGCAAGCCGAAGTCAACGCCCCATGTGTCTATACCGATGCTTGCGATGTCTTTGTCATCGGAAAGAGCGCAGTTGCGGATAGACTGCTTGATCTCGTGGAAAATGCGGAGTATATCCCATGTGTACTGACCCGCCGCCATAGTGGGGTCGTTTGTGAAACGGTGGTTTTCCGCCAAAGCGAGCTTTTCACCGTCGAAAGTACCAACGATGCCTCTGCCGCTTGACGCGCCGAGGTCGATGGCAAGCATTTTGAGTTTTTTCGCCATTTTACATCTTCTCCTTTCCTTACCTTTCTTGAAAGAAAGGTAAGCCAAAGAACTCTCCTAAAAAGTTCTTTAGTTATTTATTTTATCTAATTTTTTCTTTCCTTCACTCGGCGCAACGCGCCGAATTTCACTCACCCAAAGGGTGAATTTCACACGCCGAGAGGCGTATTTCATATTTTGTGCCGCGCGCAAAATATTTCACTGCGTATCTATCGCAGCTCTGCGATAGATACGCCCGTATCTCCTTCTCCCCATTCGCCGATGCGGACGGAAAGAACGCGGGTGTCGTTTTTGAGGTATTCCGTAACACGTCTGCGGAGCACTCCCGTGCCCTTGCCGTGAACTATTCTTATCGTCTTAACGCCCACGCGGAGCGCGTCGTCGATGTATTTATCGACCATTTCGCAAGCCTCGTCGCCGTATTTGCCGCGCAGGTCAAGCTGCGGTGCAAACGATTCCACGGCGCGCTCTTTATAAAGTGAAATAGTCTTCTTTTTCTCTTTTTCCTTGCAGATGACCGTCTTTCCGTCTATAAGCATAAGGCGGTCAGAAGATATCTTCATCGTGGCATTGCCCACTTTGACCATCACGTTTCCGCGGTTGTCAGGAACAGATGCGACTTCGCCTCTCTTGTTGAGGTCCACCACAATGACCGCGTCGCCCTGCTTGAGAGGGCGCGGTAATTTATAATCTCCCATTTCCGCTTTGAAAACGGGGTCGATCTCATCGCTGTTGTCTTTGAGGTGTGCACGGATGGCCTTGCGCGTTTCTTCAAGAGTCTGCGCCAAGTTTTCTTTATCTTTCTGCTTTTTCGCTTTTTCAAGCTCTGCAAAGATAAATTCGCTGGAAGCCTTTGCCGCTTCCACCATGCGTCTTGCCTGTTCGCGCGCTTTTTCAAGCTCCTTCTGCGCTTCGGCAAGCTTGCGCTCTGCCTCATCGTCGGAAATTTTCTTTTTTTTCGTCATTTCGGAAAGCAAAATGTCAGCTTCAGAGCGGCTTTTTTCCATTTTCATGCGCTCGTGCTCAAGCTTGTCTATAACTCGCTCGAAGCGTTTGTCCTCGCCCGAAACAAATCTTTCGGCGCGGGCGAGAATTTCTCTCGGTAAGCCGAGCTTGCCGGAAATCGCAAAAGCGTTCGATTTACCGGGCGTGCCGATTATAAGCTTATACGTAGGTCTGAGCGTTTCCACGTCAAATTCGCAGGAAGCGT
>JBGVMO010000181.1:0-1818 GCA_045124835.1 Eubacteriales bacterium
AGAGGTGGCTTTCTGTTAGCAAGCCACCACAGCGCAAGCCATAGGCTTGCGGGCTTTGTCTAACGGCATTTAAATTTTTTAAAAATGAAATGGCCGCTTCTGTTCATCGAAAACTTCGTTGTTTTCGATGAAGATGAAAAAGCGCGCTGTTCGCGCGCTGAAAAAGATGCTTTCGAAAAAGATCTGGCGCGCTGTTCGCGCGCTGAAAAAGATGCTTTCAGAAAAGTGCTGGCGCGCTTTTTGCGCGCCAGCGAAAAAGAGCCGAAAAATCGGCTCTTTTTCGATTTTTGCTCTTGCTTTTTTCGTTTTTTTATGGCATAATCAAGTTACAGTAAAAGAAAGAGAGGTTTCCTTTTATGAAAAAGTTTTACAAGCGCTTGGGCGTCATGATCGATATGTCGCGCAACTCGGTGATGACCGTTCCCATGCTCAAAAAGTACATGACCCTTTTGAAGAAAATGGGCTACAACTCGGTGATGCTGTATACCGAGGATACCTACGAGATTGAGGGTGAGCCCTTCTTTGGCTATATGCGCGGCCGCTACTCCATCGCCGAGATGAAGGAGCTTGACGCGTTTGCCACCTCCATCGGCGTTGAGATGATCCCCTGCATTCAGACACTTGCGCACCTGAACGCTTCGTTCCGTTGGGGCAAGATTCCCGTTGACACGGGCGACATCATGCTGGCAGACAACGAGCGAACCTACGAGCTTATTGACAAGATGTTCAAGACGCTCTCCGATTGCTTCGCCTCCCGTTATATCCATATCGGTATGGACGAGGCACAGATGCTCGGCCGCGGCCGCCATCTTGACGAGCACGGCTACGAGCCCTCCATTGCCATCATCAAGCGCCACCTTGCGCGCATCGAGGAGATTGCGAAGAAGTACGGCTATACCGTTCTGCTTTGGTCGGATATGTTCTTCCGCTCCTGGAACAACCACGCCTACTATTGCGAGGCTCGCCAAATGCCCAAGGAGGTTATCGACTCGGTGGCCGAGGGCGTTATCCCTGTTTACTGGGATTACTACCATTCCGACGAAAAGATTTACGACGATATGTTCTATAACCACGCCCAGCTTGCCAAGGAGGTCTGGTTTGCAGGCGGCGCTTGGTGCTGGAAGGGCTTCGTTCCCGATCACGTGCTTTCGCTGAACACGATGAAGCCCGCGCTTCGCTCCTGCCGCTCGCACAAGGTCAAGAACATTTACTTCACCCTTTGGGGCGATGACGGCGGAGAAACCTCTCACTTTGCACAGCTGGCAACCCTGCTTTACTTGGCCGAATACGCCAAGGGCAACGAGGACGAGGACAAGATCCGCGCCAAGTGCAAGAGCATTCTCGGCGTTGATTACGACGATATGGTGGCTATGGGCGATATTGATCAGGGCTTCAAGATGGGCAAGAACGCCTACGTGGTTAACCCCTCCAAGCATATGCTCTATTCCGACTATTTCAACGATTTTCTCGACTGCTCGGTTGACCCCGCGATGACCGCGCACTTTGCCGATTGCGCCAAGAGACTGCACGCCGCCGCCAAGAAGAGCCGCCGCTACGGCTATCTCTTCGATTCCCTTGCCAAGCTCTGCGACGTGCACGCCATCAAGTATGACCTTGGCCTTCGCACCCGCCGCGCCTACGAGGCAGGCGACAAGGAGACGCTCCGTCAGCTTGCAGAATACGACTACAAGGAAGTAGAAAAGAGACTGCGCCTCTTCTACACCGCCTTCAAGAAGCAATGGTTCACCGAGAACAAGCCCTGCGGCTTTGATATTCAGGATTTGCGCCTTGGCGGCATTATCCAGCGCACCATCTCCT
>JBGVMO010000182.1:0-9951 GCA_045124835.1 Eubacteriales bacterium
TGCCGCCTTCTCTTTGATTCCTCAGCGAAAAATCCTCCTATCGAAGCAAAAAAGGAAGATATTCTGCGCGTAAAGGCGCTACTTTTAGAAAGGAACGGTCTTTTTTGCCCAATAAAGAAAAAATAAAAGAAAAAAGTTGAAAAAACTTTCAAAAATCCCTTGACAAGCCGCAAAATATGTGTTATAATCTCTTGCGTTGTGGGAGTGTTGTGCTGGTGTAGCTCAGCTGGTAGAGCAGCTGATTTGTAATCAGCAGGTCGGGGGTTCGAATCCGTCCACCAGCTCCAAAACGACTTCATATGGGGGAATTCCCGAGCGGCCAAAGGGGGCAGACTGTAAATCTGTTGTCACTGACTTCGGTGGTCCGAATCCACCTTCCCCCACCAACAAAAAAGGAACTTTTGTCTACCAAAAGTTCCTTTTTTGTTTATCCAAGCCGCAGGCTTGGCATATCATCACCGCGCGAAGTGCGGTGCATATCATCAGCCCCTCTGGGGCTGTATCTCATCACGCGCCAGCGTGCATCTTCCCTGCGGCTTGATGATATCCAGCCCTTCGGGCTGATGATATACCGCAACAAGTTGCGGATGATATACAAGGCTTGCGCCTTGATTTATTTGCGAAGCAAATTACTTTTAGGGTCACGAATCCACCGAAAAAAAGCAAGTCTTTTGACTTGCTTTTTCTTTTTACTTTTCTTTTCCTTCCCCTTCAAGCTTCCTTGCTTGCATGGAAGCGAGAAATGAGAGTATGCCCAATGTCTGCCATGAGGCGCGCAAGCGGGGGTGCAAGGGGCGCGGGAACTGTTTTAAAGATATAGTCGGCCTCATAGGTAAGGTCGCCCTCGTAGCCGATTTCGGCAAGGGCAGAAAGGACTCTGTCCCAAGCGATTGCACTGCCGAAATAGGGGGGCAGATGCCTATCGTGCGCGTTGTCAACGTCATGCACGTGGAGACAGGTAAGGCGCTTTTTACCGAGGGCGCGGATAAAGCTTGCCGCATCCTCTCTGACAAGAGAGGTATGCCCGATGTCAAGGCAACAGCCAAAAAGCTCGTGATTGATCTCATCGAAATAGCGAATCATCTCGGCAGGGCGCGAGCAGGTGCTATGCACTTTTAAGATTTGCATATCCCCTTGAAACATATTTTCGGTGCAAATACGAATGCCGTATTCCTCGGCGTAGGGCAAAAGGCGGCGGTAAAAATCCATATTGATTTCAAAAAGCTTTTCGGGCATTCCCTCTTCCCGATAGGTTAAATGCTGGCAGGGATGCACGATGATATTTTTTACGCCCAAAAGCGCGGCGTTCCTCATGGAGCAAACGATTTCCCCAAAGCGCTTTTCGGTTTTCGCCTCGTCAGCAAAGGAGCTTCCGTGCGGCGCGTGCGCCTGAATAAAGGAAATTCCCTTATCCTCGGCCCGATGGCGAATTTCAAGGTAATACTCCTTCGGATGCTCGTCTGAGCAAAATTCGGTGCCGTGCGAGGTGGTGAAATCCAAGGCATCAAAGCCTGCATCAGCAAGAATATCAACTGCTTTGGCAAGACCGTAATTATCGGCAAAATAGCCCGTTGGATTGGCAAGCCTCATCTTCCCTCTCCTCCTTTTCTTGCGGCATCGTAAATATCAATTAAGAACCGCCCAACATCTGCCATAAAGCGCGCCGCGGCAGGCGCGTTTTCCTGCGGAAGCCGCATAAGGAATTTATCTGCCTCGTAGGTAAAGTCACCTTCATAGCCGATTTTGGCCAGCGTTTGCATCAATCGCTCCCAATTGATAGAACCCGCATAGCTCCCCATATGAGAATCCCACTCGTAAATGGCACCGAAATAAGGAAGCGTGTGGTTATCGTGCATTCCGTCAACGTCGTGTATATGCAGGCAGGACAGGCGCGCCTTGCCCATTGCGCGCACAAACTCGGAGGCCTCCTCCCTGACGAGCGCAGTATGCCCGATATCAAGACAGCAGCCAAAGAGCGCGTGATTCATTTCATCAAAATAGCGATTCATATCGTAAGGACGGGAGCAGGCAGAATGCTGAACGATAACCCCCTCCTGCTGATACATATTTTCGGTGCAAACCCGAATGCCGTATTCCTCGGCGTAGGGCATAAGACGGCGATAGAAGGCCATATTCAGCGCAAAGAGCTTATCGGGAATTCCCTCATCGCGATACGTTAAGTGCTGATAGGGATGCACAACGATGTCCTTGACACCAAGCAAGGCGGCGTTTTTCATCGAGGTGACGATTTCCCAAAAGCGCTTTTCGGTTTTCTCTTCCTCGGCAAAGGAGCTGTTAAAGGGCGCATGCGCCTGGATAAAGGGCACGCCCTTCTCCTCTGCGCGAGCGCGAAGCTCCGTATAATAGGAGGCGGGGTGTGCATCCGTATAAAACTCCTCAGAGGAAAAGGATGAAAAATCCAACCCCTCAAAGCCCGCATCGGCAAGCATATCAATGGCCGCCTCTATACCGAACAGGGCGGAAAGATGCCCGGTTGTTGTAATAAGCTTCATAATAAAGTCTCCTTTGACTCTGTTTTATCACGCGATAGGACGAAATTAAAGAACCGAGGTTCGCTTTTTGTAAGCCAAGGGGGTTAACCCCGTCACCTTTTTAAAGGTCTTCGTGAAATAATCGGGGGTGGAAAAGGCAAGCCGCTCGGAGATTTCGCGAACGGAAAGCTCGTTTTCACGCAAAAGCTGCTTTGCCTCCTTGATTTTCATCTCAACAAAGCAACGCATAATGGTTTTTCCCGTTTTGGCCTTGAAGATGCGGAAAAGATACGCCTTGCTGTATGCCGTTTTTCTGCAAATATCCTCAATCGAAAGATCTGCATATACATTCTCCTTCAAAACCGCCATCACATCGTTTATCGGCTTGGCGGAAAGCTCCTTGAAGGGCAGGAAGGTGGCGTTTCCCTGCGCGGTTTCCGTTTGCTCACGCAAAAGGTTGATAAGGAAAATTTCAAGATAATTTTTGATAAGCTGCTCGCCCCCCAAGGTCGGCGCGGCGAGAAGCTTCATTTTTTTCAGATTGGGATCCGAATACGGAATATCAAACGTTCTTCTTCCCTCGTCCAAAATGGAATAAATGAATTTCGCCAGATGAGGCGATAGCATAAATTTTTTGTTCTCAAAAAAATTGATGGATTCCGATTTGCATACGAAGGAAAGGATAAAGACGTTCGGTGCGTTTTTTCCGTTTGCAGCAAGCGTGTGAAACTCGTTGGGCTTGTGGAAAAGAATCTCCCCCTGCTCCAAGACGATTTTTTCGCCGTTGGCCGAGCAAAGAAGGCTTTCCTTCTCCGCATAAACGAGCTCCCAGAAATCGTGCGCCTCGCCCTTGGTTTGAAAATTCTTTTCAAACTCGAAGTAATGAATGGTGACGATTTTGCTGATGCTGATTAAATTGGACAGCTTGTGTTGAAAGTATGTTTTCATATGAAAATTGTATCACAATCGCAAAATAAAATCAAGTATATTTTTTTACTATTTTTGGATGCTTACAGCCGTTGCGCCCAAGGCGCCACACTCTTACAATTATATTGTAGTTATATCCTAAACAAATATCAAAAAGGAGTTTTACGTATGAGAGTTTTGGCAATCGGCGCACATCCCGACGATATTGAGATTGCTTGCAGCGGAACGCTTGCAAAATGCGTGCAGCGCGGCGATACGGTTATCGTTTGTCACGTTTCCAGCGGCAACCTCGGCCACGTTGTTATCCCCCCCGATGAGCTGCGCGTTATCCGCGCAAACGAAGCAAAGAAGGCAGGGGCTCTTGCAGGGGTTTCGGAGGTTATCTGGGGCGGCTTTGACGACCTTGAGATCTACGAAAACAACAAGGAAGCACGCGACAAGCTCGTTGACATTATCAAGCACGCGAACCCTGACTTTATCATCACCCATTCTCCCGACGATTATATGCCCGATCACACGGCGGTTTCCCGTCTTGTTTTCGACGCAAGCTTCACAGCCACCTTGCCCAACTACAAGAGCAAGGTTGCAGAGCCTGCCAAGCTCGTTCCCATTTATTACATGGACACGCTGGCCGGTGTGAACTTCAATCCGACCGAATTCGTTGACGTGACGGATACCATTGATTTGAAGCTTGATATGCTCAACTGTCACGAAAGCCAAGTCGTTTGGATGCGCGACCACGACGGCATTGATTTTCCCGATATGGTACGCACCTGCTCCAAGTACAGAGGCTATCAATGTGGTGTTGCCTATGCGGAGGGCTTCAGACAGTGTCAGGTTTACTTAAAGGGCACAACCGAGAGACTTCTGCCCTAAAGCTATAAAGAAAGGAAACGAAGCATTATGAAAACGAAATGGTGCGTCATTGGCGCCGGAGGCATTGCCGACAGAAGAAGCATTCCCGGCATTTTAAAGAACGAGGACAGCACGCTCGTTGCCGTTATGGACAGAGTTCCCGCCGTTGCAGAGGCAATCGGCAAAAAGTACGGTGTTCCCTTCTTCACCAACGAGGAGGAGATGCTTAAAGTCGTTGACTGTGACGCCGTTTACATCGGCACGCCCGTTGCCTGCCACGTTGCGCAGGCTATGCTTTCTCTTCGCTACGGAAAGCACGTTTTCCTTGAAAAGCCCATTGCGCTGACGGGCAAGGAAAGCGAAGAGCTTGTTGAAGCCTTCAAGAAGGCGGGCAAGCAAATCACCATCGGTTATATGATGAAATACCACAACCTGCACGAGAAGGCAAAGGAGCTGATACAAGGCGGAAAAATCGGCAACGTGAATTCCGTTCGCGCACAGTTCACCTGCTGGTATCCCGATATTCCAAACGCCTGGAGACAGAAAAAGGCGCTTGGCGGCGGCGGTGCCATTATGGACCTTGGTGTGCATTGCATTGAGCTTTTGGAATTTCTTTTGGATGATGAAATCGAAGAGGTCAAATCCATCTATTCCACGAGAACCTTCTCCTACGAGGTAGAGGATGGCGGCATCGTTGTCTTCAAAACGAAGGGCGGCGTTCTCGGCCACATTGACGTTGGCTTCAACATTCCCGACGGCGCCTCGGAAAGCAAGCTTGAGCTGTACGGCGACAAGGGTTATATTTATTGCAAGGCCACGCTCGGTCAGGCAGAAACAGGCACGCTTTCGCATCTTTATGCACCGCAGGGCGACTATTCTGCCGCACAGGAAAGAAGCATGAGTGAGCCGGAGGTTTATTATGCCGAGGGCGCTGACCTTTATGAAAAGCAGATTGCCGTTTTCTGCAAGCAGATAGCAAGCGGCACCCCCGATTACTTCTATGCCGACAGAGCCGTTCAGGTACAAAAAATTGTCGACGCAATTTACGCATAAAAAAACAAACGATTGGAGAAAGAAATATGAACTTTAACAGCACCGTAAAGGGCAGCGCCCTGGAAGGCTTTTATCCTGCAGGCTGGGATTTCGATAAAATCGACGCTTGCATTGACGCACCCGAGAAAATTCTTGAAAGACAGCCCCATTGGAACGAGGGCTTCCAGCCTATCAAATGCGACAGCCTTGGCGAATTTGAGACCTATATGGGTCACGAAATTGCCATGCAGATTCGTCTTGCCAAGGAAAGAGGCGAGAAAATCGCCTTCATTTTGCCTGTTGGCCCTATGGGTATGTATAAGTGGGTTGTTTTCTTCCTGAAGGAATGGAAGGTATCCTGCGAGCACGTTTACACCTTCAATATGGATGAATGGGCAGACGCAGAGGGCAACACCCTTGCGCCCGACAACTCCGGCGCATTCCAGTATGCAATGGAGCAGGCGCTTTTCCTCCCCCTTGGTGAATTGACCGTTCCCAAGGCACAGAGAAATTTTGCAACCAAGGATAATCTTCCCACCTACCCCGAAAAGATTGCCGCCTTGAAGGCAGAGGGCGCCAAGCTCGTTCTCGTTTACGGCATCGGCAGAATGTGCCACATTGCCTTCTGGGAGCCCACCTTTGCAGGCGAATACGCAACGGCAGAGGAATGGGAAAAGCAGCCTTACAGAGTTGCGGCCAAAATTCACCCCTTAACCGTTGAGCAGAACGCTTACACCAGCTTTAAATCCAGAACTACTCTCGTTCCCTGCCGCGCCAACACCATCGGCCCCGGCCTCTTTTTGCAGGCAGATTACGCCATTGGCGGTGCAGACGGAACGCTTGGACGCGGTATGCAATGGCAGGGTATGTCTCTTTGGATGACCCTGCGCTACGGCAAAAATCCTTGGATTACCTCCTCTTACATTCCCTCTCTTGCCGGAAAGCTCTTCTTCTTGAAGGAATTGGCCGGTCCCTTGGTTGCGGAGTGCAACTGATATGAAAAGCGGAATTGCGGTTGCAGGCACGATACTCGTTGACAGCATCAACGAGATTTCCGCCTATCCCGAAAAGGGAGAGCTGACGAAAATTCATAGCGTGGAAAAGGCGGTCGGCGGTTGTGTGCCGAACGTTGCCATAGATTTGAAGCGGCTTTCCCCCTCTCTTCCCGTCAAGGCCATTGGAAAAATCGGTGACGATGAAAACGGAAGCTACGTTTCTCGGACGCTTGAAGAAAACGGCGTTGACGTTTCCTTGGTGACGAAAGCCCAAGATAAAACGAGCTTTACCGAGGTTATGAGCGTTGTGGGCGGTCAACGCACCTTCTTTACCTATGCGGGCGCTTCCTCGCTTTTTGGCAAAGAGGACGTTGATTTTGACCTTTTGGACGCTCGCATGCTTCATCTTGGCTATTTTCTGCTTTTAGACAAGGTTGACGGCGGCGACGGCTTAAGGATTTTACAAGAAGCTACCCTTCGAGGCATCAAGACCTCTATTGACCTTGTTAGCGAAAATTCCAACAGATATTCCCTCGTTCTCCCTTGTCTTCCTTACGTTGACAACCTGATTATCAACGAAGCGGAGGCAGGAAGCCTCTGCGGTATTCTGCCGACAAAGGAAAATCTTTTCCAAATTGCCAAGACGCTGAAGGATATGGGCGTTCGCGAGCGCGTTATCATTCACACGCCCGAAGGCAGTCTTTGCCAAAGCAATAGCGGCCTCACCCTTCTTGGTGCCCTTTCTCTGCCAAACGGCTATATACAAGGCACCACGGGCGCAGGAGACGCCTTTTGCGCAGGCGCGCTTCTCGGCATTTACGAGGGCGCCTCTGACGAGGATATTTTAAAAATAGCAACGGTTGCGGCAACGGGCGCCTTAAGCACCAAGGATGCAACGAGCGGACTTACGGCCCTTGCGACGCTTAAGGAGCGCTTTGCGAGCTTTTCCTATAACGGCGCTTGGCTCTAAACAAGAAAAGGAAGGAATGACCCATGTTAGTAAACTTAAAGGAAATTTTAAGCATTGCCGAGAGCGAAAAGAGCGCCATCGGTATGTTTAACGCCACGGGCTTTGACAGTCTGCAGGCCGTTATCGGCGCCGCAGAGGAGCTTAACCGCCCTGTCATTATTGCGCACGCTGAGGTGCATAACGTATACAACGATATTTCGATGGTTGGCCCTGCCATGATTGCCGTTGCCAAGCAAGCCAAGGTGCCTGTTTGCGTGCATCTTGATCACGGTACCTCGTTGGATATGGTTTACAAGGCGCTTCGCCTCGGCTTTACCTCTGTTATGATTGACGCATCTGCTCTTCCCTACGAGGAAAACCTGCGTCAGACAAAGATGGTAACGGAGATGGCGCACGCCATGGGCGTGAGCGTTGAGGCCGAGCTTGGCCGTCTTTTGACGGGTGAGGCCGGAAGCGGCGAAGGAATTGTCGGCGCCTCTGCCGAGGATTTTTACACCCGACCCGATGAGGCAGAGGCCTTCTCGTGCGAAACGGGCATCGATGCCTTGGCCATTGCCTTTGGCACCTCGCACGGCTTTTATGCGGCACAGCCCAAGCTGGATTTCGACGTTATCCGAAACTGCGCCAAGGCAACGGGCTTGCCCTTGGTTATGCACGGCGGAAGCGGTGTTGACGACGAGGGCTTTAAGAAGGCCATCGAGAGCGGCATTCGCAAAATCAACTATTACTCCTATATGTCCAAGGCCGGCTATATGGCTGCAAAGGCGGTTATAGAGGGCGGCAAGACCGGTTACCTGCACGACGTTGAATATGCGGCAATGCAGGCAATGAAGGAGGACGTGAAAAAGGCAATTTCCGTCTTTTCCAAATAATCGCAAATGCTTTTCAGGCCGAAGCGGATTCTTCCGCTTCGACCTTTTTCTTTTCGCCTTCCACAAAGTCGCCGTACATTTTGTTTTTCGGCAAGGAAAGCACGAAAAAAATATTGCAATCCCTTTTTGAGTATGCTATAATTTTCTTGTAAGCCGAAGCGCACCGTCGATAGAGGAAGAAAGGAAGCACGCAAGAATGTCGCACAGCAAGAAAACCAAGCGCGGAAAATCCTTATATATTGAATCATGGAATCCCTCTGCCAAAAGATTTATCAATACCTGTGCGCTTTGCGGCGACGTAGGTTACAGCCCTACGATTGAAGAAGAGGGCTTTATCAAGGACGGAGAAGGCGGAAGAACCAATTATGAGCATGCGGCCATATACGCCGAGCTGACACGCACCTTGAAGCCCCTCCCTCTTGATGCGCAATCGCGCTGTCCCGACTGTGCCCGAAGAATGAAAGAAAAATAGATCCTCAAAGGAGCCAAAGCTATGCAAGGCATTTTTCTGAACATTGACATCAACACCGTTGTTTTCCCTTTTTTGAATAGAGTTGCTAACAAAGAGGGGGTGCAAAAAGAAGATTTTTACCCCTTTATCCATCAATACAAAAACACACAGATAACCGATATTGCCCTGAATGTTTTTTGCCAGATTTCTATGACGCCCTCTGATAGATGGAGCGATGCACTTGATTCTTACGCGCGGCGCGAAGAAAACGGCGTGGCGGTAGATTACCGCAATATTTTCGGCGCACACTATAAGCTTTACTGTGAGCTTGGGTTTGACCCTTACAAAATCTGGTTTGAACGTTGCCGCGAGGTTGGCATCTCTCCCTGGCTCTCCGTGCGCATGAACGACTGCCATTGCCCAGATGAGGTGGCCGTTTGGATTCGCGGAAGCGAGTTTTACGAGGCGGACGAAAAGGGCCTTAAAATCGGCGAGGCCTTTGGCTATCAGCGCCATTGCTATAACTACGCCAAGGCGCCCGTGCGAGAAAAAATGCTTGCTTATATCGAGGAGCAGCTTTTGCGCTATGACGTTGACGGCCTTGAGCTTGATTTTTCAAGAGAATGGTTCTGCTTTGACGCGCTAGGTACCCCTGCCTATACAGAAATCATGACTGCATTTATCGCCGAAGTCCGAAGGGTTACTGACAAGGCGGCGGAAAAATGGGGGCACGAGGTCTACCTGCTTATCCGCCTGATGCGCGACATAGAGACCAACCTTGCCTTTGGCTTTGATGCAGAGGCGATGGTAAAGCACCGATTGGTTGACATCATTTCGGTTTCGCCCCGATGGGCAAGCAACGACAGCGATATGCCCATTTCCGACTGGAAGGGGCACTTTCCCGACACTCCCATTTATGCGGGGATTACGGATTTAACGAGCCTTAAGCCCGTCACCTACGAGACGGCAGCCGGGCTCTCGGCGGCCTATCTTTCGGACGGCGCGGATAAAATCTATCTTTACAATTTCTTCAATGACCCCGATTATCCCTCCTTGGCCTATGCCAAGGCGCACCGAACCTGCGGCGACCTTGCAACGCTTGAGGGGGTCAGGCGTCGCTTCACCGTTTTGTATCAGGATATTGCCGCAGAGGGCAAGCCCGCTTATCATCCCCTGCCCGCGTCTGCCAAGGATATTTCACTTTCCGTTCTGACAGGGCCGCTTTTCTACGGAGAAAGGGCAAGCCTGCTTTTGGGCTTTGATGCGGAAATTGACGAAGGCTCCGTTTCCGTTCTCGTTAACGGAATTTCGCCCTTGTGGCGCGCTCGTGCGCCTCAGCCGGAAAACGCAACGGAAA
>JBGVMO010000183.1:0-3210 GCA_045124835.1 Eubacteriales bacterium
TGCCCATCAAATATTTTGACACAAACAGCCACGGCGATATTATGAGCCGTTACACCAACGATACGGACACTCTGCGACAGATGATTTCGCAGTCAATTCCGCAGTTCATTTCATCGGCGGTGACAATTGTTTCTACCTTTGCCGCAATGCTTGCTTTGAGTATTCCTATGACAGCGGTTGTGGTTGTGTGCATTTTTGTGATGATGACCGTCACGGGCAAAATTGCGGGCAACAGCGGCAAATTCTTCATGAAGCAGCAGCAGGCCATCGGCGACGTTAACGGCTATGTTGAGGAAATGATTACGGGACAGAAGGTTGTCAAGGTCTTCTGTCACGAGGAAAAGGCAAAAGAGGAGTTTGACAAAAAGAACGAGGCTCTTTTTGAAAACACCTACAGCGCAAACAAGTTCGTCAACATCCTCGGTCCCATCAACAACAATATGGGTCACCTGCAGTATGTAATCCTTGCAATTATCGGCTGTATCCTTGCCGTGCTTTCAGGTGAGGGTGCAATCAGTCAGTCGAATATTTTATTTATTGAGCTTGGCAGCGTTGTTGCCTTCCTTCAGCTTTCCCGTGCCTTTGTGATGCCCATAAGCCACGTTACGCAGCAGCTTAACAGCGTTGTTATGGCTATGGCGGGCGCAAAGCGTATTTTTGAGGTGCTCGACACCGAGAGCGAGAAGGATGAGGGCTACGTAACCCTTGTAAATGCAAAAATTAACGAAAAGGGTGAGCTTTCGGAAACGAAGGAGCATACAGGTCTCTGGGCGTGGAAGCATCCCCACGAGGACGGCACAACAACCTACACAAAGCTTGAGGGTGAGGTAAGATTTTACGATGTTGACTTCGGCTACAATGAGGACAAGATTGTGCTTCACAACATCAGCCTTTATGCCGAGCCGGGTCAGAAGGTTGCCTTTGTCGGTGCGACGGGTGCGGGCAAAACCACCATCACCAACCTTATCAACCGCTTCTACGACCTTGCCGACGGTAAAATCCGCTATGACGGCATAAACATCAACAAGATTAAAAAGGCAGACCTCCGCCGTTCACTGGGCATTGTTCTGCAGGACACAAACCTTTTCACGGGCACCGTAAGGGATAACATCCGCTACGGCAACCTTGACGCCACCGATGAGGAGATTATTGAGGCGGCAAAAAAGGCGAATGCCCACTCCTTTATAAGCCGTCTGCCCGAGGGTTATGACACGGTGCTTACAAACAACGGTGCAAACCTCTCTCAGGGTCAGCGTCAGCTCATTTCAATTGCCCGTGCGGCAGTAGCCGACCCGCCCGTTATGATTCTCGACGAGGCAACGTCCTCGATTGATACGAGAACCGAGGCACTTGTCCAGAAGGGTATGGATGCTCTTATGAAGGGCAGAACGGTGTTTGTCATTGCTCACCGTCTGTCAACGGTTATGAATTCTGACGTGATTATGGTGCTTGAAAAGGGTGTTATTATTGAGCGAGGCACTCACGAGGATCTGATTGCCAAAAAGGGCAAGTATTATCAGCTTTATACGGGTGCATTTGAATTAGAATAATGTAGGGGCGGCAATCTGCCGCCCGTTTTGTTTTGTTTCGGATTATATTGTAGCGCCGCCGCGTCGGCGGCCGGTTGTCGGGCGAGGATGAAACCATGCAAGGGTGACCGCACGGGGTCGCCCCTACGCGTGACGGAGCGACGGGGATTACGGGCGGATAATATCCGCCCCTACCTTGGGTTGTGTTCCCGTAGGGACACGGCTTGCCGTGTCCGCTTGCCTCTCCCCTTGGGAGAGGTGACGGCTTGCCGTCGGAGAGGGTTATAATTCGGAGCGAAGCGACCCTTAATATTTGCCGTAAGGCAAATACATCATTCCGCCTTGGCGGAGCATCATTTGCCGTAAGGCAAGCATCATATCCGCAAAGCGGATACATCATTCACGAAAGTGCTTCCCTTACACAAAACTCTCCCTCACACATCTCCCCGACATACTCACCGCCGCTCTTCACGCTTCCCTCAAGTATCCTCTCCGCAAGCGGATCCTCAATGAGCCTGCGGATTGCCCTTTTCAGCGGCCTTGCACCGTAAACGGGGTCAAAGCCCTCTTCGGCAATTTTTTCGGCAACCTCATCGGTAAAGGTCAGGGTGATATCCTGCTCCTTAAGGCGGTTTTCAAGCTCGCCGAGAAGCTTTTTTGCTATAAGGAGAATTTCGTCCTTTTTCAGCTGGCGGAAAACAATAATCTCGTCAAGGCGGTTGATGAACTCGGGGCGGAAGGTGTTTTTCAGCTCCTTCATCACGGCGGCTTCTATCCGCCTGTCGCTTTCGTCGGAGCTTTCGTTTTTCGTAAAGCCGATGGACTTACCCTCGCCTGCAATGAGCTTTGCACCGAGGTTTGAGGTCATAATGATTACGGTGTTGCGGAAGTCCACCCGTCTGCCCTGACTGTCGGTGAGTATGCCGTCGTCCAATATCTGCAAAAGCATATTGAACACGTCGGGGTGTGCCTTTTCAATCTCGTCAAAAAGGATTACGCTGTAGGGCTTGCGCCTTACCTTTTCCGTCAGCTCTCCGCCTTCGTCATAGCCCACGTAGCCCGGGGGAGAGCCGACAAGACGTGAGGCGTTGTGCTTTTCCATGAACTCGCTCATGTCAAAGCGTATCATGGCGTCCTCACTGCCGAAAACCGCAAGGGAAAGTGCCTTGCAAAGCTCCGTTTTACCGACGCCCGTAGGGCCGAGGAAGATGAATGAGCCCATAGGCTTTTTCGGGTCGCGCAGACCGCTTCTTCCGCGCCTTAAGGCACGGGCAACGGCAGAGACCGCCTTATCCTGACCGATGATGCGTTTGTGCAGAAGCTCCTCCATTTTTAAAAGTCTTTCGCTTTCCTCCTTGGTGATTTCCGTCACGGGGATACCCGTCCAGCCCGAGATAATCTCGCAGATTTCCCTTGCACCTACGCTGCCCTTTTCCTTGGCATTTTCTTCTTTCCAGCGGGTGCGGGAAACGGTTATCTGACTCATAAGCTCCTTTTCTCTGTCTCTGAGGGAAGCCGCCTTTTCAAAGTCCTGACCGTCAACGGCGGCGGTTTTTTCCTTGGTGATTTCCTTGAGCTTTTCCTCAAGCTCCTTAATTTCGTCGGGGGTGGTGAAGCTTTTAAGCCGCACTCTTGAAGCAGCCTCGTCAATAAGGTCAATAGCCTTGTCGGGCAGATAGCG
>JBGVMO010000184.1:0-8487 GCA_045124835.1 Eubacteriales bacterium
CGTATGACCTCTATGATTCTGGCAGACGGTACGATGGGTCAGATGATGGAGCCCGTTTCCTTGGATTTTGCAACCGAGCAGGCGCCCGAAAAGCCTTGGGCCGTTACGGGCACCAAGCTTGAAAGACCCCATAACATCGTCAACTCCCTCTTCCTGAAGCCCGAGCAGCTGGAAAAGACCAACTTCGAGCGCTATGAGAGATATGCCTACATCGAAGAGAACGAGGTTCTTTACGAGGAATATATGATGGAGGATGCAGAAATCTGCGTGGCCGCCTTTGGTATTGCCGCGCGTGTTTCCAAGAATGCCATCAACGAGGCGAGAGCCAAGGGCATCAAGGTGGGTATGATTCGTCCCATCACCCTGTGGCCCTTCCCCAAGAAGCAGTTTGCAGCAGCGGCAGAGAAGGTTAAGGCCTTCGTATCCGTTGAGCTTTCTATGGGTCAGATGATTGAGGACGTTCGCCTTGCGGTGAACGGAAAGGCGCCCGTAACGCTCTGCAACAGAGCAGGCGGTATGATTCCTTCCCCCGAGGAAGTGCTTGCCGCTATCGAGGCCGCAAATAAAGGAGGTAACTGAAATGGTAGTTTTTGATAAGCCCCATGCGCTTTCGGATGCGCCCTTACATTATTGCCCCGGCTGTACCCACGGCATTGTGCATCGCTTGGTTGCCGAGGTTATGGACGAGCTGGGCATCGAGGGAAGAACCATCGGTATTGCCCCTGTTGGTTGCTCGGTTATGGCGTACGATTATTTCAACTGCGATATGATTGAGGCCGCGCACGGCAGAGCACCCGCCGTTGCAACGGGCGTAAAGCGCTCCGACCCCAATAACATCGTGTTTACCTATCAGGGTGACGGCGACCTTGCCTCTATCGGTATGGCCGAAACGGTACATAGCGCCGCCAGAAACGAAAATATCACCGTTATCTTCATCAACAACGCCATTTACGGTATGACGGGCGGCCAGATGGCGCCCACCTCCTTGCCCGGACAGGTCACCCAGACCTCTCCCTACGGACGTGACGTTTCTCATTGCGGCTATCCCATCAAGGTTTGCGAAATGCTTTCTCAGCTGGATGGCCCCGAGTATCTGGAGCGCGTTGCCGTGAACAACGTCAAGAACGTCAAGAACGCCAAGAAGGCCATCAAGAAGGCCTTTGAAAATCAGGTGAACGGAAAGGGCTTCTCCTTGGTAGAGGTTATTTCCTCCTGCCCGACCAACTGGGGTATGACGCCTGCTAAGGCTTTGGCTTGGATTGACGAGAAAATGATTCCTTATTATCCTCTCGGGGTATATAAGGACAGAAGCGCAGGAAAGTAAGGAGGAAGCAGAAATGAAAACGACTCAGTATTTGTTTGCCGGCTTCGGCGGACAGGGTATTCTGTTCGCAGGAAAGTTCTTGGCTTATCAGGGACTCAACGATGGCAAGAACGTTAGCTGGTTGCCCTCCTACGGCCCCGAAATGCGTGGCGGTACGGCAAGCTGCAGCGTTATCGTCAGCGATATTCCCGTTGGCTCTCCCATCGTGTCGAATCCCGACGTTCTGATTGCAATGAACTTGCCTTCTCTCGATAAGTACGAGTCCACCGTTGCCCCCGGCGGTACCATTTACGTGGATTCCACCCTGATTTCCCGCAAGGTTGCCCGTACCGATGTGACGGTGCATTACATCCCCGCCACGCAGATGGCGTCCGACAACAAGACTCCCACTCTTGCCAATATGATTATTATGGGTAAGGTTTTGGCGGAAAGCGGTGCCTTTGAGGATGAGGAGAAGGTGCTTGCCGCACTGAAGAAGGTTATCTCTGCGAAGCGCGCAGATATGCTTGACGTGAACCTTGGCGCATTGCGTCTGGGCAAGGATTATCAAGGCTGATAAGGAGAAAAAGCTATGGAAATCAAAATTACGAGAAACCCGAATCCCGCAGTAAAGCCTGAGCCCTCTGTTCTCGGCTTCGGCAAATACTTCACCGACCATATGTTTATGATGGATTACTCGGTTGAGGAGGGCTGGCACGATGCAAGAATCGTTCCCTTTGGCCCTTTGAACCTGCATCCCGCCTGCACCGCGCTTCATTACGGAAGCGAAATTTTCGAGGGTCTTAAGGCCTATCGCCGTGCTGACGGTAAGGTGCAGATGTTCCGTCCCATTGAGAACATCCGCCGTATGAACCGCTCGGCAGACAGACTTTGCCTGCCCACCATTCCCGAGGATTTGGCAATGGAGGTTCTGACCAAGTTTATTGCCTTTGAGCAGGATTGGACGCCCTCGGCCCCCGGCACCTCGCTCTATATCCGTCCCTTTATGTTCGGAAATGACGAGACCCTTGGTGTGCATGCGGTTAAGCACGCAACCTTCGTTATTATCACCTCTCCCGTAGGCAGCTACTACAAGGAGGGCATCAACCCCGTTAAGATTATGATTGAGGCAGACGACGTTCGTGCCGTGCGCGGCGGAACGGGTGAGGCCAAGTGCGGCGGTAACTACGCCGCCTCCAACCGTGCGGGTGAGAAGGCCGAAAAGGCCGGCTATTCGCAGGTGCTTTGGCTTGACGGTGTTGAGCGCAAGTACATCGAAGAGGTTGGCGCGATGAACGTTATGTTCAAAATCGACGGAGAAATCGTTACGCCCTCGCTGCTCGGATCCATTCTTCCCGGTATCACCAGAAAGTCCTGCCTTGAGCTTTTGCGCGCTGAGGGCTATCGCGTCAGCGAGCGCCGCTTGAGCATTGACGAGCTGGCAAAGGCCTTGGAGGAGGGTAAGCTTGAGGAGGCTTGGGGCTGTGGAACGGCCGCCGTTATCTCTCCCATTGGCGAGCTTTGCTATATGGGCAAGAAGTACGCCATCAATAACGGCCAAATCGGTGAGGTGACCGCTCATCTGTACGATACCCTGACGGGCATTCAGTGGGGCAATCTTCCCGATAGCTACGGCTGGATTTATCAGCTGGAAAACTAAAATCCAAATGGCAAGCAAAGCTTGCCAAAGCAAAAATCCGTTTTGCGCGAATGCGCAAAACGGATTTTTTTTATTTTTGTTTTCAGCTCCGCTTGGCTATGGCTTTGAAAAAAGCGGGCCGCTGAGAACGGGCGCAAAAAAGCCTCTTTTTACCCTTGCGGTAGCCAAATGCGCGAAGCTGTCACCCAAGGCGGCCTCACTTGCGCACCAAACCTCCTTATCAAAGGCTGAGGAGGGAAGAGGACGCAGGATTTTCTTTTCGCCGTAGCTTCCAAGAAGCAGCGTGTCAAAATCGGCAAGAAAAGAAAGCATTCGGGCATAGGCTGTGCCGGCCGAAAGAACGGCCGAGGAGGCGCAAAGAATGCTTCTTTGACCTATTTGTAAGCCATAGGCCACAGCGGTTTCAGCGCCTCCTTGAGCCATGCGAAAAAGCAGAGAAAGGTCGACACGGCCAAGATGAAGCGTCTCGCCCACGCGGTAAAAGGTGACTTTGGCGTTCGCAGGGGCGGTGGCCCTTGAAAGCGTGCTTGCCGCAAGTCTTTCCTCGGTTGTAACAGGCGTTGGCAAAAGAACCTCTCTAACCGTATTTTCCTCGGTTAGTGTGCGAAGAAGCGTGGAGAGATTTCCGTCATAGCAGGTGATAACGTAAGCGTCAATTTCCTGCCTTGCGCACGCACCAGCAAGCGAAAGCGTGTGCTTGATGCTTTGTGCCGAGAAAAGCGAGCCGTCGATTACAAAGGTTTTGGTGCTTTCACGAAGGCAAATAGCGTCGTTATTTGTGCGCGTATTGGCGGCAAAATCAAGCCTGACGCCGTTTTTGTGTAAAAGAAAATCGCCAACGTGAACGGCCGAAAGCGTGAAGACAAGCGCAAGGCAAAGGGAAAGCACGCGCCTGCTTTTAAAGCGCTTTTTAGGGGTGAAGATACAGTAGAAAAGTATCGCAGAGGGAATAAAAGCGGCGGCCAAAAGCGAAATCGGATTAGAAAAGGAAATTTGGGTGTGCGGAATATCGGCAAGCCGCGCGGAAAGATAGAGAAAAAGTGCGGTCATCCTTTCCAGCAAAAAGGAAAAGGGCGCGAGTCTGCCAAACGGAAAAAGGAGAAAAGCACCGTACAAAAGCAAATTGGAAAACGGTGCCAGCAATAGATTGGCAGGGATGGACAATATCGAAAGCGTGCCGAACACGCGCGAGGAAAGCGGAAGCACAAGCAAGGAGGCGGCCGCCGTTATCACGGCAGAAAGGACAACGTATTCCTTCAAGAAGGCAAGTGCCCTTTTCCAAAGCCGCGGCCTTGGAGCTTTAGCCTCCTCCTTTTCTTGCTTTTCCGTTCTTCTCTCGTAATAGAGGAGGATGCCGAGCGTTGCCAAGGCGGAAAGCCAAAGAGAAACGCTGTTGACAGAGTAGGGCTCAAAAATGAAAATCAGGCAAAGAGAGACGAAAAGAGAAAAAATACTGCTGTGCCTGCGCCCAACGAGAAAGGATAAAAGGGCACACGCACACATAAAGCCTGCTCGCAAAACGGAAGGGGATGCGCCTGTTAAAAGCACGTAGCCCGTTATCATCAAAAGCGAAATAAGAATACGCGCCTTTTTGTGCAGAGGGCGAAGAAGCAAGGAAACGCCCGACATAAAAAGGCTGACGTGCAGTCCGCTCAGCGCCAGTATATGTGAGGTGCCGTTTCGCGCCATATCGTGAGAAAGAGAGGGGGAAACGCCGCTCTTGTCTCCCAAAACCAAGGCGGCAAGAAAGGCGCCCGCCTCTCCCTGTATTCTTTCCTGCAAGGAGGAGGAAAGCAGAGAATTGTAATGGGCAAATAGAGAGGAAAGCGAGTGCCTTTCGCCAATTTTCGTGCCGTTATGCGCCGAAATTTTGCCGTCTATGCCCTCGGCTATCGCGGTGTCGGGGGCGGCAGAAAGCTCGCGCACGGTAACGCGAAGCAGGTCGCCCTCCGTAAAGCTCTCGTTCGTTTGCAAATAAAGCAAAACCGTAGCGGAAATCTCCTTTTCACCAAGTGAGAGCAGGGAGGCTCTGGCAGAAAGAAGATTCTCCTCCTTCTCCAAAACGTCCGTAATGCGTAGGGTCGCCGAGCCGATTTTGCCAAAATAGGCAGAAAGACGCATAGCGGGAAGCCGATGAACAAGGGAAAGAGAAAGCGCAAGGCTGATTAAAAGCGGAACGAGAAGGAAAACGGTGGGATAGCGCTTGAAAAGACGCCCAACGCCGCATATCGCGAAAAGACCGACAAGTATGAAGGTGAAAACGCGAAGCGCGGGAAAGGAAAGTGCGTAGCCAAATGCAATCGCGGCAATAAAGCAAAGCGAGAGTAAAAGGCGAACGTGCTTTTTGCAAAAGGACAGACAAGGCAGATAAAAATGGAGAAGAGTGCTTGCCATTTTATTTTTTGCCTTCTCGTATCATATCGTAGTATGCCTTGGCCAGCTGCTCCGTCTTGCTCGTGCCGAATTCGTAGTATTTTTTGCCCTTTAAATCGGTCGGCAAGTATTCCTGCCTGACGTAATGGTTGGGAAAATCGTGCGGATACTTGTAGCCGCGGAAAAGAGGACTTTGCAAATGCGTTGGCGGATCAACGCCAAGTCCTGCTTCTACGTCTGCCAAGGCCTTTTCATAGGCAACGTGGGCGGCATTGGACTTGGGATAGGTGGCAAGAAGAACCGTTGCGTTTGAAAGAGGAATGGCCGCTTCGGGAAGCCCAAGCTCCTTGGCACTTTGGGTGCAGGCGTACACGATGGCAGGCGCCAAGGGATAGGCCTGCCCGATGTCCTCGGAGGCAATGACCTGCAAGCGACGGCAAACGGAAAGCAAATCCCCTCCCGCCAGAAGCTTGGCAAGATAAAAGAGCGAGGCGTCAACGTCGGAGCCGCGAATGGATTTCTGTAAGCAGGAAAGCAGGTCGTAATGCACGTCACCCGAAAGGTCAAAGTTGCCCGTAAAGGAGGGCAGAAGAGAGGCTATCAGGGTTTTGTCAAGGCTCTTTTCGCAAATGGAAAAGGCGTTTTCCAAAATGCCGAGACAGCGGCGAACGTCGCCGCCCCCACGTCTTGCCAAATAAAGAAGCGCCTCGTCCGTGGTTTTCTTATCACAGCCCTCCTCCTGATTCAAGAGGTGAAAGGCGCGCCAAAGCGCCTTGAGGCATTCTTCGGGCGGCACGGGCTTGAATTCAAAGACGGAGGAACGGGAAAGAAGGGCGTTGTAGATGCAAAAATACGGGTTGTCCGTGGTCGATGCAATCAGGGTAATACGCCCGTCCTCCAAATATTCAAGCAGGGATTGCTGCTGTTTTTTGTTAAAATACTGTATCTCGTCAAGATAGAGTAAGATGCCGTCTCCGCCGAAAATCGTCTTGGTTTCCTCCGCAATGCGTTTCACGTCAGCAAGGGAGGCAGTTGTGGCATTCAGTCGGTAAATCTGCTTGTCGGCGTTTTTGGCTATAATGTTGGCAGCGGTGGTTTTGCCTGTTCCGGGAGGGCCGCTGAAAATCATATTCGTCAGTTTTCCCTTGGATAAAAGCGCGCGAATAACCCCCTTTTCTCCAAAAAGATGGGTTTGACCCACCATTTCGTCAAAGCTTTGGGGGCGCAGTCTGTCTGCCAGAGGTTGTAGCATAGTGTTCGCCTTTCTTTTTTAGGGTAAAAGTCATTGAAGAAAAAAGCTTCAGGTCTTATGAAATAAAGCCGTTGTTCTCATTTTCGAAGCGCTCAAGCTCGGCGTAAAGTGCGCCGTGCTTATCGGTGAAAACGGCCGTGTCGCCCGAAAGAAGCGCCTTGGCCTCGCGCGCGGCGTCGTAAATTAAGGATTCATCCTTGCAAAGCGAGGCAAAACGGAAGGCAAGACCGCCGCTTTGACGGAATTCTCCCTCCCCCGCCTGCGAGAAAAAGTCACCGGGGCCGCGCAGCTTCAAATCCTCCTCGGCAACGCGGAAGCCGTCGTGCGTTGTGCGCATCGTCTCCAAGCGTTGCTTGGCGATTTCTCCCTTGGCGTCCGAGCGCAAAATGCAATAGGATTTGCGAGTGCCGCGACCAACGCGACCGCGCAGCTGGTGCAGCTGTGCAAGCCCGAAGCGCTCGGCGTTTTCCACGAGCATCAGGGAGGCGTTTGGCACGTTAATGCCAACCTCAATAACGGTGGTGGAAACCAAAACCTGTATATCTCCCGCCGCAAAGGCGTTCATCACGGCCTCCTTCTCGGCGGATTTCATTTTTCCGTGTAAAAGCCCAACCTTCAAATGCGGCAGGGCCAAGGAAAGCTCCTCTGCCTTTTTCTCGGCGGAAACGAGAGGGAGGGAGGCAGAGAAAGCATCCGATATCAAATCCGAAAGAGGAATTTCTGCCTCCTCCGTCTCCTCTGCAATGGCAGGGCAAACCACGTAGGCCTGACCGCCCTCCTTGACCTGCTTGTCGATAAAGGCAACGAGGCGCGCGTTAAAGGAGCTGTCTACAACGAAGGTGTCAACGCGTTGTCGGCCAAGTGGAAGCTCGTCGATAATCGAGGTTGAAAGATCACCGTAAAGCGCAAGCGCCAAGGTGCGCGGAATGGGGGTTGCGCTCATCACGAGCAAGTGCGCGTTTTCTGCTTTGTTGCGCAAAGCGGCGCGCTGTAAAACGCCGAAGCGGTGTTGCTCGTCCGTTACAACCAGCGCCAAATCCGAAAAAACGGTTTTGTCGGAAAGTAAGGCGTGCGTGCCGATAACGAGGTCAATGCGTCCCTCGTCCGTCTTTTGCAAGCCCTCGTAAATTTCTCGCTTTTCCTTTTGCGTGGTGGCACCTATCAAAAGCGCTGTGCGGAAGCCGAGACGCTCAAAAAAAGGCTTCATTTCCGCATAATGCTGGGTGGCCAAAATCTCCGTTGGCGCCATAACGGCGGCTTGATGCGCGGAGGAAAGCGCCAGAAACACGGCGTACATCGCGCAAACCGTCTTGCCACTTCCCACATCGCCTATCAGAATGCGCCCCATAGGCCTTCCGCTTTGCATATCAGCCTCCATCTCGTCAATGGAGCGCGTCTGCGCACCCGTCAACGCATAGGGCAGAAGTGAAAGAAAGCGCTCTCTCTTAACGGGAAAAATGGGAAGGGCCCGTTTAACCTCCAGCTTTTTCTTGGAAAGCTGCATGCGCAGGGAAAAGAGAAAAAGCTCGTCAAAGGCAAGCCGCTTGACCGCGGCGCGAATTTCTGACAGGGAGGTGGGAGAATGCAGTGTGCTTAAGGCGGTTTGCAGGGTCGGCAGGGTGTTTCTGCGGCGGATTTCCTCGGGCAAAAAATCTTCAAGCAGCGGAAGCGCCGCCAAAAGTGCCTGGTGGCAAGCCTTTTGCATGGCCGCCGCTGAAAGCCCGTCGCTCAAGCGGTAAACGGGAATATAGTCGGGTAAGGGAAGGGTGGGGTCGTAGGGCTCATATTGCGGATTCGTCATCAGAATGCGCCGCCCCTTGCGCTCAACACGCCCCGTGAAGCGGTAGGTGTCACCGACCGCAAAAACATTCTTCAAAAATTCCTGATTGAAATAGGTCA
>JBGVMO010000185.1:0-4793 GCA_045124835.1 Eubacteriales bacterium
TGTGCACGTTTTCTGGATATACACCCTCTTTTGCGAGAAGGGCGGATTGACGGCAAGCGAAATCGCGCAAAAAAATCACGTCAATCGTTCCTTGGTTTCAAGAGAAATCGTCAGGCTGGAAAAAGAAGAAATCATTGCATATCAGACAGAGGGCGACTGCAATAATAAGTACAACGCCAAAATCGTTCTGACCGAAAAGGGAAGAGAAGTTGCCCGTTCCATTTTCAAAGCGGGCGTTGAAACCCAGCAAAGCGTCGGAGAGGACGTTCCGGTAGAGGAATTGAAAATCTTTTATTCCGTTTTGGATAGACTTGCCGACAAGCTGTCGCGCACGTCCTTGAAATAAAATGTGAAAAACGCCCAGGCGTGAAAGGAACAAAAAATGAACGAATACGTTATATTTGCCGATTCGGGCTGCGATATTCCCAAGGCTGTTTTGGAGGAGTGGGGCGTCAAATACTGCGACCTGCTCGTTACCTTCGTGGGCGAAAGCAAGACCTATCCTGATAGCGAGCTTGCGCCCATTACCCTTTATAACAGAATGAGAAACGGCGAGTCCGCCAAAACCTCCGCCATCAACGTGGAAACCTTTACAACCTGCTTTGAAGAAGAGGCACAAAAGGGAAAAGACGTTTTGTATCTTGGCTTTTCCTCCGGTCTTTCCTCGACCTTCCATTCAGCAGAACTTGCCATGAAGGCGCTTTCCGAGAAGTATGAAGGTCAGCGCTTCGTTGCCGTTGATTCTCTTGCAGCCTCTGCGGGCTTCGGGCTTTTGCTCTATATGCTTGTGGAGATGAAAAAGGAGGGCAAGAGCATCGATGAGCTTGCCGCCTTTGCAACGGAAAAGCGGGGCAACGTCTGCCATTGGTTCACGGTGGATAACTTGGATTACCTGAAGCGTGGCGGCAGAATCAGCCCAACGCTTGCCTTCGTTGGCAATCTTCTTGGCATCAAGCCCGTTTTGCACGTGGATGATGCGGGTCATCTTGTCAACGTATCCAAGGTAAAGGGCAGAAGAGCCGCCTTGAAGGCCTTGGCCGATAAATTCGGAGAGGATGCCGAGGAAAACAGCCCCATCTTTATTTCGCACGCGGATTGCCTTAAGGACGCCGAGCTTTTAGAGGGAATGTTAAAGGCAAGCTACGGGCGCGAAGCTGACCGCGTGGTTGAAATCGGCGCCGTCATCGGCTCTCACGCAGGCCCCGGCACCATTGCTCTTTTCTTCTTTGGTAAGCAGAGATAAGACTGACTTTTTGTGTTCGAGCAAACGAAAGGAATATTTATATGGATGAAAATATGAAGAAGGCGGAAAAGGAGAACGTTTCGTTGCTTGACGGAACGCTTCTGACAAAAATGGCAGAGGGCGGAGCGGCAGAGCTGCGCGCCAATGCAGACGCCGTCAATAATTTGAACGTATTTCCCGTGCCGGACGGCGATACGGGCGACAATATGTGTATGACCATCGAAAGCGGCGTTGCCGCCCTGCAAAATCTGGAAAGTGACGATTTGGCAACCGTTATGTCTGCCCTTTCGCACGGAATGCTGCTCGGTGCAAGAGGCGATTCGGGCGTTATCCTTTCCCAGTTCTTCAGCGGTATGGCCAAGGGGCTTGCCTCCTGCGCCACGGCAGACGTTGCCACGATTGGAAAGGCCTTGAACGAGGGCGTCAAAAACGCGTATGACGCTGTGATGACCCCCACCGAGGGAACCATTCTGACCGTCGCAAGAGAAGCGGTGGCGTACGCCGTTTCCAATCTTTCGGGAGATAGCACCGTAAATAGCCTTTTTGCCGATTTGATGCAGGAAATGTATGCCTCCCTGCAAAGAACGCCCGAGCTTCTGACCGTTTTGAAGGAAGCGCACGTGGTGGATAGCGGCGGCGCGGGCCTCTTCTATATTATCGAGGGCTTCAATAAGGCGCTCAACGGCGTAGAGTTCGCCGCACCCAAGCTGGCAATGGCGGCCACCAAGGCGGCCCCCATTGATTTTTCCTCCTTTACGGCGGATAGCGTGATGACCTACGGCTATTGCACGGAGCTTCTTTTGCAGCTGCAAAACAGCAAGGTGGATGCCGAAGGCTTTGACGTGTCTGTTATCACCGAGTATTTGAAGGGCATCGGTGACTCCATCGTTTCCTTCAAAACGGGAACCGTTGTGAAGATTCACGTGCATACCTTAACGCCCGATGCCGTGCTTGGCTTCTGCCGCCGGTTCGGCGAATTTCTGACCGTGAAGATTGAAAATATGTCGGTACAGCACAGCGAAACCGTCCGCGAGGAGAGCGAGCGCAAGGAAGCACCCGCCGAGCGCAAGGCGTACGGCATGGTTGCCGTTTGCAGTGGCGATGGCTTAAAGGCCACCCTTTTGGAGCTTGGCGTTGACGAGGTCGTTTCGGGCGGCCAGACCAACAATCCCTCCACGGCTGATTTTATCGAGGCCTTTGACCGAATTAACGCCGCACACATTTTTGTGTTCCCCAATAACGGCAATATCATCCTTGCGGCCAAGCAGGCAGCCTCTATTTATGAGAAGGCTGAAATTCACGTAATGGAAAGCAAGGACTTTGGCGCAGGCTATGCGGCCATATTGAGCTTTGATTCCGAGGCGGCCTGTGCGGAGGATTTGGAAAACGTGATGCGCGAGGCTATGCAAAGCGTAACGACGGGATACATATCTCCCGCCGTGCGTGACGCAGACCTCAACGGCGTGCATATTACGGATGGGGAATATATCGGCTATATCGGCAAGGAAATTCTCGTCTCCGATAAGGATAGAACAGATGCCGCAATGGATTTGACGAAAACGCTCCTTTCGGACGAAAAGTATCTTCTTACCCTCTTCTACGGTAAGGAGGTAGAGGAGGATGAGGTCGCCGCTTTAGAGGCGCGCTTGGCCGAGACCTATCCCGAGCTTGAGGTGTATGCCGTCTCGGGCGGTCAGGATATTCACCCCTATATCATTGTAACCGAGTAACGATTTATCGAAAGCATGCGCCGTTATTTTTTCTTCAAAGCCCTATGTGCTTGATTTCCTTACGGCTAAAATCATAAAAGAGAGCGTTGACAACGCTCTCTTTTTATGCTAAAATGAGGATAAAGGGAGCGCCCTTCGGCGCTTTGCTTTGAAATTCAATTCTGATGGAGACGTGTGTATGACGACGAGAAAAAAGGTTGCCTTTATATTTGCCACCGTTCTGACGGTGCTTGCGCTTCTCGCTATGTTCTTTACCGTGCTTTTGGCGGTGGAATTTTTCACGGCCGCACCTCCCGAAACGAACGATGCAGGTGCGAACTTTGGCTACGGCCTTGGAAAAGCGATTGCGCTTCTTTTGATGATTTACACGGTTTTGGGAACGGTTCTCTTTTCTATTCCCGGCGGCATCGTTTCCTTTGTTAACCGCAAGGTTGAGCACAAGACCTTCCGTGGCCTTTTTATCGGCTACTCCGCGGCCAACCTTCTTTTCCTTATCGGTTCGGTTCTTTCCTTGGTTGGCGCCATTATGCTGGGATAAAACGGAAAAACAAAAAGAGAAAACGAAAACAAGCCGCCTTTGGCGGCTTGTCCTTCGTAAAGCATGGAGAAAAAGGGTCGCATAACTGCTTTGGCTTTTGCGGTTTTGGGACGTTTGAGCTTTATTTTTGTTTTTTTGCATTTTTTCTTGATTTTTTTTAAAAATACTCTTGACAAAACCGAAAACCTCTGTTATAATATCACCCGTTGAGACCTGCTACTATGCTGCTATGGCTCAGTTGGTAGAGCACATCCTTGGTAAGGATGAGGTCCCCGGTTCAAATCCGGGTAGCAGCTCCACGTTTATGCACCTTTAGCTCAGTTGGTAGAGCAACTGACTCTTAATCAGTGGGTCCCGGGTTCGAGTCCCTGAAGGTGCACCAAAAAAGAAAAAACCAATCTGCAAAGATTGGTTTTTTCTTTTTTCCCGAAGGGACTCGAAGGGGAGCGGTAGTGAATGAAGGCCTTGGGACTGTCAGAGCCGCGGAAAGCCTTGCCCGCAGGCAAGGCGAGTCCCTGAAGGTGCACCAAAACAAAAAAGGATGAGTTTAGTGTGTTCCTATAAGGGATTTGATTGAACAAATTATAAAACTCGACTTCTTGCAAATCGAGTTTTCTTCTACCCACGCAAAATAGATTGAATGAAAGTTAATTTTATGTTATAATAAAGTCATCGATAAATAAGAATTTGACGGTCAATTTTTACTCTACCAATGGTTGATTTCTCCCTACTAAACCATTGGTAGGTGTATTTTGCGAGTAATAACAGCTATACTGTATGCAAAAGGAGGTAGCCTATGGATCAAATTAAGCTAGGAAAATTCATTGCCGAATGCAGAAAAAAGGCAAACTTAACGCAAATGCAGTTGGCAGAAAAAAGTAATAAGCAAAGAGTAAGAGGTGGCAAATGATAAGATTTATAAAAGCTTATTGGAAAACCCTGTTATTCTTTGCGGTGATAGGACTTCTTGGCGGTTTCTTCACAGGAATATATATGTTGGATAGCTATCCTGCGGATATTAAGCAACAGCTACTTGACGAACTGAATGCCGTCGGGCTCGTTCAAGTTCCCGCTGATATTCTTATGGGTATCATTACAGCAATCCAATCTGCCGGTTATGGCATTGTGTTGGGTGCAATCGGCATTTGGCTTGGTAAAAAGACAGGGCTTTGGAAAGATGAAAAATCGATTACGAAAAAGCCGCTACTCATTACCCTCGCCGTTGCCGTCGTTGGCGGCCTTGCCTTGATTTTGCCCGATATCTTGTTCTTCGTGCATTACT
>JBGVMO010000186.1:0-6115 GCA_045124835.1 Eubacteriales bacterium
ATACAGCGCCGCAGGCTATGTTCGCGAGGTGGGAGAGAGGGTTTGCGACCTTAAAAAGGGCGACCGCGTTATCGTCTATTGGGGCAAGCACAAGAAAACCATCACCCACGCAAGCGGCAATGTGATGAAAATTCCCGATGGCGTTTCGCTTGCGGATGCGGCCGTGGCCTTTATTGCAACCTTTCCCCTTGCCGCCATCCGTAAGACCCATCTTGAAATCGGAGAATCGGCGCTTGTAATGGGTCTTGGCATTCTCGGTATGCTGGGCGTTCAGCTTCTTCGCGCCTCGGGCGCGCATCCCATCATCGCCGCCGACCCCAAGCCCGAGCGCCGCGCGCTCGCCCTTCAAATGGGCGCGGACTACGCGCTCGACCCGACGAAGGAGGGCTTTTCGGAGGAGGTTAACCGCTTAACGGGGGGCGGCGCCAATGTCTGCCTTGAGGTCACGGGTCTTGGCGCAGGTCTTGTCGGCGCGCTTGACTGTATGAAGGAGATGGGAAGAGTGGCTCTTCTGGGCTGCACTCGAAGCTCCAAGTTTGAAATTGACTATTACGGCAAGGTGCACGGACGCGGAATCTCGCTTATCGGCGCGCACACCTGTATGCGCCCATCCGTTGAGTCCTCGGCAGGTCTTTGGACGGACAAGGACGATCTTTCTGCCATTCTTCGCCTGCTTGATGGCGGTCGCTTGAGCTTTAAAGAAATGATAGGAGAAATCCATTCTCCTCTTGACGCGGGCGAGGTCTACACCCGCCTTGTAAACGATCCTCTCTTCCCCGTCGGCGTTCTGTTCGATTGGAGCAAGATTTAAAGTATGCAGAGGAGCTTTTGTCGGGAAACGGACGGCATCTATCGCTTAAAAATTCCGTTTGATGACCTTTACACCTCCGTTTTTCTCGTTACGGCAGAGGGGAAAACCGTTCTCGTTGACTGCGCGACGACCAAAGAGGACGTGGAGGAGTATATCCTCCCCGCGTTAAAAAGCATGGGCGTGGAGCTTTGCGATATTGATACGCTCGTCGTCACGCACGAGCATGAGGATCACGCGGGCGGGCTTCCCTATATTCTCGCTCTTGCACCCCAAATCACGGTGGTGACCGACGTGCGCCATTTGGCAAAGGGAGTTTCTACCTACCCTCTTCCCGGACATGAAAGGAATTTTGTCGGCGTTCTCGACGAGAGAACACACACCCTCATTTCGGGGGACGGATTACAAGGTGCGGGGGTTGGGAAATACCGCTGTTACCTTGCCGACAAGGCGGCGTATTTAAACACGCTTGAAGGGATCGGGCAAGACGCGCGGATCGAAAACCTTCTCTTTTCCCACGCCTACGAGCCGTGGTACGAAAACCGTATTTCGGGACGGGAAAACGTCCTTGCGTGCTTAACGGAATGCGCGCAATACATATAAATAAAGCATAGGAGAGAAAAAATGAAAGCAATTTTGGTGAACGAAGATAAATCCCTGCGCTGGGACAATGTGCCCGATCCCATCCTCGCCGAGGACGAGGTGCTCGTCAAGGTCGAGGCGGCGGCACTCAACCGCGCGGACTTAATGCAAAGAGAGGGCGACTACCCCCCTCCTCCCGGCTGTCCCGAATGGATGGGCCTTGAGGTGGCAGGCGAGATCGTTGCTATGACCGAGGGCGCCAAGGCCAAGTCGGGCTACAAGATGGGCGACAAGGTATGCGCCTTGCTTGGTGGCGGCGGCTATGCCGAAATGGTTGCGGTCAAGTACGATATGTGCATGCCCGTGCCGAAAAACTGCTCTATGGTAGAGGCGGCGGCCATTCCCGAGGCCTTTGCAACGGCCTATTTAAAGCTTTTTGTGGAAGGCCACGCCAAGGCAACAGACACCCTGCTTATGCAGGCAGGTGCGTCGGGTCTTGCCTCGGTTATCATTCCGATGGCAAAGGCCTTTGGCCTTCGCGTTATCACCTCGGTCATCACCGACCCGAAGGCCATCGCCCATCTCGGCGCGGATCTTGTGGTCGACACGAGAAAGGAAAGCCTCCCCGAGGTCTTGAAGCGCGAGGAAGAGGCAGGGCGCGCGGTGGATATTGCCATTGACTGCCTCGGCGGCAAGAATCTTGGCGAATGTCTCCCCTTTGTCAAGTACGGTTGCCGTTGGATCGTGATTGCGGCACTTGCAGGGTGTGAAACCACCATTGACCTGAAAACCATCTACAAAAAGAATATCCGCATCGTGGGAAGCACTCTGCGCTCCCGTACTCCCGAAATGAAGGCGGAGATTCTTCAAAGCCTTGTGCGCGAGGTCTATCCCAAGATCGAAGCAGGGCTCGTCAAGCCCACCATTCACGCCGTGCTTCCCATTGAAGAGGCAGAGGCCGCACACGATATTCTTTACAAGGGTCAAAACGTCGGCAAGGTTGTTCTGACGGTGAAGCAGGCCTAAACACCCTATACATGCATCTGATTTTCTAATATAAGACGCCGTGTTCCAAAAAGAACACGGCGTTTTTTGTTTTTTCGTTATAGCACGGCGCTTTTCAAGGAAGCGAAGCGTTTTAGGCAAAATCCTCTGCGGTATAATCGGGCACGGCGGCCATTTGGGTTACGACGTATTCAGCAACCGCGTTAGCGTACTCCATGCATTCGCGCAGGCCGCATTTTTGCAAATAGCGATGAAGAAAGGCCGCTGAAAAGCTGTCTCCCGCGCCGACCGTTGAGACAACGGAAACGGTGCGAGAGGCGACGGTATATTCCCGCTTTGCCTTAGAGTCGTAGGCGTAAGCCCCCTCGGCGCCAAGGGTGACGATGATGCAGGAAAGGTTTTCGTGTCGCGCGGCCAGCGCTTTGGCAAAGGACGCGTAGTCCTTCGTGGGAGCTACACCAATCATCGAGGCGACAGTGCTTAACTCCTCAAGGCTTATTTTCAAAAGCGTTGCAGTATCAAGGCAAAGCATGACGGCTTCCTTTGAGGAAAAAGGGGGACGAATATTGACGTCACAAAAAATTTCTTTGTAGCGGTGCTTTTCAAGTAGCTTCTGCAGGGAACGGAAATTGTATGAGCTTCGCAGGGCAAGCGTGCCGAAATAGAGCGCATCAAAACCGTCCGCTACGCCATCCGTATCAATATAGTCATACGCAACGTCCGAAAGAAGCCGATAGGAAGGCACGGAGGCCCCGTCGAGTGAAACGAGGCATTGACCCGTTGGCTTATCCGCGCGCTTGGTCAGGTAAACAGAAAGAACGCCCATATCCGACAGCGCCGCCTCCGCTTCTCTGCCAAGCGCGTCATCGCCAACGGCCGAAAGCATATAAGCGCTTTCCCCGTGCTTCGCCAAGTGCGCCGCAAAATTGAAGGGCGCGCCGCCTATATACTTGCTTTCGGGATACACATCCCACAATATTTCTCCAAAGCTTAAAATTTTCATAGCCGCTCCTTACACTTGCGGAATAACGATAAATTTGCCCTTTGCTCTTTCCTTGGGATCTGCCAAAATGGCAGGCAAGCGCTCTAACCCCACGCGCGCGTGAACGATGGAGCTGACGTCTATTTTTTTGCCGTCTATCAGCGCGATTGCGCGATTCTGGGTATAGGGATTGATGAAGGAGGCTGTCAGTCTGATTTCCTTTTTAAAGATTTCAAAGGGCTTAACGGACATGGTGTCCTCGGGGGCGGTCAACCCAAACATCATCACGACCGATTTTTTGCCCGCGATGTCGATGGCCTGCTCCATCGTTTGCGTTTTGCCGACGCACTCTATCACGCAGGAAATTCTATCAACGCCCGCATTCTTCAAAGCCTCCTTGACGTTTTGGGCAATGGGGTCAATGCAAATATCGGCACCAAGCTTCTTGGCGATGTCTCTTTTTGTCGCCACAGGCTCTATCATAATAAGCTTGCCCGCACCCGAGATTTTGGCAAGCTGCAGCATTATCATTCCTATCATACCGCCGCCAATAACGGCAACGGTGTCGCCGCAGGAAATATCGCACATATCAATGCCGTGTACGCAACAGGCAACGGGCTCTGCCATAGCGGCTTCCTCGTAGGAGGTGGTATCGGCAATTTTATAAACCTGAGACTGTGGGACAGCACAATATTCCGCAAAGCCGCCGTTAACGCCCGTTCCGATGCCCGTCATTTTTTCGCAAAAATGGCCGATTCCGTTCTTGCAATAGTCGCACTCACCGCAAAGCTGATTGGGGTCAACGCAAACTCTGTCACCAACCTTAACGGAAAAAACGCTCTTGCCGACCGCCTCAACTACGCCCGCAAATTCGTGCCCCAGCACCGTGCCTGCGGGAGTGGGAAAGCATCCGCCGTCTCCGCAAAAAATGTGCGCGTCCGTGCCACAAACGCCACACGCCATTACCTTTACCAAAACCTCGTTATCCTTAGGAACGGGCTTGGCAATTTCAGAAATTCTCAAATCGTTTTCTCCGTAAAAAACGCCTGCTTTCATATCAAATATTCTTCCTTTCCATCAAATCCGTATTTCTTGCGGTTTTCTGTTTTTATAATAATAAATTCTATCAAAACCGATTTTTTTGATTGCGGCTATCGCCTCAGCAAAATGACACGAGGCGTTTTCGGGCACGTGGGCGTCAGACCCTAAGGTTATCAGCCGTCCGCCCATTGCATAATAGCGGGCGATGACGTCAACGCTCGGCATAAAATCGCCGCTTTGACCGTAGAAGGATGTGTTTACCTCTAAGGCGATGCCCTTTTCGATGATTTTTTGCAAAATCGTCTGAATTTTTCCCGTATACCGCTCAAGCGTTATTCCGCACCTATATTTTCCGTTTATGTAACGGAGCGGGCAGGTTAAGTGCGCCAGAATGTCAAAATCAAGGGTGTCAAGCATGGTAAGCACGTCGTCAAAATACGCGTCAAGGTATGCAAGAACCGTTTGCTCATCAAGCGCGGAAAAATCAATTTTGGAATACGCATAGGTTAAATCCCGATACTTAACGAGATGCACCGAGCCTATCACAACGTCATACGCAACGAGCTTCATTACTCTTTCGTATACGTCCATGTGCCAGAAGCCTTCGCTGATTTCTATACCGGATAAAACAAGAGGGTTTCCTCCATAGTGCGCATTCAGCGCCGCGACGGTCTTGCTTGCGGCCACGATGGGCGCAAATATCTCCATTTTATCGTAAGAATCCGTATCGAAATGGTCGGTTGCCGCGAAGGCAGCCGCGCCACGCGCCCTTTGCGCAAGCAACATATCCTCAATTTTGCAAACGGAATCGTGTGAGCTTTCGCTATGGGTATGCATATCGGCAAAAATCCATTTTTTTGCGCCCTCTGCTTCAAAAAGCATTTTCCCACTTCCCTTCGGTATTGACATTTATATTTTATGATGCTATTATAATAGAAACGGTTATTTTGCTCAATGATCGCCAATGAATTTGAGCAAATACTCCGAATTTTGAGCATTTCAAGGAGATAATCCCGTTCAAATGAGCGTTGAAAGAGAAAAACAGATACTCGAAATTCTGATAAAAGAAAAGTCGGTCAGCGTTAAAGATTTGGCCAAGGCCCTATACATCAGCGAGCCCTCCGTTCGCCGCGACCTACAAAGCCTTGAAAGGCAAAACCTTATCAAGAGGACGCACGGCGGCGCCGTTCTTGAGGAAACGGCACTCTCCAAAAACAGAATTCCCTTTCTGATACGCGAATACGAGCAAAGCAGCGAAAAGATACGGATAGCCCAAAAGGCCATTCATCTGATTCACGATAATGACGTTATTTTTTTAGACGCTTCCACAAGCTGCTACTATCTCATTCCCTTTCTGGCATCCAAAAGAAACATTACCGTTGTGACAAACGGCGTCAAGGCTCTTTCCAAACTTGCAGAATACGATATCAATACCATATCAACAGGCGGCAATCTCGTTAACAGCTGCTTGGCGCTTGTTGGAGAGGAGGCATATAAAACCATTGAAACGATTAATGCCGACATCGCCTTTTTCTCTTGCAGGGGCGTTTCGGAGGACGGCTACCTGACGGATATTTCTCCCGAGGAAAACAACGCAAGAAAAAGGATGATAAAACGCGCAAAGCGCGCATATTTACTCGCGGCAAGCGAAAAATTCGGCAAGACCTATTTTCACAATCTTTGCCACAAGGACGAAA
>JBGVMO010000187.1:0-2103 GCA_045124835.1 Eubacteriales bacterium
AGGCGCGACCGCGCTGATTGCGGAAGGCGGCGAGAGTGGCGGACATGTGGGCGAGCTTACCACAATGGTACTTGTTCCGCAGGTGTGCGATGCCACGGAGCTTCCCGTAATCGCTGCAGGCGGTATTGCCGACGGACGAGGCGTTGCGGCGGCATTTATGCTTGGAGCAGAGGGCGTTCAGATGGGAACGCGCTTCCTTTCCGCTTGCGAGTGTTCTATCCACCCAACTTATAAGGAAAAGATACTGAAGGCGACTGATCTTTGCACGATGGTGACGGGTAAGCGTCTTGGACACCCCGTTCGCAGCTTGCGTACCAAATTCGCCCAAAATTATTCCAAAGCCGAATACGGCGGTATGCCCGACGAGGAGCTTGAAAATCTTGCGGTCGGCGCACTCCGTCTTGCCGTCAAGGAAGGTGACATTGAAAAGGGTTGCTTCCTTGCGGGTCAGATCGCGGCAATGGTCAAAAAAGAACAGAGCGCCGCAGAAATCGTAAAAGAGATCATGGATGAGGCGGAGCCTATCCTGAAAGGAGCATCAAGATGGGTAGAATAGCATTTGTTTTTTCAGGACAGGGAGACCAATTTTCCGGAATGGGAAAGGATCTGTATGAAAATTACACATCGGCAAAAAAGGTATTTGATGCCTGTGATGAGATACGTCCCGACACCTCCCGTCAGTGCTTTGAGGGAACAGAAGAAGAATTAAAGGAAACCAAAAATACACAGCCCTGCCTTTTTGCTATGGAGCTTGCCGCCGCAAGCGTTCTTGTGGAACACGGTATCAAGCCCCACGCGGTCGCGGGCTTTTCTCTTGGAGAGGTCGTAGCTTGCACGTTTGCGGGAATCGTTGATAACAAAACGGGCTTTCGTCTTGTGTGCCGCCGAGGTGAGCTGATGCAGGAAGCGGCAGAAAAGCAGGATACATCAATGGCGGCGGTTGTGAAGCTCGATAATGAAAGCGTCAAAGAGCTTTGCGCGAAATATTCTGCCGTATATCCCGTAAACTTCAATTGCCCCGGACAGGTGTCTGTCGCAGGTCTTGCCTCACAGATGGCGGATTTTTCAGCAGACGTAAAGGCGGCGGGCGGCAGAGCGCTTCCCATCAAGGTCAAGGGCGGTTTTCATTCTCCTTTTATGAATGAAGCAGCCGCACTCTTTGCAAAGGAGCTTTCAGAGGTACAGTTCAATCAAGGAAATGCCGTTCTTTATTCCAACAAGACCGCAAAGCCTTATACGAATGAAACTGCCGAGCTTCTTTCGTCACAGATATGCAGTCCTGTTCTATGGGAGGAGCTGATACGAAATATGATCGCAGAGGGAATTGATACCTTTATCGAGATCGGCCCCGGTAAAACACTGACGAATATGATCAAAAAGATCAGTAACGAGGTGAACGTATATTCGGTTTCCAACCTCGATACGGTACTTTCGGAGGTGGCTGAATGTTAAACGGGAAAGTAGCTATCATCACGGGCGGCTCACGCGGAATCGGTGCGGCGATTGCCTTTAAGCTTGCCTCTCTCGGCGCTGATGTTGCGGTGATTTACGCAGGCAACAAAGACGCCGCAGAAGCGGTATGTGACAGGTGCAAAGCAGAATTCGGTGTCAAAGCCGAAGCCTATCTTTGTGACGTGTCCGATTTTGGCGCCGTAAAGGAAACCGTTGTGAGGATCAAAGCCGACTTCGGTGCGGCTCATATCCTTGTCAATAATGCGGGTGTAACGCGTGACGGACTTGCGGCAATGATGAAGGAAGAGGATTTCGATAAGGTCATTGATACAAACCTAAAGGGCGCATTCAATATGATCCGCCACGTCACTCCCTTGCTTTTAAGAAGTAAAGAGGGGTGTATCATCAATATCAGTTCTGTTTCGGGTTTGATGGGAAATGCAGGTCAGAGCAATTATTCAGCTTCAAAGGCGGGTTTGATCGGACTGACAAAGTCGGTCGCTAAGGAGTATGCTGCCAAGGGGATCCGCTGCAATGCGATCGCTCCCGGTTTTATCAAGACCGATATGACCGAAGCACACGCCGACAATCCGCTCCTGTCTATGATCCCTCTTGGAAAAATGGGTGACGTCGAGGACGTTGCGGAAGCGG
>JBGVMO010000188.1:0-4012 GCA_045124835.1 Eubacteriales bacterium
GAGGTACGCTTACCGTATACACCGAAAAAGCCCATTTCACGCTCGATTTGCAAAAGGCGGTTGTATTTAGAAACACGCTCCGAGCGACAGGGTGCGCCCGTCTTGATAAAGCCCGCTGAGGTTGCAACGGCCAAGTCTGCAATATAGCTATCCTCCGTTTCGCCCGAACGGTGAGACACGATGTGCCGATAGCCTGACGCTCTTGCCATTTCGATAACGTCGAGTGTTTCGCTGACCGTTCCGATTTGGTTGGGCTTAATCAGTATAGCATTCGCGGCGCCCTTATGCTTACCGATTTGCAGGCGAACCGGGTTGGTTACGAAAAGATCATCCCCCACAAGACAGGTCTCATCCCCGATTTCCTCGGTCAGAAGTCGCCATGAATCCCAATCGTCATCGCCTAAGGGATCTTCGACCGAAAAAATAGGATAAGAGGCACACCAGCCCTCCACGCGATTGACAAGCTCCTCGCCCGAAAGCCGCTCTTCTGCCTTTTTTAAGGTATATCCATCGCCATCCTGCCATTCGGACGCGGCAATATCAAGGGAGATTTTCACCTCTTTTTCTGAATATCCGGCCTTTTCGATGGCATCGACTATCCAGCCTATCGCCTCCTCGGTCGAGGAAAGCTCGGGCGCGTAGCCGCCCTCATCTCCAACACCGACCGAATAGCCTGCACTCTTCAGCATTCCACCGAGCAGATGATAAATCTCCGCACCCATCCGCAAGCCCTCGGCGTAGCTTTCCGCACCAAGCGGTACTATCATAAATTCCTGCACGTCCAAGGGGTTGGTGGCGTGCGCACCGCCGTTGATAATATTCATCATCGGAACGGGCATTCTGCCAACGGATATGCCGCCAAGATAGCGCCATAAGGGCATCCCATAGTGCGCGGCCGCCGCGCGAGAGGCCGCCATGGAAACGGCCAAAAGGGCGTTTGCGCCCATATTTTCCTTCTGCGCGCCACCATCAAGCTCCAAAAGCGTTCTATCCAGCCGCCATTGCTGTGTGCCATCCATTCCGAGCAGAGCCTTGGCAATTTCCTCGTTTACGTTCCGTACGGCGCGCAAAACGCCTTTACCGCCGTAGCGTGCTTCCTTATCACGCAGCTCGTAGGCCTCGTATTTTCCCGTGGAAGCGCCCGACGGAGCGGCCGCAACGCCACAGCTTCCATCTGCAAGGATAACCTCCGCCGCAACGGTGGGATTTCCTCTGGAATCCAAGATTTCATATGCCGAAACCGAGCGAATAGCTTTGTTTTGCATAGTTTCTTCCTTTCTTTCTCTTTTTTTCTTTATTTTGTTCTCATTCCCAAAGGACTATTCATAAGATATTAGAAGCAAGCCATCCGAAAGCGAGAAAATATATGATAATCCATACCGTAACACCGCACGAATCTCTTGAGGGAATTGCCGCAAGGTATCACGTGTCCGTTTCAAAGCTGATTGAAGACAACGGTTTGTCTGCCCCATACGGCTTACTCGTGGGACAAACGCTTTGCATCCCGCTTCCTTTCCGATTTCACACCGTTTCCGGCGGCGAGACGGAAAAGGAGATAGCAGACCTCTACCAAACGGACATTGACACATTAAGGCAGCTAAACCCTGCCTTTTGTCAGGCGGGGGCACTTTATCCCGGGCAAGTGATTTCCGTTGCCGCCGAGGAAAGAATGCCCGCGACCGTCATCGGTTATATAAGCAAGCCGCTCCCCATATCCGCGTTTTCAGCACTTCTGCCCTATCTTACCTTTATCGTTATCGCCCCTTCTGTGCGCGCCGAGCCTGCGGCGCGGTATGCCGTTGAGGCAAAAAAACAGGGTGTTTCTCCTTTGTACGAGGGACAGCCGTGCGAAGCGCTTGCCTCACTCCTTGACGGTGCATTCGTCAGGGAAAACGAGGGGTGTCACTTCATTCTGAAGCAGGGGCGCGATAGCGCACGCTATCTTTTTGGCAAGCACGCAGAGGAAAAGGAAGGCTCACTGCTATCTCTAACCCGCCCCTTGCTTTTCAAGGGTGAGCCGGCACCGCAGGTCTTGCTACCCAAGCTTTTGAATTTCCTGAAAAGAGAGGGAGGCAAAATCGAACGCGACAAAACGGGAAGCGCCACCTTTTCATACGCCGAGCGCCGCCGTGAGAGAGCCGAAAAAGCAGAGGTAACGTTTTGCGATGCAAAAAAGGAAAAAGCCCTGCTAGAAGAAAATCTGCGCGAGGGCTTTCGATCCTATATCATTTGGGATGAGGCCGAATGGTCTGTGCAGGCGCGCCTGCTTTTCGGCTCCTTATTTTCACCCGTCAAGGCCGTAAAACCCGAGTGAATTTTCAAGCAGAAGCGCGGCGCAAGCCGTCGGCTCTGTTTGCCAAGCCTCTGCAACGGCCGCTACCGTATAAGGCAGAAGGCCGGAATGGTTTATCTGACCGCGGAAGGGATGGGGCGTAAGATAAGGGCAATCGGTTTCCACCATCACCGCATTCCTTGGCAGCGAGGCGGCAACCTCCTTCACGTGTCGCGCATTTTTAAAGCTGACAGTACCCGAAAAGGAAATCATATACCCCAAGGAAACCAGCTCCTCGGCCATGGGTATGCTTCCGCTATAGCTATGAAAGACGCCGTGAACACGGGGAAAGCGGCGAACCATATCCAAGCAGTCCATATGCGCTTCCCTATCGTGAATGATAACGGGAAGGCCTAAGTCCTCCGCCAAGCCCATCTGAAGATAGAAGCACTCCTCCTGCAAGGCCTTGTCAAAAGGGAGAAAATGATAGTCCAAGCCAATTTCACCCACAGCCACGAGCTTGTTTTCGGGAGAGGCAAAAAGCGCCTTGATGGAAGCAAGCTCCTCCTTAACGGAGGCGCACTCTCCCACGTCACTTGGATGAAGCCCCGCCGCCGCATACATTTTGGCGTGGCGCTTCGCTTGGGCTATGGCGGCAGATGAGGTTTTCAGCGAGGTGCCAACGTTGACAGCCCCCGCAAGCTCTCCTTCAAAAAGAGCGGTTAAATGGGCCTCAAAATCGCCCTCCCACTCCTTTTCGAAGCGAGAATCCCAATAATGCGCGTGTGTATCGAAATATTTCATCAGTGAACACGCTCGCCGTTGGGCGTTTCGGGGTCAAGGAATACAACGCGCACGTTTTCTTCGCCCGATGCCAAAAGCATACCGTAGCTCTCAATACCGCAAAGAGTTGCGGGAGCAAGGTTAGCAACGACGATTACCTTTTTACCGATTAAAGCCTCAGGCTCGTAAAACTTGGCAATGCCCGAAACTATCTGGCGCTTTTCGTAACCCAAATCCACTTGAAGCTTCAAAAGCTTTTTAGCCTTCGGTACCTTTTCGCAGGCAAGAATTTCTGCCGTACGAAGCTCAACGGCACCAAAGCTATCAATTTTGATTTCGGCCTCGTGCTCAATGGCAGGTGCCTCTTCCTTGGCCTCGGCGGCCTTTGCGGCGGCCTCCTCCTTAGCCTTCAGGGCCTCGAAGAACTGCTTTTCATCAATGCGCGCAAAGAGGACGAGCCCCTCGCCAAGCTGCTTGCCGCTTTCAAGAGCGCCAAAGGCAGAAACGGTGGCATACTCCTTGGCATCGGTTGCAAGAAGCGAGAAAATCTTTTCTGCGGTTGCAGGAATAAAGGGCGTCAGAAGCACGGCAGCGCCGCGAATGCACTCCAAAAGATTGTAAAGAACGGTGCCAAGACGGGCTTTTTTGCTTTCGTCCTTCGCCAAGAGCCAAGGCGTTGTTTCGTCAATGTACTTATTGGCGCGGCGAAGCATCTCAAAGATGGCAGAAAGCGCATCGGCCACGTGGAAGCTTTCCATATACTGACGGGAAAGGGCAACGGCCTTGGAGAAGGCCTCCTTCAATTCCTCGTCCAGCGCCTCAGGGGCGGTGGGGGCAGGAATAACGCCGCCAAAATACTTGGTTGTCATCGCGTGTGTACGGCTGACAAGGTTGCCAAGATTATTGGCCAAATCCGTATTATAGCGATTGATGACGTTTTCATAAGTGATGGATCCG
>JBGVMO010000189.1:0-22417 GCA_045124835.1 Eubacteriales bacterium
GCCGCTTTTTTGCACCAAAAAAGCGTGCCCTCCAAAAAAGGACACGCTTTTGCTTTATGCCTCCTCGGGCGGAAAGGCGGAGGCAAGGGAAACGTTTTTGTATTCTTTTTTGCCTGTCACGTCGCGCAAAACGGTGATAAAGGAGGGAAGGCTAAACTCCTCCTTTTCGGAGGAAAGCTCCACCTCCAAAACAGCCTGCTTGTGCCAAGCGGGGTACAAATCAATTTCAAGCACGTGCGCACCGTAGGGCAGCGCAAAGCGCCGCTTGAAAACAGGGCTCTTCGTCTTGTCCCGTCGCTTCAACAGCGCAAGGTATTCCTCTTTTGAAATTGTGCGCTCTCTTTCCTCGGCGCTAAGGCGGGAAATGCGCCGCTTGACCGTGTGAAAATATTCTGTTTTTTCGCCCTCGCGACGCATTCTGACGCGCTCGGTCAAGGCCTCGTTTTCGTTGTAAAGATAGGTCTGCTCAATCTCAAAAATGCGCACGCCCTCTTGCTTTTCAAGAAGAGAAGTGTCAGGGTAGGCAATCAGGAGCTTGCGCTCGATTTCAAGAGGAGGGTCAAGGGCCGTCTTCTGCTCCTTAAGGTAGGCAAGGAGGCTTTCTTTTTCGTTTTTAACGCGCCCCTCAAGCACCGCCTCCAACAGCGCGGAAAGCGCGCTTCCAACGGCCGCGGAGGGCGGCATTCCAAGGGCAATCAGATCCTTGCCCTTCACCGCAAGCGAAGCAAGCGTCAAGGGAGGCTCCTTTTCCATTTCGGCGCGCAAAAGAGCCTCGGCCTCGTTAAGCCTCTCCTGCCTGATGGCAAATGCGGGGTTTTGCGCGGCGTTATCTGCGCGCTTGACCTCGATTAATTGCAGTAAAAGCGCGTCTCCGTGTCTTTGGCGAAGGCGGGGCAGATGGGTGAAGAAATTGTCAATCGGCAGGTCGTGATATTTGATAAGCTTCAGCACCGTTTCAGAAGTTTTGTTGTCGAAGCGCAGGCGGCGAAGCACACCCTCGGCAATCGAAACGCTCTTTTCCGCGTGCCCGTAAAAATGTCCCTCGCCCTTCTCGTCAAGAGAGAAGGAGGCGGGCTTTCCAATATCGTGTAAAAGCATCGTCAAGCGCAAAACGGGCTCTGCTTTGACGGCGGCGACGGCGTTGAGTGTATGCGTGTAGACGTCATAAACGTGATAGCGGCTCTTTTGCTCAAAGGAAAAAGAGGGGACAATCTCAGGCAGAATAAAGCCGAGAATGTCTGCAAATTCCTTGAAAACGCGCAAAGCACCCTTTCCGCAAAGCGCCCGTGTCAGCTCCTCGCGTATGCGCTCCGCGCTGACGCTCCCCAAGCGGCCCTTCTCGGCGTGCATTGCCTCTTTCGTTTTTTCTTCAATTTCAAAATCAAGCACGGAGGCAAAGCGCATACCGCGCAAAATGCGAAGCGCGTCCTCCTCGAATCGTTTCGTTGGGTCGCCAACGGCGCGGATGATTTTTTTCTCCAAATCCTCCCGACCGCCGAAATAGTCAAGCAACGTGCCGTCGGGATGTATGGCCATCGCGTTAACGGTGAAATCGCGCCGACGGGCATCCTCCTTGAAGGAGGAAGAAAAGAAAACGCCATCGGGATGTCTGCCGTCCGAGTAGCCACCGTCGACACGGTAGGTTGTAATTTCAAGAGGGCCGCCCTCGGTCAGAAGCGTTACGGTGCCGTGGGCAAGGCCCGTGGGGATAACGCGCCTATCCCTGAACACCCTTAAAATGTCTTCGGGAAGGGCCGAGGTTGCAATATCGTAGTCGTGCGGCAAAACGTCGCGCAAAAGGTCACGCGTGCAGCCGCCAACGGCGTAGGCCTCGTAGCCCGCTCTGTTGATAGTGGCGATGGCCTCTGCAACATATGGGGGAAGAGAAAGCTTCATTTGCCGCACTCCTTTCTGTCTTTTTAAGTGTATTTTACCATAGCCCCCCATTGAAAACAAGAGGTTTTAGAAAAAAATCCGTTCTTTATTAAAAAATCTCTTGCAATTTTTCTCTTTATTTGTTATACTGTATATATCCATATAAAAGAAGGGCAAAAACGCCCTTTTAATAAAAAATCTTATCAAGAGTGGCAGAGGGACTGGCCCTGTGAAGCCCGGCAACCTATTTGAAAGAACAAGGTGCCAATTCCGAGAGATGAGATGCTTCTTCCTCGGGAAACCGGGGCAATTTTTTTCTTTGCGAGAAAGGAACTTTTATGAGCAAAATGTTATTTACCTCCGAGTCTGTTACCGAAGGACATCCCGATAAAATCTGCGATATGATTTCGGATGCGATTCTGGACGAAATGCTGCGGCAGGACCCTATGTCCCGCGTTGCCTGCGAAACCTTTGCAACCACGGGCGTTATCACCGTTATGGGTGAGGTAACCACCGAGGCGTACGTGGATATTCAGGCGGTTGTCAGAGAGACGGTCAGAGAAATCGGCTATGATAACGCCGCATACGGCTTTGATTGCAATACCTGCGCGGTTTTGACCTCGATTCACGAGCAGTCTCCCGATATTGCCCTTGGCGTTGACAAGTGCGCCGAGGCCAAGGCAGGCGAGATGCAGGACGATTTGAATAACGGTGCGGGAGACCAAGGCATGATGTTCGGCTATGCCTGCAACGAAACGCCTGAGCTTATGCCTCTTCCCATCTCCTTGGCGCACAGAATGGCGCGCCGCTTGACTGAGGTGCGCAAGAGCGGCCTTCTGCCCTATCTGCGTCCCGACGGAAAAACGCAGGTTACCGTGGCTTATGAGGACGGCAAGCCCTCGTACGTGGATACGGTTGTCGTTTCCTCGCAGCATGCGGCAGAGATTTCGATGGAGGATATGAGAAGAGACGTTATTAAAGAGGTCATCACTCCCATTATCCCCAAAGAGCTGTTGCGCGAGGATACTAAGATCTTCGTGAACCCCACGGGCCGTTTCGTTGTTGGTGGCCCGCAGGGAGACACGGGCTTGACGGGCCGTAAAATTATCGTTGATACCTACGGTGGCTACTCCCGTCACGGCGGCGGTGCCTTCTCGGGTAAGGATCCGACCAAGGTTGACCGTTCTGCCTGCTATGCCGCAAGATATGCCGCCAAGAACGTTGTTGCGGCAGGACTTGCCGATAAGTGTGAGGTTCAGCTGGCTTACGCCATCGGTGTGGCGCGCCCTGTCTCCATTATGGTGGATACTTTCGGTACGGGCAAGGTAGAGGATGAAAAAATCTCTGCCGCACTTGCCGAGGTGTTTGATTTCCGCCCCTCTGCGATTATCCGCTCCTTTGCGCTTCGCCGTCCTATTTATCGGCAGTTTGCCGCATACGGCCATATGGGCAGAGAAGAGCTGGATGCACCCTGGGAAAAGAAGGATTTGGCAGAGGCCTTGAAGAAGGCGCTTTCCGTTTAATAAATAACGATTTTGTCGGGACAACCCGACTTATCAGAACGCCGCTTGGCAGAAAGGAACGGTATAATGCAAGAGTCCCCGGATGTTCTTCGTTTAGAGGGTAGCGTTGACGGTATCGTATATCGCAACGAGGAAAACGATTATACCGTTTTTGAAATTATCACCAAGGAGGGCGAGCGGCATACGGCCGTCGGTATGATGGCGGCGGTGGCCGAGGGCGAGGAGGTCGTTCTTTACGGGCGTTGGAGCAAGCACAGCGAATACGGTGTGCAGTTCTCCTTCGATTCGTATGACGTCTTTCTGCCCGACAACAGTAAATCCATTTTGCGTTATCTGGCATCGGGGGCTGTCAAGGGCATTGGCCCCATCACCGCCGCGCGCATTGTCACGCGGTACGGTGAGGACACCTTGGAGGTCATAGAAAAGCATCCCGAGTGGCTGGTTGAAATACCCGGTATTACCGCCAAGAAGGCGGCCAAAATCCACGAGTCCTTTTGCGAGCAATCGGACGTGCGCTCTCTGATGATGCTTTGCCGCTCTTATTTTTCCTCTGCGGTGATAGGGAAAATCTATCGCGAGTGGGGAGGAGAGGCGGTTGACATTATCCGAGAAAATCCTTACGCGATTTTTGAAAAAATCCCCTCCGTGCCCTTTTCGGCGGTGGACAATCTTGCGCGCTCTCTTGCCTTCGCCAAGGACGCGCCCGAGCGCTTGGAAAGCGGCATTTGCTATATCCTTTCCTTCAACGCGCAAAATAACGGGCATACCGCTTTGCCGCTTGATAAGCTGCGCGAATCGGCGGCAGTACACCTTGAGGTGCCTGTGGAGAAAATCGATGCCGCCATAGAGCAAGCCCTTCACAGCGGTCAGCTGATGGCGTGGCACGACGAAAGAAATCTCATTTCGCTTGCGCATTACGGAGACGCGGAAAAACACATTGTGGAAAAGCTGCTTCGCTTGGATAAGGCAAGTGCGCTTTACAGCGAAACGGACGTTGGGCTTTTTATCAATCGCATCGAGGACGAGGTTGGTATAACCTATGCCGACGCGCAACGTGCCGCCATTCGTGCGGGGCTTCAAAACGGCGTGATGATTCTGACAGGCGGTCCCGGAACGGGAAAAACCACCGTCATTCGCGCCTTGATAAAAATTTTCTCTTTTGCAGGGCTTTCGATAGAGCTTTTAGCGCCCACGGGGCGCGCCGCCAACAGAATGTCGGAGGCAACGGGCTCAAAGGCCAAAACGGTGCATCGCGCCTTGGAAATGGAAAAAAACGAAGGCAACGAGCCCATCTATCGCCGAAATGCGACCAACCCCTTGGACGCTAAGGTTATCATTGTGGACGAGATGTCTATGATGGACAGTATTCTGATGTCGGCGCTTCTTTCTGCCGTGCGGCACGGCGCACGACTGATACTGATTGGAGACGCGGATCAGCTTCCCTCAGTCGGCGCAGGAAACGTTTTGCGCGATCTTATCGGAAGCGAAAAATTCTGCACCGTGCATTTGAACGAAATTTTCCGTCAGTCAGAGGAAAGCCTCATCGTGACGAATGCGCACCGCATCAATAAGGGTGAATTGCCCATACTCAATCAAAAGGACAAGGACTTCTTCTATCTGCCCTGTCGCGAGGAGGAGGTGCCCTCCCTGATTGCCGAGCTTGTCTGTCGGCGGCTTCCCAAGGCGTACGGCGAGGCTGTGCGCGATGGCATTCAGGTGATTACCCCCTCCCGTAAGGGAAGCGCGGGCACGGAGCAGCTTAACCGCTTTTTGCAAGGCGCCTTGAATCCTCCGAGCAGTCGAAAAAAAGAAATCAAGCATCACGGCATCATTCTGCGAGAGGGTGACCGTGTGATGCAGGTTCGTAACAACTATGATCTCGAATGGGAGCGAAACGGCAAGACGGGGGCTGGCGTCTTTAACGGAGAAACGGGGCTTCTTTCCTCCGTTTCGGCAGATGAGGCGGAGGTTTCCTTTCAGGATAAGGAAACGGTCTACACCCGGGAATTTATGGAGGACTTGGAGCACGCGTACGCCATCACCATTCATAAGAGTCAGGGGAGCGAGTATCCTATTGTGATTATTCCGCTTTCCTTTTGTCCCTCTCTTTTGGAGAACCGTCACCTTTTGTATACCGCCGTTACCCGTGCAAGCCGCATGGTGATTTTGGTGGGGAACAAGGCGGTTGCGGCGAGAATGGTGGCCAACAACCGCGATATTTTGCGGTATACGGCGCTCTCCGTTTTGCTTGAAAGGCAATAAAACCGTTTTCACGGACAAAAAACTTGAATTTTTATCTTGTATCGTATATAAGAGTCGCAATAGCGGCAAAACGAAAAGACTTTTTGAATTGACAAACGCAAGAGAGGCTTTGCCTCTTCATCTTTATGGGAAAAGGAGGAATTGGATATGCGAAAGGGAATAGGCATTGATTTTGGCTCATCCTTCGTTCGCGCAAACGTATCCTCGGGCGGCAACGTGATTTGTGAGCCTGCGGTCGTGGCGGTGGACAGGATTACGGGCGAGCATATCAAATTCGGAAACGCAACGCAAAAATTAATTACGGAATCCTCCGGATCCTTTTACCCGAAATATCCCTTTGTGGAGGGCATTTTTGCAGATATGCCCTTGGCAGAGCGCGTGCTTTCCTGGTGTCGCACGCAGAATTTCCCCGTGGATGACGACGTGCGCGCCGTGGTATCCATCCCCTGCGGCTTTACGGCCGAGGAGGAGAGCGATTACGCGGAGCTTTTGCACCGTGCGGGCTATCGGGAGTGCTATCAGGTGTATTCGCCCGTTGCGGCGCTGATAGGTGCGGGCTATTCGATGGAAAAGAGCTATATTGCCGTTGACATTGGCTGCTACACGACGGACGTCGTGATTGTCAGCGAGGGTGAGCTTGTCAACCGCTTTTGCATTGATAAGGCAGGCTATGCCTTTACCCTTGCGATTGCCAACTATATCCGCCGCAAGAGCCATTTGCGTATAGCGTATCAGATGGCCGAGGAAATCAAGCGCAAAATCGGCACGGTTTGGGTTGAGGGTGAACGGCGCCCGATGGAAATCGTTGGACGCGCCTCCGATAACAGCATGCGCCGTACCGTGATTTCTTCGGATGAGATGTTTGAGGTCTTGGAGGAGCCCTGTGCCGCCGTTTTAGAGGTGGTTTGCGAGGCGCTCTCCAAGATACCGGCCGAGGCAGTCAAGGAGGCCTTTGATAACGGCATTATTCTTTCGGGCGGCGGTGCGCTTTTGGAGGGCATCGATCATATGATATACGGCGTTACGGGGGTTAAGTGCCACCGTGTTCCCAACCCCGAGTTTGCCGTTGTAAACGGCCTTGAAAGAATTTTGGCGCATTTGCCTGAGCAAATCCATAACGGGCCAAACGTGTCAAGCATTGCCATTAAAACAAACGCTTACAGAGAAGCGAAATAAATCAGATAAAAGAAGGAAAACAAATGAACAAGAAGGATAAGATGAAGAAAAAGGATAAAAAGAAGCTTGCCGTGCGCATCGTTTGCTTGTCGCTGGCAGGTATTATGGTAGCAAGCCTGGCTTACACCCTCATTTATTTTATCGTGTCTGCGCTTTAATCGAGCAAAGCAGAAGAAAAGGAACGATTTATGCTGAATAACGAAAATTATACGATGCTCTGCGATTATTACGAGCTTACCATGAGCAACGGCTATTTCCGTTTGGGTAGGGGCGAGGAAATTACCTATTTTGACGTGTTTTTCCGTTCCATTCCCGACGGGGCGGGATATGCCGTTTTTGCCGGCCTTGAGCAAATCGTCGATTATATCAAAAATCTGCGCTTTACCGACGAGGATATTGCGCTTTTGCGTTCCAAGGGGCAGTTTGACGAGGGATTTTTGCGCTATCTGAAGGATTTTCGCTTCACGGGCGATATTTACGCGATGAAGGAGGGAACGCCGATTTTCCCCGGTGAGCCCATCATTACCGTGCGCGCTCCCGCGATTCAGGCACAGCTGATTGAAACCTTCGTGCTTTTGTGCGTCAACCATCAGTCCTTGATTGCCACCAAGGCAAGCCGCATCGTACGCGCCGCAGAGGGAAGACCCGTTGCAGAGTTCGGCTCCCGTCGCGCACAGGGGCCTTCGGGCGCTATTCTCGGTGCGCGCGCCGCGTATATCGGCGGTTGCTCGTCCACGGCCTGCACCCTTTCCGAAAGAGATTTCGGTATTCCCGCAACGGGAACGATGGCACACTCTTGGGTGCAGATGTTTGACGATGAGTATACGGCCTTCCGCACCTATTGCGAGCTGTATCCCGATAACGTCACTCTTCTAATTGATACGTATGACGCCCTGCATAGCGGTGTTCCGAATGCCATTCGTGCCATCAAGGAGGTCTTGCTCCCCAAGGGCATCAAGAAATACGCTGTTCGATTGGATTCGGGCGATATTGCATATTTAACCAAGAAAATCCGTAAAATGTTGGATGAGGCAGGGCTTACGGACTGTAAGATAGTTGCCACCAACTCCTTGGACGAAAATCTGATTCAGACCCTTCTTTCGCAGGGCGCAAGAATTGACGCGTTCGGCGTAGGCGAGCGTCTTATCTGCTCCAAGTCTGACCCTGTTTTCGGCGGCGTTTACAAGCTTGCCGCAATCGAGAAGGCAGACGGAACCATTCGCCCTAAAATCAAAATCTCCGAAAATATCGAAAAAATTACCAATCCCGGCTATAAAAAGCCTTATCGCGTGTTTGACGGGGAAACGGGTCAGGCCATTGCCGACTATATCGCGCTTCACGACGAGGTGCTTGATGAGAAGGAGCCTCTCTTGCTTTTTGACCCCGTAGCCACGTGGAAGCACAAAACGGTTTATAGCTACAAAATCGTTCCCCTGCAGGTGCCTGTTTTCTTAGGCGGTGAATGCGTGTACGAGCTGCCCTCCATCGAGGAAATCCGCACCTATTGCAAGGAGCAGCTTTCGCTTCTCTGGGATGAGGTGAAGCGCTTCGAAAACCCCCATCGTTATTACGTTGACCTGTCCGATAAGCTTTGGACCTTGAAGCAGGAAATGCTTCGCGGGCGTGTGGAATAAGAAAGAGGATAGAGTATGGAAAAAACAAAGCTTTTGCAGACTTTGCTCGATACCTCAGCGGAGCTTGCCAAAAAAGAGCAAAAGGATTCGGCCACCGCGGGCTTTCTTCTGGTTGCGGTCTCCTTAATGGCTCTTCGCGAAAGCGAGGGCAACGTGCCTTTGCTTGAAAAGAGCAGAGAAGAATGGAAGAAGACGATAGATGTTCTTTCCTTCATCAAAAAGAATCCTGCCTTGGCCGTTAAAAAATTTTCGGCCGTTATGAAAAACGGCGGCGAAAACTATTCGATGGATGCGCTCCTTTTGCGCTCGGCGCTCTTAAATCTGGAGTTTTCCGCAAAGGATATCCTTGATTTGCCAACGCTTTTGGCGCGCCTTTTGCCTGAAATGCCCTCGTATGTCAAGAACGTCATTTTAGAGCTTTCCGAGGGCGCAGATAAGCCCGCGCCCCAAAAGCCAAGGGTAGTGCGCGAGGAGCCGAAGGCGGAGACCAAGTCGGAGCCCTCCTCTGCGCCCACCGAAACGCCCATGACGGAGGGCGTTGGCATTGAGGCCTTCTTTACGCAGCCCGAGGAGACTGCCGAAGAGGAGGACGAGGAAGAGATGGATCCCTTCATTTACAAGGACAACCCGTATTTCCTCGGCGCCCTCGTTGAAAAAACCAAAAAAATGCACCAGACTCTGTCGCAGTCCATTTTGGGACAGGATCAGGCTGTCAACGTCTTTATTTCGGGCTATTTCCAATCCGAGCTGCAGGCGCTTTCTATGCCTGAGCGCAGAAAACCCCGCGCAACCTTCTTGTTCGCGGGCCCTCCCGGCGTCGGTAAAACCTTTTTGGCAGAGCAGGTCGCCGCAACACTCGGTCTTCCTTACTGCCGCTTTGATATGAGTGAATACTCCGATAAGGAGGCCTCTATCGAATTCTGCGGAAGCGATAAGGTTTATAAGAACGGTAAGGCGGGTAACGTTACCAGCTTTGTTGCAGAAAATCCCCAAAGCATCCTGCTTTTTGACGAAATTGAAAAGGTACATACCAACGTTATTAACCTTTTCCTGCAGATTCTTGATGCGGGCAGACTGCGTGATAACTACACCGATGAGGAGGTTTCCTTCAGGGATACCATCCTGATTTTCACCACAAACGCAGGACATCAGCTTTATGAGGATGAGCAGAATGCGCTTCTGTCCTCCATTCCGCGCAAAACGGTTATCAAGGCGTTGCGCACGGATATTGACCCCGAAAAGAAGGCGCCCTATTTCCCCGGCGCTATCTGCTCGCGATTTGCCTCGGGCAACGTGGTGATGTTCAATCATCTGAGCGCGGGAGACCTCTAGAAAATCACCACCAAGGAGCTTGAAAAGAGCGCCAAGGCGCTCTCGAACGCCTTCCCGCTTTCCATCACTATCAAGGAAAACGTGCCTGCCGCCATTCTTTATGCAGAGGGCGGAAAGGCAGATGCCAGAACGGTTACGGGGCGCGCCTCTGCGTTCTTGTACGAGGAGCTGTATGAGCTTCTTCGCTTGGCCTCTGTCAGCAAGCAGCTTGACGGGCTTTATCACCTTGAAAACGTGGAGTTCGACGTGGAGCTTCCCAAGGATGACGAGGAAATCCGCTCTCTCTTCGTGGATGAATCCGTTCCCGAGATTCTGCTCTTTGCGGATGAGGATACGGCCAAGGACTTCAAGAGCCGTGTCACGAACATTAAAATTCACGCCACCTCTTCTCTTGAGGAGGCCAAGGATATTCTCTTCAAGCAGGATATCTCGCTTATCATCTGCGACGTGACCTGTCATCCCCGTGAAAGCGGGCTTGACGTTTTGAACACCGAGGACATTTTGTCCGAGGGCGGAGACTTTTTCCTGTATGCCGCCTCCGCAACCGACGTTGCACTTTGTATTCTGCAAACCAAGGAAAGAGAAATCAACGAGGAGGAGCTTATCTCCTTCACGAAGGCAGGTGCTGTTGGCATTATACGGCCCGAAAAGGACGAGAACGTGGCCGAAACTGTCTTTTCCCTCTGTGCTTCGGCTTATCGCCGCAAGAGCCTTCTGCGTCTTGCCAAGGCAAACAAGATTCTTTCCTATAAAACTGCGCAAACGCTTTCCGAGGACGGAAAGAGCGCCAAGGTATCCCTTTTTGACTGCAAGCTGAAGCTCTCGGTTTCTGCCGAGGATTCGGGCAGTATTCTGAATGACGTCAGCAAGCCGAACGTGCGCTTTGCGGACGTTATCGGCGCCAAGGACGCTAAGGATGAGCTTTCCTACTTCGTGCGCTATTTGAAAAATCCGACCGCGTATTTGCGCAAGGGTGTCAAGGCGCCCAAGGGCGTTTTGCTCTATGGCCCTCCCGGAACGGGTAAAACCCTTTTGGCTAAGGCAATGGCGGGTGAATCGGACGTTACCTTTATCGCCGCAGAGGGCAACCAGTTCTTGCAGCGCTACGTTGGGCAGGGTGCGGAAATGGTGCATCAGCTCTTTAAAACGGCGCGGCGCTATGCGCCCTCCATCCTCTTTATCGATGAGATTGACGCCATCGGCAAAAATCGCAACAGCGATTCTGCGGCGGCCGAAACGAGTGCGGACGTATTGACCGCCTTCTTGACCGAGATGGACGGCTTTAAGAGCAATTCCTCTAAGCCTGTGTTCGTCTTGGCGGCCACCAACTATACGGTGGATCAAAGCTCCTCGCGCAGTCTGGATGCCGCCCTCCTTCGCCGCTTTGACAGGCGTCTTTTGGTGGATTTGCCCGACCGTGCGGAAAGAGAGCAGTATTTGCAGCAGTATATCGAGCGCCACGCTGTGCTTCACATCTCTGAGGATGAATGGAAGAATATCGCGATGCGTTCGGTCGGTATGAGCTTGGCCGAGCTTGATTCCGTGATGGAGCTTGCTATGCGCAACGCAATTAAGTCTGAAAACGGCATGGTGGACGATGCGATGTTAGAGGAGGCCTTTGAGACCTTCAACGGCGGAGAGAGCAAGGCGCACGATGAAGAGGCGCTTTTGCGCACCGCAAGGCATGAGGCGGGACACGCGCTTATTTGCATGGCAAACGGAGAAATTCCTTCCTATTTAACCATCGTTGCCAGAGGCAACCACGGTGGATATATGCAGCACGCGGATAACGAAGGCAAGGGCGTTTATACCAGAGATGACCTACTTTCCCGTATCAGAACCTCCTTGGGTGGCCGCGCCGCAGAGCTTGTCTATTACGGCGAGGAAAACGGCTTGACAACGGGCGCCTCGGGCGATTTGCACACCGCAACCCATATTGCCAAGGAAATGATTTGCACCTACGGTATGGAGGAGGCCTTCGGCCTTGGCGTGATTGATGCCTCCGAGATGGACGGCGAGCTTGCCGCCAAGGTGCGCGAGGGCGTCAACGCCGTACTGCAAAGAGAGCTTGCATCTGCCAAGAGCTGTATTGCCGAAAACCGTAAGGCGATTGATGCATTGGTGGAGGCGCTTTTAGCCAAAACGCATCTCAAGAGCAACGAGCTTGAAGAAATATTCAAGCAAAACAAAAATTAATCTGTTTTCCCAAAATCAAAAATTTATATAAACGGAGGAACTAAGCATGGATAACGAGCAAAAGATTATTAAGGGCAAGGAAGCCTTTGCCAACATCTGCAAGATGATGGATGCACACAACTGGCACTATGAAAAGGACGAGGAAAAGCTTAAAATCAAATGCACGCTTCACGGTGACGACATTCCCGTTGACTTTTTGATGAGAGTAGACACCGACCGTTGCATCGTTTCCTACATTTCTTGGATGCCCTTCCATATGCCCGAGGACAAGAGAGTAGAGGGCGCTGTTGCAGTTTGTGTGGCAGGCTACGGATTGGTAGACGGATCCTTTGACTATGACATCAATGACGGCGAAATCACCTTCCGCTTGACCGCAAGCTATCAGGGCGGCGTTGAATTGACGCCTGACCTCTTCGAGTATATGGTATACGTTGCTACCTCTACCGTTGATAACTACAACGATAAGTTCTTGGCGCTTTCCAAGGGCAACATCTCCTTGCAGGATTTTATTAACGGCGAAAAGTCGTAAGGAGTAGAGCAATGGGAGTTGACATTTCCAAGGTAGACAAAAACTTTGCACAGCCTGCCTTCGACGTTAAGGACGGAATGAAATATTACCCCATTCCGTGTGCGCCCTTTGATCTTTATGGCGTTTTTCACGATGGAGAGGGCTTTGTTCGTATGCCGCGCGAGGTTGCTTCCGAGGTAAGCGAGGGCGTTGCCATTCTGAACGCCCATACTGCCGGCGGAAGACTGCGCTTTACCACCGATTCGGAGTATATGGAGCTTGTTGTGCGCTTTGATCTTTCCTTGATGCGCCATATGGCTCTTTCGGGCAGCGCAGGCTTCTCCTTGCTTCGCGAGAATGAGGACGGCTCCTGTGCCTTTGCGGCGGGCTTTTATCCTGTTCCCGGGCAGGATCTCAATGGCTTTACCTGCCGTTTGAGAATAGGAAATGGCAAGGATATGCAGCATTACGTTTTGCATTTCCCCCTTTACAACAACGTCTATTCTCTTACCGTTGGACTTGACGAGGGGGCAACCGTTAAGCCCGGGCTCCCCTACCGTGATGAGCTGCCTATTCTGTATTACGGCTCCTCTATCACGCAGGGTGGATGCACCTCTCGCCCCGATAACGCCTATCAGGCCTATATCTCCAAGTGGACGAATACGGACTTTATCAATCTCGGCTTTAGCGGCAACGCGAAGGCGGAGGACAGAATGGCGGAATATTTGGAAAATATCCAGTGCAGCATTTTCGTATACGATTATGACCATAATGCGCCCAATGCGGAGCATCTTGAAAAAACGCACGAGAGGTTTTTCCTGCATTTCCGCAAGCACCATCCGAACGTGCCTGTCGTAATGGTTTCAAAACCTGACTTTGATATGTATCCCGCCGCTGATGCCAAGCGCCGCGCCGTTATCAAGAAAACGTATCGAAACGCCAAGAAAAACGGCGACGAAAACGTGTACTTTGTGGATGGGCAAAAGCTCTTCGGCAAGGAGGACAGGGAGAATTGCTACGTTGACGGATGTCACCCCACTGACCTTGGCTTCTACCGTATGGCCAAGGAAATTTATAAGGTTATCAAAAAATTGATCTGATGGCTTTTAAAAGCCAAAGAAAAAACCTGCAAGTCGCAAGGCTTGCAGGTTTTTTGTATTATGCGTTTTAAGCGATGTCCCTTTGGAAAAAGGCGTTTTGCAAAAGTCTGCCGAGAACGAGAGAAACGAAGGCGAATAAAAGATAAAGGAAAACGGAAATAAAAAAGTCGGTAAAGTCCGCAGCACTTCCCATAAAGAGCTTGTCGGAAAGGTAGAGAATAAAATCAACGGTGCGCGCAATAACCTGATAAGCGGTGTGAAGCAGAACGGCAAAGCCGAGGAAATAGAGCGCCGTATCGCCCTTCACGAATAAAAGCGGCGCGTGGCGCGGCGTTTTATTGTGAAAGAAGATAAAATAGCCCAAAAGAATAACGGCAAAAAGGCAAAGCGAGCTGAAAAGAGAGTTCAAGGAAAGCATCAGAATGTCAAAAATCGGCGCGTCGGAAAGCGGCGAAAGAAAGGCCGTCGGGATTTGGAAAAGAAGCTGAATGCCCGCAAACGCGAAAAAGGGCAGAAGCGCCTCAAGGAAGGAACGGGTGGCAAGCGTGTATCCCGTAACGGCCAGCATCAGAAAGGGAGAAAGCCAGCCCAAAAATTGCAAAACGTAATAAACGGGAATGGCCAAAACACTTTCGGAATAAACCAGCTCCTCGTAAAGCAGGGGCGTTGCAAGAGAGAGCGAAAGCTGTATCAGCAAAAGAGCGCCAACGTATAAAACGGCGGGCTTGTTGTTTTGAAGCATAAGAGAACCTCTCATTGTTGTTTTAACGGTAAAAGTATAGCAGAAGTAAAGCGAAAAAGAAATACTATTTTGTAAATTTATTCAAATTTTTCGGGGAAAAAGCATAAAATGAAGAAAAAACTGATTTCAGAAAAGGAGAACGGTATGGAAAGGTGCAACAGCGAGGATTTGCGTGAAAAGGAGGTCATCAACGTGTGCGATGGGCGTCGCGTCGGCTTTGTCTCCGAGGTGGAGTTTAACGTGTGCGACGGGCGCTTAACCGCCATTGTTGTGCCTTGCGCGGGCGGCTTTCTCGGCGTCGGCGGCAAGGAAAAAATCGTCATCCCGTGGGAGAGAATTGAGCGCATCGGAACGGACGTTATCCTCGTCAACGTCGAGGGCCTACCCACAACGAGTGGAAAGCGCGAAAAGCGCCCGCCTGCTTGCTGTTAAGTTCCTTTGCGTCCTGCTTTTTACACTTAAATTGCAACTTTTTTGTGAACAAACAAAAAAGCACTTGCAATAAAAGGAAATACGTGGTATAGTAACTGTATCTGCGCGGAAATGGAAACCGCACAGAAATAATATCACGTAGCGTCGGAATCCGCCGGTGCCGAAAGGTTGCGGAGTGGCAAGGCGTTACGGATGAAAAAAACCGAGGAGGAACAGAAAAATGTTCGAAATTTCCATCAAGCAGTTGTTGGAAGCAGGTGTCCACTTTGGTCACCCCACGAAGAAATGGAATCCGAAAATGGCTGAGTACATCTTCACCATGCGTAACGGAATTCACATCATTGACCTTCAGAAGACCGTTAAGAAGTTTGAAGAGGCTTACAATTTTGTGAACGGCGTTGCCGCTGAGGGTGGCACCATCCTGTTCGTCGGAACCAAGAAGCAGGCTGCCGATACCATTCGCGAGGAAGCCCTGAAGTGCGGTATGTACTACGTAAACGTTCGTTGGCCCGGCGGTATGCTGACCAACTTCAGAACCATTCGTAAGAGCATCAACCGTCTCAAGGAGCTTGAGAAGATGCAGGCAGACGGCACTCTTGATCTTCTTCCCAAGAAGGAAGCAGCCAAGAGAATCAAGGAAATGGAAGACCTTGAGAAGAACTACGGCGGTATCAAGGAGATGGACGTTCTCCCCTCCGCAGTATTCGTTGTTGACACCCGCAAGGAGCACATCGCCATCATGGAAGCCAAGAAGCTTGGTATTCCCGTTGTTGCTATCGTTGATACCAACTGCGATCCCGAGGATGCTGACTACATCATCCCCGGTAACGATGACGCTATCCGTGCCATCAAGCTCATCGGCGGTGCTTTGGCAGACGCCGTTATCGAGGCAAAGGGCGGCGAGCAGCTGACCGATGCTACCGAGGAAGCAGCCGCTGAGGCTGTTGACGCTGAGTAATTCGGCAAAAACAAAAAATCGTAAGGAGAATTAAAATGGCTATTACCGCTAAAGACGTTGCTGAGCTGAGAAAGCAGACCGGTTGTGGTATGATGGACTGCAAGAACGCATTGGTTGAGGCCGATGGCGATTTTGACAAGGCTATCAAGATTTTGCGCGAGAAGGGCGTTGCCGCCAGCGCAAAGAAGGCAAGCAGAATTGCTGCCGACGGCTTGGTTGACGTTATGACTGAAAATGGCGTTACCGCTATGGTTGAGGTTAACACCGAGACCGACTTCGTTGCTAAGAACGAAACCTTCCGTGCCTTCGTTAAGGGCATTCTCAAGACCATCATCGCTTGCCGTCCTGCTGACGTTGAGGCTCTTAAGGCTTGCAAGTTTGATGCAACGGACGATACCGTTGAGGCCGTTCTGCAGGAAAAGACCTTCACCATCGGTGAAAAGATTTCCATCCGCCGCTTCGTTATCGTAGACGGTGTTGTTTCCACCTATATTCACGGCTTGGGCGCTACCGGCGTTATCGTAAGCTTCGCTACCGATGCTGCCGTTGCCGAGAAGGCCGAGTTTGCAGAGTTTGCAAAGAACATTGCTCTGCAGGTTGCCGCTATGGCTTGCCAGTACGTTGGCAAGGAGGACGTTCCCGCTTCCGTTATGGAGGAGGAGAAGGAAATTCTCTTGAAGCAGATGGAGCAGGATCCCAAGTTCGCAGGCAAGCCCGCCAACGTTCTGGAGGGCATCATCAAGGGCAAGCTTGGCAAGTTCTACGACACCAACTGCTTGCTTGAGCAGGCATACGTCAAGGAAGACTCCATGAAGGTTTCCAAGTACGTTGCCGAGACTGCCAAGGCTCTTGGCGCAGACATCAAGGTTCTTGCCTTCTATCGCTTCGATAAGGGCGAGGGTCTGCAGAAGAGAGAAGACAACTTCGCAGAAGAAATCGCCAATATGGTGAAGAACTGATTTTGAAAAACAAGAGGCTGTCGCACCGTATCTGGTTGCGGCGGCCTTTTGCTTTAATGGTTAAGAAAGGAACGGCTATGTACGAGGAAATTAAGGAGGCCGCAAAAAAGGCGGCCGAGGAGCTTCTTGCACTTGCAGGGGCAGAGAAGGGGCAGATATTCGTTGTTGGTTGCTCCTCCTCCGAAATTGTTGGCGATGTGATAGGCCACGGGTCAACCTATGAGGCGGCAAAGGCCGTTTTGGAGGGCATTTATCCCGTGCTTCGTGAAAGGGGCATTTATCTTGCCGCGCAATGCTGCGAGCATCTCAATCGCGCCTTGATAGTCGAAAAGGCTTGCGCGCGTGAGTACGGCTTGGAGGAGGTTTGCGTCAAGCCGCAAATCAAGGCGGGCGGCTCCTTTGCAACGGCAACCTACGAGGCGTTTGAAAAGCCTGTCGCCGTTGAAAAAATTGCGGCACATATGGGTCTTGACATCGGCGGAACGCTGATTGGTATGCACTTGAAGAGTGTTGCTGTTCCTGTCAGACTGTCCGTTTCCTCCATTGGAAAGGCCATTCTTCTGGCCGCCAGAACCCGCCCGAAATATATCGGCGGTAGCCGCGCAATATACGAATAAAAATTGAACGCCAAAAAGAGCCTGTCGGTTGCCCGACAGGCTCTTTCTTTTATTCTCTGCAAACGAAATAGAGAATTTGCATTTCCTCGCCAAGCGCCGCCAACAGCGCGTGCGCACGTGCGAGATTGTCTTTGTCCAAGTTTACGAAGGGATCGTCTAAAATCAAGAGGGGCGGTTCCTTTTTGAAAACGGTGTCAACCAAGGCGATTCTTGCGCAGAAAAGCGCAAGGTCGGCTTCACCCGTGCTGAGTAAATCCGTTTGGCGCCGTGCGCCCTCCTTTTCTGCGGTAAGAGAAAGCTCCGTATCAAAATGATAGGGAAGCGCCTCCTCCGTGAGCGCGGCCATTCGCTCGGCAAAGCTTGTTTCCATATCGCCGAGGTAGCGCGTGGAAAGGCTTTCCTTGGCGGTTGTAAGAAGGCCTCTTGCCGTTTCAAGTGCAAGATACGTGGCCTCCTCCTCTGCAAGCGCCTCAATGAGCTGTTTTTTCTCCTCGCGGCGTATTTCGGCATAGAAGGCTCTTTCCTCCAAGAAGGCGGCCTCCTTGTCCTTTGCGGCAATCGCGGCAGCCAATTCTTCTATCAAGGTCAGCACCGATTCTTCGTTGAGCAGAGGAAGCTCCGCCTGTGAGGGAGCGTCAGGGCACTCATTGGCAGAAAAGCCCTTCTGCTCGCAGAATTGCGAAAGGGCCAAGCGACTGTCATCAAGCTGGCGGCGCACCTCGTCGAGAAGCGCGCGCTTGGTGCGAAGCTCAGATAAAAGCTGGCGGTAGGAAAGATTGCTGATGGGATAGGGCTCCAAAAGAAGCGCCAAGCTCTCTTTTTCCGTAGAAAAAACCGCCTCGGCCTTCTCGCGCTTTTCCTTGATGCCCTTTTCCTCGGCCTCAATGCTCTCCAAAACGGCAAGGTCTTGCCCCATTGCCTCTAAAACATCTTCAAAGAAGCCTTCGCCGTATGGCGCAAGGGTAGAAGCAAACTCTGCAAAGGCACTGTCAAGTCGGTCCTTGCTTTGTGCGTGCGCCCTTTCCTCTGCGGCGAGCGCTTCTTCCTTCTTGATAAAGCTATCGTACTCGTGCAAGAAGACGCGCACGTCAGCAAGCGTCGGCGAAACGCCGAAGGGCAAAAGCAGCTCCTTCAGGCGAAGAAGCGCCTCGTTTTCCTTTGCCCTGCCATTTTTGCTCGCCAAAACGGCGGCGAGGGAGGCCGATGCGGCCAAAAGGCCGAGCGAAACGAAGGCAAGAATGGGCAGGGAAGCAAAGAATAAGCCAAGAGAAAGCACGAAGAAAATCACGGCGCCGAGAATGCTTGGCAGTAGCAGAGCGGATTTGTTCTGCCCTCCTTTATCGCCTTCGCTTGCAAGGTCGGCTTGCAGGGACTCAATTCTCTCTCTCTTTTCGGGGGTCATTTCTGCAAAGCGGATGCGGTCTTTTTCCCATTCTGCGTCGCGCTTTGGGGTAGAAAGATTCAGAGCGCGCTCCTTTTCTCTCAAAAGCTGCAAGCTCTCGCGGAAGCCGAGAAGCAAGGAACGGGATATAGGCGCGTTGCGGTGCTTTCTTCGTAGGCTCTCGCGCCTATCTGCCAATTCCTCGGAAAGCACGTGCGCTGAAAGTGCACCCTCGGCGGCTTCGCAGGATAGAAGCGCCGCTTCCATATCGGATAGAGCCTCGTCGGAGGGCACCCGATTGCCAAAAAAGGCAAGAAGAGCCGCCTCGCGCTTCTCAGCAACGCCAACTGCCTCCGATAAGCGCAAAAAGTCCTTTTGCGCTTCAACCTGTCGGCGAATGACCTCATTTTGTGCGGTACGGCGCGCGTTTTCCTCCTTGATTTCGGCAAGGCTTGTCTGGGCCTCTTTCTTTTCCTTTTCGTGCAGGGCGATTTCTTCGCGAAGCGCGGCGGCAGAAAGGGCGGCCGCCTCGGAAGCGGCAATTTCCTCGTCCTTACGGGCGATTTCACGCTTCAAATCGTATATACTGCCGCGCTCGCCCGTGGTTTTGTAGCTGCGCGCGCGCTGTAAAAGCAGGTCGTGCGCCTCTTGGTAATCGCCGAGGTCCTCGGAGTCGTCAAGCAGAGCGCCGAGCTTGCTTTGAATGGTCGGCGTGTTCAGCTTGGCGTGCGGAGCCCTTTGCGAAATGTAAATGCTGCGCTCAAAGCCCTCTGCGTCCACCTCGAAAAGCACCTCTCCGGGAGAGGCGGTCAGGGCGTTGGTCTCCTTACCCGTTGTCAAATCGTAAACGGTTAAGGTATCGTCCTTTTCCTTGGCGGCGAAGCGGCGCTCAATGCGATAGCGGCGGCCGTCTGCCTCAAGCTCCATAGCGCCGCCGTAGACCTCGGTTTTCCAAGGCTTATAGTGCTTTCTTTCGTTTTCCTTTACGTCTCGCTTGGTGGAGGCGGGAAGCCCGTAGAGCATTGCCTTGATGAAAACGGCAAGCGTTGTTTTGCCAAAGCCGTTTTTATAATACAGGGTATTTAACCCCTCCTCAAAGGAAAAATCGGTATCGATAAAGCGGCCGAAGCCGTCAATGTGACAGTTTAAAATCCTCATATTCGTCTCTTTTCTGCCCCCTATGCCTTGTCCGGCGTCTCACCGCGCAAGGCGCGAAGTCCGTATAAAAGGGTGCGCTCCTTTTCTTCGTCCGTAAGGGTGGAGGCCAAAACGGCGCGAACAAACTCGCCCTTTAAGGAAACGTCGTGTCGGTAATCCTCGTAGGATATGGCAAGTCGGCTTTCATCCTTTATCCGAACGAAGTAAAAACGCCCCGAAAGAAGCGCCTCAAGCTGCCGTACGTTCTTGTGAAGGCTCTCCTTATACGTGCCCGTTAATAAAAGGCGAAGCATATCCTTTTCGCTGATATGGGAGCTCGCCCTGCTCACCGCATCCTCAAGCGCCGCTTGACTGTCTATGTCTGTCAAGGAGAGAGAAAGGGTGTGGAGCGTGCGCGCGGCAATCTTTTGAAAGCGCGGCGCCTTGGGCGCGTCGCTATCCCAGATAACAACGCCGCATTCCCCCGTTTCGTCAAAGCCGCGCCCCTCGGGCGTTCCCGCATAGCAGGTATAAACGCCCTCGCCCAAGTCTTCCTTGCGGTAGCTGTGGTAATGCCCAAGGGCGATATAGGCCGCCTTCGCCTTTAGAAACGGTGCGGCGGGAAGAGAGCTTTCGTCCTGATAGGAGGCATGAAATCTTCCGTGTAAAAGATAAACGTTTTCCTTGCCCTCTTCAACGGGAAGAGAGGAAAAAGAGGTGGGGGTGTAGGGATAAGAAAGCGCGTGCAGCGCAACGGCAGGAAAGGAAAGGGAAAGAAAGCTCTCGTTGCCTGCTAAATGCGCATTTTCGGGAAGCTCGCTCTTTTTCCAAGCGCCCTTGTCGTGATTGCCCTCAATGATGAGAAAGGGAATTTCTGGGTAAGCGGCAATGGCGTCAAGAACGTAGCGCAGGGTTTCTGCGGAGGGCGTTTTCGTGTCAAACACGTCACCTGCCAGCAGAACTGCGCCGATTTTTTCACTTTCAATCAAGGAAAGCGCCGCGCGAAAGGCAAGGCGAAGCTCGCCGCGACGCTCCTCGGCAAGTCTTTTCGGCAAATGTGCCTCCATGGCGGAATCTAAATGACAGTCCGCTATATGTAACAGCTTCACGGTAAAGCCCCCTTTTTTTATTCTCTCTCTATTGTAACAAATTCTTTCCCATTCGTCAAGTATCAAGAGGGCCGGAAAGAGATAGTAAAAAGAGAGAATAAAAAAGAGAATGTCCTTTTTTACTTGACAAAGGGGGGAAGAGATGGTAAAATAGACCCGTAAATGAAACGTGAAGGGAGCCTGAATAATGGTACAGATTGAAATGGAAAATGGCAAGCTCATTAAGCTTGAGCTTGATGCCGAGGCGGCACCGATTACGGTTGCCAATTTTGAAAAGCTCGTGAAGGCGGGCTTTTATGACGGATTGATTTTTCATCGCGTAATTGCCGGCTTTATGATTCAGGGCGGCGACCCCACCGGAACGGGTATGGGAGGCGCCGATGAAAAAATCAAGGGTGAATTTAAGCAGAACGGTTGGGATAACCCCTTGAAGCACACGCGCGGCGTTATCTCTATGGCTCGCTCCATGATGAAGGATTCCGCCTCTTCCCAGTTCTTTATTATGCACGAGGATGCGCCCCATCTGGACGGATCCTACGCCGCCTTTGGCCGTGTTGTTGAGGGTATGGAGGTTGTGGATGAGATTGCATCCGTTCAAACGGATTATTCCGATAGACCCCGTATTCCCCAGGTAATGAAAAAGGTAACCCTTATTTAAATACCTTCCTTTCGGAATAAAAAGCGCGAACGCTTCAACGCTTCGATTCGAAAGCCTTGAAGCATTCTTCAAGGCTTTTTCTTTGCGGTGGCCCTGATTGCTCGGGGCATAATCGGGTATAATAGAGACGTGTTTGACTGACTGAAAAAGGAGACTCAATGGATATTTTTAATTTACTCACGATGATAGGGGGCCTTTGCCTGTTTTTGTTTGGTATGAACGTAATGGGTGAGGCGCTTGAGCGCCGCGCGGGCAGCAAGCTGCAAGCCCTCATCGGCCGTTTGACAACCAAGCGTATCTTGGGCTTTTTGACGGGTCTTGGCGTGACTGCCATTATCCAAAGCTCGTCTGCAACCACCGTTATGGTTGTCGGCTTCGTTAACTCGGGATTAATGACGCTTGGACAGGCCATCAACGTTATCATCGGCGCCAACGTCGGTACAACGGTGACCTCTTGGATTTTGTCTCTCAGCGGTATTTCCGGTGAGAGCGTCTTCGTTCAGCTTTTGAAGCCCTCCTCCTTTACGCCTGTATTGGCTCTTATCGGTGTTATCTTCTATATTTTCTTGAAGAGCAGTAAAAAGAAGGATACGGGTCTGATTCTGCTTGGCTTTGCCACCTTGATGTTCGGTATGGAAACAATGTCCGGCGCCGTTTCGGGCTTGCGCGACGTGCCGGCCTTCCAGCAGCTCTTCGTCCTCTTCTCCAACCCCATTCTCGGCGTTTTGGCAGGTGCTATCCTGACGGCTATTATCCAGTCAAGCTCCGCCTCCGTCGGTATTTTACAGGCGCTTTCCAGCACGGGGCAAATCACCTTT
>JBGVMO010000190.1:0-8114 GCA_045124835.1 Eubacteriales bacterium
TCCTTGGTGAAGGAGATGTTGGCCATGCCAATCATGCTCGTCAGGCGAAGCACGGTGAAGCTGCCCATCATCTGCATCAGGCCGCCGTCTGCCTTCAAATCAATATCAAAGCCGCCGCCCTTCTTTTCGCCCTTCTCTTTGCCCTTTTTGTTGGCGTCCATCTTTTTCTTGATGCCCAAGCCAACGCCAAGGAACCAGAGCTTGCCGCGGAAAGTGGACATAATGTCGGCAATCTTATCGTTGAGAGAAAAGCGACCCTCGGGTGCCTCCACGTCAAACCAGTTGAGAATGGCGCCCTTTTCTACAAGGACGTAATCCATATTCATTTCGTCAACCTTGCGAATGCTTCCCTTATCGGTCAATTCACCCGCCTTGGCAACGATTTCGCTCTCGCCAACGTTCTTCACGTCAAAGTAGAAGAAATGATCCTCTGCCGTCTTCTTGCCGATGCTCTCGCCGTTAACAAACAGCTCCACCTCGGGCAGATTGGAGTACACCGTTACCTTGGTTACGTCCTCCACTCTGTCGATATAGCGCTTGCCGCACAGATGCACGAAGGGGTCAACCTCGGGAGAAACAAGCCAAGCCTTGTAGGCATAAAAGGCGTCCTTCTTGTACTTTCTGTCCATCGTGACAAGACCCTTGTGGTTTTGTCCGTTCTCGCCACCCTCGGCTCTGGCGTCAGCACCGAAGTCAAACATATTCCAAACGTGCGTTGCCCACATATACTTTCTCGTAAAGAGCTGCTTAATCAGCTCCTCGTGATAGTAGGCCTGATATTCCTCGGTGTAGTCGCCCTGCTTGGGGTCGCTGGTGTGCCAGTTGAGCGCCTCGCAGCCGTACTCGGAGCAGCCAATCGGAATGGTGGGATGGGTTTCGTGGAACTTGTCAAACCAAGGGCCGTTCATCGAGGTCTCGCCGCCGTACCAGCCAAAGTAATGGTTGTAGGAAACAACGTCGGGAATCAAAAGATAGGGGTCGGTCATCTTGCACATCGAAACGGCGGCAATGGTGGTTTTGCGCGTTTTGTCCATTTCATGCACAAGGTCATTGAGAATGCGGTGGTTTTCCAGCAAATCCTCATCCGAGCCACCAATGGAAATCTCGTTGGAAAGACCCCAGACAACGATGGAGGGATGGTTATAGTTCTGGCAAATCAGCTCCTTCATCTGCGAGATTGTGTTCTCGCGGCCACCGGGCATATGCTTGGAAATGTAAGGAATTTCCGCCCAGATAACCAAGCCGCGCTCGTCGCAAAGGTCATAGAAATACTGGTCATGCTGATAGTGGGCCAAGCGAATGGTGGTGGCACCGACCTCGCAAATCAGGTCGATATCCTCTTGGTGATGCTCGGGAAGCAGGGCGTTACCAACGCCCCATCTGTCCTGATGGCGCGAAACGCCGCGCAAGGCGTAGGGCTCGCCGTTCAGAATAAAGCCCTCGTTGGCGTCAATTTCATAGCTGCGGCAGCCAAAGCGACTGCAAACGCTGTCAAGCACCTCGCCGTTTTCAACCAGCTCTACCTCACAGCAGTAAAGATAGGGATCGCGGCGGCCGTGCCAGAGATGCACGTTTTCAACCGTAAAGACGGCCTTCGTTTCCTTGGACTCCATGCGGTAAAGCTCGTTTTCGTCCTTGTCGTAGACGGTGTAAACCAAGCTTTGCCCCTCGGAAAGCGGGGAAACGTACGCTTGAACCTCAACCTTGGCGTTCTCACCCTCAACCGTGGGGGTAATTTGAATGCCGGGGGCGCCGTAATAATCAAGGTCAAAGTGGCTCTTGTTCACACAGATAAGGTTAACCCCTCTGTAAAGACCGCCGTAGAAGGTGAAGTCTGCCATCTGGGGATACACGCTGTCAGAGGGCGCGTTGTCAACCACAACGGCAATCTCGGTCTTATCGGTCAGCGCCTCGGTGATATTGACGCGCCAGGTGGAATAGCCGCCATCGTGATGGGCAAGCTTCTCGCCGCCCACATATACGTCCGCAGAGGAGTTGGCGCCGCGAAATTCGAGATAATAAAGGTCTGCCTCGGGAAGCGCGGCCTTCTCCAGCGTCTTGACGTAAAGGCACGAGCCACGGAAATAATCGTTTCCGCCGTCAAAGCCGTCCTCGGCGTTCCAGGTGTGCGGCAGGTTCACCGTCGCACCCTCGCGAAGCGTAATATCGGCGGTGTCCTTGATAAACAGCCAATTTTCGTTTAAGCTCTGTATAACTCTCATATAATCTCCTTTAAATTTCGTTTTAAAAGGCGCTTGGCCAAGGGGGTCAAGCGCCTCTAAGTGTCTTTTACTCTGCGGCGCTCTCGGCGGCAGCCTCTGCGGCGTGCTTCGCGTCAAGCTCCTCCTTCATCTGACCGAGGGTCTTTCTGTCAAGGTTGTAAATTACGGCAAGGCCGATGAACTGCACGATGGCGCTGAACATATAAAGCGCGGCAACCAACCAGCACATATTGTGGGCGGTGTCGAAGCTCTGGCCGATGGTGCCAAGCTTTGCCTGATAGCCAATCCAGCCCATCATCAGAAGCACGAGCGAGGGGCCAACGCCCTGCGCAAGCTTTCTGAAGAAGGAATGCAGTGCGTATACCGTTCCGTCCTCACGCGTGCCGAACTTCCATTCATTGTAATCGATGGCGTCACCCATCATAGCCCAGGATACGCAGGTGTAAATGCCCATACCGATGCCGAAGAGAACGAGGCCAAGCAGGTATACGGCAAGAGAAATCATCGTGTTCGAGATCAAGGGGAACACGAACATAATCAAGCCGCCGAGAATGGAAATCAGCGTTCCGAAAACAGAGGCCTCCTTTTTGCCGTACTTCTTTACAATCTTGGTAATGAAGGGCATAAAGAGAAGCATCGGCAAGAAGCCAATCATCTGCACAAGGCCGGACAGCTGTGCCATATTGAAATAGGTGGCAAACATAATGGTGGTTGCGGTGGTGGCGGCATTCATACCGAGGAACATACCCATAGCCGCAACGGTTGCGCCCACAGCAGGGCGGTTTCTCATAAACTTGCCGAAGGCCGCAAAAATGCTGAGCTTTGCGCCGCCCTCGTTGGTCTTAACGGTGTTTTCGTTCACGCGGATGGTGATCTTCTTAAGCATGAAAAGGAATGCGACAAAGCCGAGAACACCCATAATCAATGCGGCAAAGAACACTCTGTCACCAAGCAGAATCTCAACCTCCTTACCGGTTGCGGGAGAAAGGATTTTGTCACCAATCTCGTAAGGAAGCTTGGTTTCGGGGTTGATAAGGAATTGCGACTTGTCAAAGCCCTCGGGAATCTCAATTTTGTCAAGGAAGCCCGTGGTGCCGTCATAGGTCACCTTCTGCCAGATAAGCATCGGAAGAATGACGTTGGGCAGAATGTTTCCAATCATCGAGCCGACCGAGCGCCAGGTGGAAAGCTGTGCGCGCTCACCGACGTCCTCGGTGACGAGGGAAAGCATCGAGCCGTAGGGCACGTTTGCAACGGTGTAGAAGGCATCCCAAACGATATAGCCCAGAACGAAGAGCATCGCCTTTACGAAAACGGGCGCATCGGGGAAGGGCAAAAATACAGCCGCACCGCCGAGAAGCAATCCGCAAGCACCGATGAAAATATAGGTCTTGAACTTTCCGTGTCTGTACTTTCTTCTGTCGTTGTCAATCAAGGTGCCGATAAGCGGGTCATTCACGGCATCCCAGATCTGCACGAGAAGCAAAAGAATGGAGAGCAGGCCTGTTTCCAGGGTCATAAATACGAGCCAGAAGGTCTGAACGGTGCTTTTCAGCGCAAAGCTCATATTGCAGCCGAGATCTCCTGCGGCATAAGCGAGCTTGTCTCGCATGCCGAACGGGCGCTGGCCGACTGTGGCCGAGGTCTTTTCTTTTTTCATGGTTTTTCTCCTTTTGTCGCTTTCGCACAAACGGACACGAAAACGATAATAACATTTTTATTATACCATACATATTTAAAAATTGGTAGTGGTAATTTTATTTTTTTATTTTTTTGCAAATTTACAGCGGCAACCGTTGCATTCAGAAGGCCTTTGTGCTATAATTGCGGTATACAAACGCCCTCGCAGAACGAAGTGTAAACTTCTCTTTACATCGCGCGGGCGCAAAAAAGGAGACGCTTATGGTTAAGCATATGATTATATGGAAGCTCAAGGATTCCGTTGCCGACAAGGACGGCGCCAAGGCCGACATCAAGGCGGCACTTGAAGGACTTTTGGGCAAAATTGACGGGCTTTTGGAAATGCGCATTCTCACCGAGGGCCTTCCCTCCTCCTCGGGCGATTTGATGATGGACTCCGCCTTCACCGACAAGGCGGCGCTTGATGCCTATCAGGAGAACCCCTTGCACAAGGAAATCGCCGTGGGCCTTGTCCGCCCCGCCGTTGACACGCGCATGGCCTTTGACTACACGGTATAAGGAAGGAAGCGCCATGTTCTTCGAGGATTTTTCTGTCGGTGACACCTTTCTTTTAGACCCTGCCCCCATCGAAAAGGAAAAAATGCTGGATTTCGCCCGTCTTTATGACAACATTCCTTTACATACGGACGAGGAATACGCCAAGGCCACCCCTTTTGGCGGCCTGATTGCCCCCGGGGTGATGTCCTTTATGTGCGTTTGGGCCAAGTTCTTGGAGAAGGGGCTTTTCAAGGACGCGCTGATTGCAGGCAAGTCCACCAAAATCGAATGGACGAAGCCCGTTTACCCCGGCGACATTTTAACGGGCGAGGCCGTTATCTCGGCCCTCACCCCGCGCAACGCGAAAAACGGCTTGGTGACGGTAACCATCACGGCCAAGAACCAAAAGGGCGAGGTCGTCCTCTACAACGAAACCGAATCGGTTATTAAAAAGCGCCCCCTGTAAGGCGCGATTCTTCATTAAAAACATAAAAGGAGCTTATTATGGATTTTTACGCAAACCTTCATATGCACACCACCCATTCCGACGGCGTATACACCCCTGAGGAGATCGTGCGCGTCGCCAAGGCAGAGGGCTATCGCGGCCTTGCCATTTCCGACCACGATACCGCAACGGGCTACCCTTCCTTCAAGGCGGCCTGCGACAAGGAGGGCATCGAGGCGCTTTTTGCCGTTGAGTTCTCCGTTTCCTCTCCCGTAACCCAAAAATGCTACCACATTGTGGCCTTCTCCTTTGACCCCGAATATCCCCCGATGGCTGAATATCTGCGCTTAATGGGCAAAAGACAAACCGACAACACCAAAAGCTGCTTTGACGAGGCCGTCTCCACGGGCGGTCTTACCGGCATCACATGGGAGGAGGTTCTTGCCTACAACGAGGGCGTTATCTGGCTTTGCAACAACCACGTGTTTGCCGCGATGAAGGCCAAGGGTCTTGTGAAGGACGAGGACTATATGGACTTCTTCCTCACCCATTTCCAGAAGCAGCGCGGCAAGTATCCCCCCGTTATCAAGTTCAAGACCTTAGAGGAGCTTGTTCCCTTAGTCAAGGAGGCAGGCGGCTTCTGCGTTGTGGCACACCCCCACAACCAGCTTGAAGACATCGACTACTTAATGGAGGTCGGCATTGAGGGGTTAGAGGTCTGGCATCCCGACTTGACCGAGGAGGAAAAGGAAAGAGCCTACCAAATTGCCCTTGAAAAGAACCTCTTTATTTCGGGCGGCTGTGACCATTCGGGTCTTTGCGGCGGTCTTTATTCCTCTTACCACACCGAAGAGGAGCTGAAGGCCTCCTATCACTACATTCCCGAGCGCAGCGTTGGCACTACCGAGGCCTACTTCCGCGAGCTGCAGGCCCACAAGCTCAACCGTTAAGTCTTGCTTCAGCAAGCTTTTATAAGGCACCCGTTTGCCGCTTTATCCGTCAAGGAGAGCGAAAACGGGTGTTTTTTTGCGTTCAAACGCAAAATTTCAACAAAATTCTGCAAAATCGGGTTTTGTTGATGTAAAGTTGAGGTTTACGCCCTATACTTGCCTCGTCAAAAGGAAAGCCTTGGTTGCGAATGCGCCCTTTCAAAGAGTGCGGCGCGATAAAGCAAGGTCACCAAGAGCAAAAGGAGAGCGATTATGTATCAGCTGTTTATAGACACCGACACCGACTTTACCCCCGCACTTGCCGAGAAATACGGCTACAAGCTCATCAGTATGCCCTACACCCTTTCGGGCAAGGACGTTTACCCCTATATTGACTTTGAGGAATTTGACAGCAAGACCTATTACGACATTCTGCGCGGCGGCGAGATTCCCAAAACCTTCGCCCTTTCTCCGCAGGCCTATATCGACCTTTTTGAGCCCACCTTGAAGGAGGGCAAGGATATTCTCTACGTGCATTTCTCTGCGGCGATGAGCGGCACCTTTGGCTCGCTGAAGCTTGCTTGGGAGGAGCTGCAAAAGAAGTATCCCGAGCGGAGATTTGCCACCGTTGACACCAAGGGCGTCAGCATTTGCTGCTACAACATTGCCGTTGAAATTGCACTTCTGGCGCAAAAGGGCGCCGAGCTTGACGAGATTCTCGCTTGGGCCGAAAAAGAGGTTGACAAATTCGCCGTGTATTTCTACGCGGATGATTTGAAATTCTTTGGCCGTAGCGGCAGAGTCAGCGGTCTTTCTGCATTCTTCGGCAACATCCTCGGCGTTCGCCCCATCATCAATATCGGGGAGGACGGCGTGATGCGCTCGGTCGCCAAGGCCAGAGGCAGAGGCGGCGCCATCAGAGCCATTCTGCAATACGTCGATTCCTTAAAGGAGGATATCAAGGCGCACCGCGTCATCATCGGCCACGCAGACGCCTACGAGCTTGCGCTTGAGCTTGAAGCGGCCTTGAAGGAAGCCTACGGCGACGATTTGCAAACGGAAATCTCGGTTGTCAACCCGACCATCGGCGGCCATTGCGGGCCCGATACGGTTGGCGTTTGCTTCCACGCAAGCCACCGCTAAGCCCCCTCTTTTATCCAACCGCAACAAAAAGTCCAAAAGCAAAAATCGCATAAAAAAAGAACTGCCCTGCCATAGCGGCTTGCTACGGTGCGGCAGTTCTTTTTTGTTTTTAGCCGAGCGGCCTTTATCAAGGTAAGGACTCTCTTATTTCTCCGTCTCTTCTTTGGCCTTCTCTTTGCCGAACAGGCGGGAAAGACGGCGGTTGTTGCCCTCGATGTCGCCAAGATAAAAGGCAAGGGCGAAGCCGAACAGCACGAGAAGAATGGCCAAGGCCGCGTCGCCAAAGGAAAGAAGGCGGCACTCCTCTGTCAGAACCTTGGGAATAATCGAAAGGAAAAGGCCGAGAATCACCGAAAAGGTGGCGGTGTAAAACCGCTTGATAAGGAAATTCATCAAAAAGGAGAAGAGAAAAACGCCAAGCACAACGCCGACTGCCGCAGGCAGTAAAACGGCGAAGTCAAGATTGGCAATTGAGCCGACGTACAGCTCGTAAAGGCCAAGCGAGGAGAGAATGACCGCGCTATCCACCCCCGGAATGATGGAGGAGCCCGCAACGGCAAGGCCGAGAAGAGCCGATTGCCAGAAGCTCGGCTCGGTTACGGGCGGAAAGCCGCCCTTGTTGACATAAAAAACAAGAATGCCGAGCAAAAGTGCAACAAGCACGAAGAAAGCATAACGGAGCGCAAAGCCGTTTTTCGTCACCGAGCGCCAGAAAAGTGGAAGCGTTCCAAGCACGAGGCCGAGAAAAAGATAGCGCGTAACGAAGGGGAATGCCCCCAAGGCGAAATCCACCGCCTTGCCGAAAAGAAAAATGCCAAGCACCATGCCGACGGCCAAGGGCGCCAGAAAAAGCACGCTTTTTTTGAAATCTCGCCACGATTTAAATAGCGAGCTGACCGACTCCACCGCGCGCTCGTAAAGCCCCAGAATCAAGAGCATCACGCTGCCGCTGAGCCCGGGCGCAACGCCGCCGATGCCAACGACCGTTCCCTTCAAAAAGGTGAAAAAAAGCTTCATAGCAGGCCGACCCCTTCCGTTTTTTCGTTTTCTGTCGCTATAATGATTGTAGGATGTAGAAACGCATTCCTGCGTTTCTACGAGTCGATTTTATCGACTTTTGCATGATTCATTTTACAAAATGAATCATGCCCTACATCATTGCAATGAATATCGTCAAATTTTCGTCGGTATATCAAG
>JBGVMO010000191.1:0-11732 GCA_045124835.1 Eubacteriales bacterium
CATAGCCTGCGGCGCTGTATCCCACCGTGCGCGGCCATTCGGCCGCATCCGTCTCGGCCATTTGCGTCTTGTTGCGCTCGCCGACAAAATTGGCCTTTTCCGTTCCTGCCGAAATGGCGGAATAGGCAAGGTCAACCGTCACCTCGTGTGCGCGCGGCGCCTCGTATTCAACCTCTAAAAGCTCGGCGGTATAGGGCTTCGTAAATACAATCTGTTTCGTTTTCATATCGTTTTTTCCTCTTTGCAGGCCTCCATAATTATTTCAAAAAGCTTCAACTCGTCATCGTAGGAATAGGGATTTTCCTTGCCTCTGACAACCTCGGCAAAGTGCCGCATCATATCGTCGTAGCGGTCAAATTCCGCTGATTCGGTCGTTTGCCACTCGGCTTGCCATGTCTTTTGGTCAAAGCATTCAGACATAACGGAAGTTTGCGCGTCACTCTCGGGCAAGTGCGGGTAATATTCAAGGGGCTTGATTTCAATCGAGCCCTTTTCGCCCGTGATGCGCAAACGGCGGTGCGTAAATCCGCCAACCTCAACGTCTGCGGCCTTGATAAAGGAAATGCCGTTTTCATAGCGGAACGCCGCCATACCGAAATCCACGGAATCAACGCCGTCAAAGCCCGTGCGGCAGTTTAAGGGAATAACCTCCTTCGGAACGCCCAAAATCTGATAAACCAAATCAATCAGATGGCATCCGAGAAAGAAGGTCATACCGCCGGGAAAGCAGCTAAGCCATTCTCGTATTTCCTTGCCGTGCTTACAGCACATTTCGGCCTCAACAGCAAAAATTTTGCCAAGATCGCCATTTTTGATGCGCGTAAGCGCCTCCTTCACCTTTGGGTTGAAGCGGTACATATACCCAAGCGAAAAGGTAAGCTTCTTTTCTTTTAACAAGGAAACGAGTGCGCGAAAATCGGTAAGGCTTGGACTGCCGGGCTTTTCCATATGTAAATGCTTGCCCGCTTTGGCCACCATAAGCGCGTATTTCAAAAGATATATTTCCTCGGTCTCCACCGCGACCGCTTCTATCTCGGGGTCGCTCAAAATTTCCTCCACCGTCATCTCGCGGTAGCCCTTGAAGCAGCAAACCTCGTTCGGAAATTTTTCTTTTTCGTTTTCGGGAAGCGCGTAACCGACGATTTCAAAAATATCGGATTGCTTGACAAGGCTTGCAAAGATGGAACAGCCGTGACTGTATCTGCTCGTGCCTATTTGGGCAATTTTGATTTTTTTCATGTATTTGCCTCTCTTATGGAAGAATGATGATTTTTGGACAATTTTATTATATCATCTTGCAAAAACGGTTGCAATATAGTATACTGTAAAAAAAACAACTATTCTGCAAATTAAGGGAAAGATAAATGGAAAACAGCACGCTTTGCGTCACAGAGCTTTCAACCTCGCACCACGTGTTTCATAAATATCACTTTTGCCGCGGCAACAGCAACAAAAGAAAATCGAGGCTCGGTGTCGTTGTCAAGGGGAACGGTACGTATATCTATTTAAGCCAAAGGCTGCGAGTAAAAGAGGGGGATGTTGTATTTATCCCGGAAAGCATCTATTGCTATTCGGAATGGCACGGAGAGCCGGAAATCGAGGTTGTGTATTTAAGCTGCTTTATGCATTACGAAAGCTTTAAATATGCGCCGCAGATCATAGAGACGGAAGCAAGTATAAAGGATGATATTCTGCAAATTGCCGCGCTTTTGTCAATGGATCAGCTTGCGGCCTTGGAGGCCTATTCCCGTTTTTATGCCCTTTTAAAAACCATTGTTGTCAAAATGAAGCCGAGCGAGATTGCCTTTGATAAGCCCTTACAGGATGCCGTTGAATATATCACGAACCGATGGAACACCGATTTTTCCGTTTCGGATTTGGCCAAGGCCTGCCACGTTTCCGAGTCGACCCTCTACCATTCCTTTCAGCGCGAGCTGGGGCAAACGCCGATAGGCCTTCTCAATTCCATTCGCATCAATGTGGCACTTGAGCTTTTGGAAAACACAAGCTATTCGATTGCCACAATCAGCGAAACGGTGGGCTTTCATTCCGAAAACCATTTCAGAAGGGTTTTTACCGATTTAACGGGCACCACGCCGTTAAAATACCGAAAGGGGCGCTAAAGCACAAAAAAGGCAATATCTCACGAGGGGATATTGCCTTTTATCATGCAGCTTTTACGAATGGATTACATCCGGCAAATAATCAAAATTGTCTCTGACCGCCTTGGCCGCTCGGATAGTGGGCTGCGTAGGAACAGAGGTTGCCGAATGCTCGTGAACAGCCAAGTACATCACGCAGCCAAGCTGGGCGCCTATCATACGGTGCATCTTGGAATGCGTGCCGCCCGATAAAAACAGGAAGGGAACGGAAAGCTCCTTTTTCAAAAGCGCCGTGGTAGAGAGATTGGCAAGCTCCTCATCCTCAGAGTTGGCGGCGGTCACGATTTTCACAATATCCGCCCCCCGTCTTTGCTGTTCGAGGGCAATTTCAAGCACCTTTTCGGCAGGGGTGAAGCGGGTTACGTGAGAGGATATCAAGGCCTCCTTGCCCATTGCGTGAATGCGCTCTATCAAAGCCATCTGCTTTTCAATAGCATCAGGCTTCATAGAAAGCTCGTATCCGATACCCATACCGCAGTCATAGTCAAAGGCGCTTCCCGGTACGTCGCCGAGCGTCGCACCGCAGGATAAGGCGAGCAAAAGCTTCTCGGCCAAAGCCTCGTCCTTCAGGGAAGCGTTTTGGCCGCCCCTGTAATTCGTTACGTAAATCGGGTGCCCTGCCGCCGCCGAGAAGATTTTTTCGAAATTTTCCTCCGTATGCATTTCGGGAGGCATACATTCAAGCTGAATGCCAAGCGCGTCTGCACCGTCGGCAAGCGCGTTTTTGATGGCAAAGCGCACCTCGTCCGCCGTGCTTTTCAAAATCATGCCCGTAATAAGTGGGCGGTTCTGATGTAAAAATGTGGGCTTTCTCATGGCTGCACCAGCCTTGTCATTGCGTTTCGACCGCCGTCTATCATAATATTTTCGCCGTTAATAAACTGCCCCTTTTCAGAGGCGATAAACAAAATCAAATCGATAATTTCCTGCGGATCTGCGGCTCTGCCGAGCGGCGTTTTCATATTCGCCATCGAGGGTCTCGTCAAAACGGGGCCGGGCGAAACACAAACGCACCGTATGCCGTACATCGCGCCGTATTGGGCCAGAGATTTCGTTAGTCCGTACATCAGCGCCGCCTTGGAGGTGGGATAATCCACGCCGTATCTGTCGCCCTCTGCGCCCGAAATTGAGCCGATGTTGATAATGAGTCCGCTTCTTTGCGTGCGCATGTGCTTGAGGGCCGCGTGCGCGAAATAAAAGGGCCCCTTCAGATTGACGTCAATGCCCCAGTCGTATACCTCAATTGGCACGTCGGGAAATTCGGGGTAGGTGTTAAAATCCACCTTTTGCATTCTGACCGCCGTGCCGCCTGCAAAGTTGGCAACGACGTCAATACTGCCAAATTCCGCAATAGCCATTTCGCAGGCCGCCGTGACCGCCGCATAATCGCGCACGTCGCACAGAGCGCCAATCGCTCGCCCCTTTCCGTTTGCGTTGATGGCGGCGACCTTCTCGGCAAGCACCGCCTCGTTGACATCGCACATAACGACGTTTCCGCCAAGGGCGGCAAAGTTTTCAGAGAAGAGTAGCCCCATTCCCGAGGCCGCGCCTGTCGATATGGCCGTTTTATTCGTGAAATCCATGATAGAATCTCCTTTGCTTTTTTTATTATTATATATGACAAGCCTGCGTTTTTCAATGCTAAAATCGATAAAGAATTGACTTTTCCGATACAAAAACAAAACGATATTGACAAATCATTGAAAAAAATGATATAATGTGCCAAAAGGGAGGAAAGACGGATGGATTTGGATAGCGTGATTGTTACGGAGCTTTTAGAGGCTGTAACCGTCTATTCGCCGAAAAATCGGCGGGCCGAAATGAAAAACAGACCAAGCTACGGAATTTCTCTTTGTATCGGGGAAGGTCGCATCGTGTATACGCATAGAGGGAAGGAGTACGTGGAGGACAAGATGCACGCCGTGATTTTGCCTATGGGTGAAAGCTATTCCTTGCGTGGCGAGGCGAGCGGGTATTTCCCCGTCATCAATTTCAAAACCCTCTTGCCCTTAACGGATACGGTAACCGTTCTTGAGGTGCAAAACCCGGAGCTTCTGGCCAAATGCTTTCAAAAGCTACAGGATGTTTTTTCTATGGGCAAAAATCGTAATAAGGCCTTTTCTCTTTTGTACGAGATTCTGAACGAGCTTTCCTCGCCCAAAACACCCGCCGTCCTTGCTCCGGCTATCCAGCTTCTTCATAGCGGCTACTGCTCGCCCCTTATCACAAACGCCCTTTTGGCAAGTCGCGCCAATATCAGCGAGGTTTATTTCAGGCGCCTGTTTCGCGAAAGCCTTGGCGTTTCGCCCAAGCAGTATATTCTTTCGCTCCGTATGCAAAAGGCCAAGCATCTGTTGTCAGACGGAAGGCTGAAAATCAGCGCGATAGCCGCCGCTTCCGGCTTTGAGAGCCCTGCGCATTTTTGCCGTGCCTTCAAAAAGGAGGTTGGCCTCTCGCCGAGCGTCTATCGCCAAAAGCATCAGGTGTGCAAAATCTGACTTCTAACAGAAAACGCGGCATGAAAATGCCGCGTTTTCTACTCATTCTTCAGTTGTATCCTTTTCAAAAACCGTTTCAAAAAAGGTTCTTGCGTCCATCAGCGTGTGTCCTGCAACCGTGTCCTTGGGAAAAAGCTCCCTATATTGCGAGCTTGTCTCTGAAACGGTGCGCGGCCAAGGATAAAGCAAGAAAATTTCCTTTGCATCATTCGCTTTTGAGGATATGTAAAGCGCTCTTCTGGCAAAATGCGTTTCGCGCGCATATTCCAAGGCGTGAAGCGGTGCGCCGCTGTGGTTTTTCTTTTTGTAGAAGAAAAAGGGGCGTCGTCTGCATTCCAGAAGATATCCGTCCTTACCCTTTTCAAAATTCCATCTGCCGCGCGTGGAGATAAACGAAAGCACCGAAACGGCGTACTGTCGGCCGTTTGTATCAACCGTAAAATCCACCTCGCCTTTTTGCTTGAAAAGAGGCGCAAAAAGACCGCGCTTCCTTGTAACCACCGCACCGGCACGCTCTGCGGCCTTTAAAGAGCGAGAAAGCAAAAGCATTTCTCGTGCGTACCAAATAAGCTTAAAGAGTGCGTAAAAAAGCGCAAGCGTCAAAAGCGCCGTAACAACACAAAGCACGATATAAATGCCCATAGGGATACTCCTTCCTGCGTTTCTTATCTTGAGTATAGCAAAAAAAGCGTTTGCTGTCAAGCCAACGCTGCCTTACAGCGCTTCGTGCGTTTTTCTTTTTTGTCGATAGGCAAGGGGAGAAATCCCCTCCTTTTGCTTAAATGCGTTTGAAAAATAATTGGCGTCGTTAAAGCCGACCGAGAAGCAAATTTCCGTAACGCTCATATGCGAATAAAGCAAAAGGTGCTTGGCTTGCTCAAGGCGCACGTCGGACAGATATTCGCGAAAGCTTTTTCCCGTTTCCTTCTTGAAGGAGTGGCTGAAATGTGAGCGACTGCAATAGAATTTCTGGCAGATTTTCTCGGTTGTCAGGTCGGTTGCGTAATGTCCTTTCACGTAGCGGCAAATTTGCGTTGCCAAGGATTCCTTCCGTTCTGCCTCGTTTCTTTGCATATAGGCGAGCGTCAGCATTTGACAAAGGGGATAAAGCAGGGTATCAACGCGCGCCCTTTCTCCGTCATCAAGCGGCAGGCGTAATAAAGCGTGCTTTTTCTTTAAGATCTGCTCGTCATAGCCAAAGCGTATAGCGGCGCCTTCAATGCGCGCCTCGGCTTTCTCGGCCGCATAGCCGCTGACTGAAACGAAGCCGATAACACCGTCGCCGTCAAACAAGGGATAAACGTATTCGAAAACGCCCGCGTGGCAGGTACCGCAAAAGGCGCCATTCTCCAATTTGCACCGCTTCAGCACCTTCTTCTGTTGGGCAAGGCATCTGTGCCATCCCTCAGGCGTCGATTTGATATGCGCGCAATAGGAGTTGTTGTGCGAAGTGAAATGGGAAAGAGGGCCAAACGTAACGAGAGATTCCTTTTCAATGGGGTGAATGGTGACGGAAAGACCGCATTCGGTCATAAGAAAGACAAGATAGCGCTCAATAGCTTCGATTTCATTCATATGAATTTGCCCGTTTTTCTATGTTTTTTGCCCGAATTTACCGTGAAATTCTTTGTTTTTGTGCTATAATGATAGCATAGAAATTATAAAAAGTCAATAGTAGGAGCTTCTATGAGAACCTTAACCTATCAAACCGAGCTTTGCGTTATTGGCGGCGGTATGGCGGGGCTTTGCTGTGCTATCGCGGCGGCGCGCCACGGCACAAAAACCGTCTTGATTCATGACCGCCCTGTCCTTGGCGGCAATGCCTCCAGCGAAATCCGTATGGGTATCGGTGGCGCGCACGGTAAGGACAACCGTGAAAGCGGCATTATCGAGGAAATCGAGCTTGAGAACTTTTATCAGAATCCCTCTCTGCGCTATGCTATCTGGGATAGTGTGCTTTACGAAAAGGCAATGGCAGAGGAAAATCTCACCCTTCTTTTGAACACCAGCTGTCTTGATGCCGCTATGGACGGCAACAAAATAAAATCCGTCAAGGCTTGGCAGTCCAATGCCGAAACCTTCCACGAGGTTGCGGCCGCCTATTTTGCCGATTGCTCGGGCGACTCTATTCTGGCTGACCTGACGGGCGCGGAATACAGATACGGCAGAGAAGCCAAGGCAGAGCATAATGAAACCATTCCTCCCGACGTAGCGGATAAAAAGACGATGGGCATGAGCTGTCTGTTCCAGATTCGCGAAACCGACCACAAGGTGCCTTTCACGCCGCCCTCTTGGGCCTATTCGTATCCCGATGAGGATGCCTTTCCTGCCCGTAACCATACCCCTGCCTGCAACTTCTGGTGGATAGAGCTTGGCGGTGAATGGGATTGCATTCACGATACAGACAAATGCCGTGAGGAGCTTTTGAAAATCTGCTACGGCGTTTGGGATCATATGAAGAATCACGGCGATCACGGCGTTGATAATTGGGAGCTTGAGTGGATTGGCTTTTTGCCGGGTAAGCGCGAAAGCCGTCGCTACGTCGGTAAATACATTGTGAACCAGAATGACGTAGAGGCCGAGGGTCGCTTTGAGGACATTGTTGCTTACGCGGGCTGGACGATGGACGATCATTTCCCCGAGGGCTTTTATTACGAGGGCGGCCACCCCTCTATCTATCATCCCGCACCGCAGCCCTGGGGCTTGCCCTTACGCTGTATGATTTCGGCCAATATTGAAAATCTCGTCTTTGCAGGGCGCAATATCAGTGTGACCCACGCCGCCCTTTCTTCCTCTCGCGTAATGGCCACCTGCGCCGTTCTCGGTCAGGCCTTGGGTACGGCCGTGGCACAGGCGCTTTCCGAGAGGTGTCACGTTGCAGAGGTGAATGTTCCCCGCTTGCAGCAAACCCTGATGGCCGACGATTGCTTTATTCCTTGGCTGCAAAGAGAGGTGCCTGCTCTCACCAAAAATGCCGCCTGTACGGCAGAGGTTGTGCGCAACGGTATCGAGCGCGGTGAAGAAAACTGCTGGGTCGGTCAAAAAGGTGATTTTATCGAATACACCTTTGAAAAGCCCACCAAAATTGAAGAAATCCGCCTTGTGTTTGATAACGATATGAACCGCGATTACCACAATATGCCCTTCTGCTATCCGCTTGTGGAGCCCAAGTTCAAACTGCCAAGGACGCTTGTGGATGCCTATCGCATCGAGGGCGTTCTTGCAAACGGCGAGTCCGTCACCCTTGAAATTGCGGAAAACCATCAGCGCTTCGTCAAGCATGCGGTGGATTGGACGGTCAAATCCCTGCGCTTTGTTCCTCTTTCAACCCACGGAGTTGAGGATTACCGTGTCTTTGATTTTGAGGTTCGCTAACAAAAAGCCGATACGTTGCGTATCGGCTTTTTCCTTTATGGCTTTCTTGCTAGCCGTAAGGGAATCGAACCCAAAAGCCCAACGACGATAGATTTTCGCGTCTTTCGTCGCGCTTTGCCTTGGACAAATCACAACAAAATCCATCAAAAATCTATTCGCCGTAGGGTGCGAAGCAGTTTTGGACAAAAAATAGCGAGTGGGGGCGCCGAGGAAGCGCGCAGTAATATACGATATTGCAAGCGATTTATCGAAAGCATACGCCGTTATTTTTTTCTCCAAAACCTTATGGGTTCGATTCCCTTACGGCTAACCAAGCGCAACCTAAATCGAACCCATAAGGCTTTGGAGAAAAAAGGACAATAAGGCATCCCATTTGGCGCGCCAATGCCGCTTTCCGCTTCACCAAGCCAAAAAAGTGAAAAAACGCCGTAACGGCGTTTTTTCTTTTATCCCGAGGCTCACTCATCCTCAACGGGTTGCTTTTCGGTCTTTTCGGTCTTTTCGGTCTTTTCCTTTTCTGCCTTCTTGGTTGGCAGGCCCTCACCGCCTGTCAAGCCGACGGCCTTTTCCACGGGAAGCGAGAAGGCAATGCCCTGCCCCTCGGTTTTAAGCCCCACCTGGTTATACAGCGCGTGCAGAATATCGTTGCGCAAGGCACTCGGCACTAAAATCAGCACGATTTCCTTCTCGGGCTCAATGGTAATATGAAAGAACTGCTCAGCCTCGCGGTTGGCCGTTCCGTGCGCGTGAATCACCGTACCTCCCGTTGCACCAAAGGCGCGCGCGGCATCCATCACCTCGTCGCTATATCCTGCGTTTACAATGCAAACGATGCACTCATATTGGTATTTCATTGCTTACCTCTTTTCTTCTCCTCGGAAACGGGAGCGTACGCCCGTTGGTTGCAGAGAAATTGATAAATGACCACGCCGATGGTGCTTGAAACAGGCACCAAGAAGGAAACGCCCTTTCCGTTTTTAATCGTGCGGAATTTTTCCTCCAGCATCTCCATGGCTGCTATGGCTCTTTCGTGCCGCAAAATGCTGATGATAACTGCCTTTTCGGTATCAACCAGACCTAAAAGCTGTAGGGTTTCGGTTTTTGCCGTTCCCTTGGCCGCCATTATCATCTGTATATTGGACTCAAAGGCTTGAAGCAGGTCAGCATAAAGCTCCGCCTTGTTTCTTGACACAATGGTAAAGAGAAGAACGGGTCTTTCGGGCAGGCTTGCCTGCTTTTTTTGGCGCTTCGCTCGTGCGGGCGCTTTTTTCTTTTCGGTCTCCATAGCCGACCTCCTTTTCGTTTTATTTGTATTTCCTTATATGTCAAACTTATATGTCGAAATCCATAATCTGCTCGTCATCCGCGCCGAGAATACGCGACCAGGCAATCTTCTCACGCACGCGCTTGGCAACAATGGCACGGAAGCCGAGAAGCTGTATGGTGATAAGAGGGGTCATTGCCACCATCGCCACAACACCAAAGGCATCGCTCAGAATCTTGGCCTCGCCCTGCAAGGCGGCGCAAGCGCCGATGGCAAAGGGCAAAATAAAGCTGGAGGTCAAGGGGCCGCTGGCAACGCCGCCCGAGTCAAACGCAATGGCGGTATAAAGGCCGGGCACGAAAAAGGAAAGCCCCAAGGAGAGCAAATATCCCGGCACGATGTAATACAAAAGGCTGAAATCAAAAACGATACGAAGCCCGGCAAGCGCAACGGAAATGCCAACGCCAAGCGAAAGGGCTATCATCATGGATTTGCGGCTAACCATACCGTCCGTGATTTCCTCAACCTGCTTGTTCAGAACGTGCACGGCGGGCTCTGCCATAACCGTTACCAAACCCAAAACAAATCCAATAGCCACAACCGCAAAGGGCGCCGTTTCGGCTATTTGGGTGCCCATCTTAAAGCCCATCGGCAAAAACGCCACCTTGGCTGCCGTCAAAAACAGCACAAGACCCACGTAGGTATAAATGATGCCAACGCCAATCTGCTTGAGCTTGGCCTTGGGCAGCTTCAGATAAGCATACTGCAAAACGATAAAGAAGGCCGCTATCAAGGCAATTGCCAAGGCAACCTCCTTCATCACAGAAAGCGCCGAAGCAAAGAAGGTGAGAAAGATGTTGCCGCCCATGGTGTATTCCACCATCTCGTAATGCATCTCTCCCGAGGAGAAAACGCCAAGCAAAAGCACGGCCAAAATGGGCCCGACAGAGCAAAGAGCCACAATACCGAAGCTGTTTTCACCCTTGTCCTTGCCGCCGAGCGTGCCCGCGATACCAACGCCGAAGGCCATCAGGAAGGGCACGGTGATAGGCCCTGTCGTAACGCCGCCAGAATCGAAGGCGGCGGCCAGAAGCGCGCCGTTGTCGTTCAGAAGCAAAATGGCCGCCAACGCAAAAAGGGCCAGATAGAAGAACATCAAAAGAGAGGATAAGTGCTTGCGGAAGAGCATTTTAAAGACCGCCAGCACCAAAAAGATACCAACGCCAACGCCAACCGCGCCAATCAAAAGAAGCGGGTTTATGGCGTTCTCCAGCTGCTCGGACAGCACCGTCAAATCGGGCTCGGCAACGGTGATGCAAAGACCCATAATAAAGGCAACGCCCACCAAAAGCACAATCTTGCGCGAGCTTGTCAGGGAGGCACCCATGCGCTCTCCCATCGGCGTCATGGCCCAATCCGCGCCCAGATTGAAAAGCCCGATGCCCACAATCAGCATCGCCACCGAGAAGAAAAAGGAGGCCATCTCATAGGCGGTGAAATTCACCAAGGGCGTCAGATTACAAAGAAAAACAAAAAGAGCAATCGGCAAAACGGAAAATGCCGCTTCCTTGATTTTCTTTCCAAGCACCATATTCATTGCCAATTCCTCCTCTCCTGTTTATGAAAGCAACCATCTCAACGCAGTAAAAACTCCTCCAAGTCAAACCGCTTATCGTAAATTTCCGGTTGCGAATTATACTGCTTTGAAGGCATTTCCGCAAATTTCTTAACCATGCATCTCCTGTACGAAAATTTCAAAGCCCAAATCGGTTCCGCATTCAAAGCGTTATCCCTCTGAAAATAGAGCGCCCCTTTTTCTTTGCCATCCCTTTCCAAAGAGATGATAGAATAGCTCTCTTCAAATTTAATAATTGAGGGATATTCGCTATCTTCATTCACGGTAGGCTCGAAAAAGACCATATCAAAATACAACTCATTATTTTCGTTATCGATGTAAACGTTCTTCAATTCGTTTTCCAAGATAAAATAGGTGTTACTCGATATACTCAAGCGAATATGAATATACTCCGTAGTCACATCAAGCATATTTAACGTATCATCGTGAAATGAAACCAAAAACGGGTCCTTCTCCAATTCATTCCAAATGCTCATTTCTTCTTCCTCAGTTTTATCGTACTACCATTATAAAGGTTTCCGAGGCCGTTTGTTAGGGGACGAACAAATTTGTTTTTGTCTGACAAAATTCGCTCTTTTTGCTTGTTCTCTTTGGTTTATTCTTCAAAGAAGCCTATCTTTTGTCTGACAAAATGTTAGACATTTCTTTCCATAATTAATTTTTATAAAAAAACTTTTTTCTTTGTATTTATTTTAACACGAATTTGCCATTTAGGCAAGCGATTTTGCGAAAAACTTTATTTTCTTTTTCTTGCTTGTTCTGCCTTGTTTTATCTGTCTGTATTGCAAGGTTTGCAG
>JBGVMO010000192.1:0-2004 GCA_045124835.1 Eubacteriales bacterium
AGTCAAAAAAGCTTTCTATCAGCTCCACCTCGCGCACGGTATATCTATCCTTGTTTTTAAAAAGAATATATTGACTGTAGCAGAACTGCTCAGCGGCTATCAGCGTTCTGCTTTTTAAGGTGCGGCTTCCGTTGGCCATAGCGGTAATCAGGCCGAAATCCTCGGTCAAGACGGTTAAAATTCTGTCTTTCTCGCCGTAGTCCACCACGCGAACCACAAGACCGCGTGTCTTTACCAACGCCATAGCCGATTTCTCCCTTCAAAAATTACTGCAAATCTTTTTTATCGTAGCCGAAATTGGAAAGCTGCACGGCGCTATCACGCCAATTTTCCTTAACCTTGACCCAGAGATCAAGAAAGACCTTGATGCCGAAGAAGCTTTCCAAATCCTCGCGCGCATAGATGCCGATGGTTTTGAGCATACTGCCCTGCTTGCCGAGAATAATGCGCTTATGCGAATCCTTTTCACAGAAGATTTCCGCACGGATTTTCAAAATCTTTGGCTTTTCCTCAAAGGCTTCAATTACCACGGCCGTTCCGTGCGGAATTTCATCGCTCAGAAGACGAAGCATTTTTTCTCTGATAATTTCAGCGGCAATCTGACGCTCCGGCTGATCCGTTACGATTTCGTCCGAGAAAAACCATTCGCTCTCGGTTAAATATTTCTCGCACTCCTCTAAAAGCGCTTGCACGTTCTTGCCCGATTTTGCCACGGTCGGCACAACGGCATCGAACGTATGCGCCTTTGCATAAGCAGCAATGGTTTTGGCCGTGTTTTCTGCTGTCGTTGCATCAATTTTATTGATAACAAGAATGGCAGGCAGGTCCATTGCTTTAATTTTTTCAAGCATGGCGGCCTCGATATCGCCCACCTCTTCTCTCGGCTCTACCACGAGAATCACGGCATCTGCTTCGCCGATGGCGTTATTGGTGGTGGTAACCATATAGTCGCCAAGACGGGTGCGAGGGCGATGCATACCGGGCGTATCCAAGAACACGAACTGATTTTCGCCGACGGTATGGATACCCGTGATGCGATTTCTCGTGGTTTGCGGGCGCTTGGATACAATGGCAACCTTTTCGCCCAAAATTTTGTTCAAAAGCGTTGATTTTCCAACGTTGGGGCGGCCAACGATGGCGATGAATGCTGTTTTCTTCATACTGTCCTTCGTCTTTCTTTATTCGTTTACTTCATCGGGGAAAACAAGCCACTCCATAATGGCTCTCTGTCTGGCGCATTGCGCCTCCTCGTCCTCAGAGGAGCGCTCGTGGTCATAACCGAGAAGATGCAAAACGGAATGCACCGTCAAAAAGGCGACCTCGTGCAAAAAGCTATGGCCCAGCTCCTCGGCCTGCTCCTTGGCTCTTTCAAGCGAAAGCACCATATCACCAAGCTCAAGGCTTTCTCCTTCATTGCCCTTCAGCTCGTTAATTTCCTCCTCGGTATAGATGGGAAAGGATAAAACGTCTGTTGCGGCATCCTTATCGCGATAAGCCTTGTTCAAGGCGCGAATGTGCGAGGCGCCGCAAAGGATAACCGAAAGCTCGGCGTCTGCATCAAATTTTTCAGAAAAGAGCGTGGCTCTGGCGGCCTCGCGAATCACCTTCTTGATGAGATAGGTGTTTTGAGAATAGTCCTTATCTGCCGAAAAATATATTCTCAGCTTCGGCATATCGGGGGTGTAATGCTTCATATGCTTGTCCATCCTTTTATGATTTTTTACTGTCCTGCTTTTGATAAGCGTCGATAATTTTCTGCACCAGTCGATGCCGCACAACGTCACGGCTTGTAAAGGTGTGAACGGTAATTCCGTCAATGTCCTTCAATATTCGCGTGGCAATGACAAGGCCGCTTTTTTGCTTATCGGGAAGGTCTGTCTGCGAGGGATCTCCCGTAATAACCGCCTTGGAATCGTTGCCCAAGCGCGTTAAAAACATTTTCATTTGCTCATTGGTCGTGTTTTGAGCCTCATCGAGTATGATAAAGGAATTATCAAGGGTGCG
>JBGVMO010000193.1:0-15738 GCA_045124835.1 Eubacteriales bacterium
ATCGTGAACAGCGTGTTTGCATTTGCATTCATGAATGGGCGACGCAAGTTTAGCCCGTGGGACGCTGTTCACTTTTTTTATTTTCTCGGGTATTTCCAGAAATATTTTTTTCCAAAATGGTTTTTCTTATCGTGCCGCACCCGCTTTGCGATATACATCGGCTCTTTATCACGCTTATCAGGATTCGGCGTAACGGCCTCATTTAGATGTCTACCGTCACGCTCAGAGTGCATTACTTTACGAAACTTATAAAAGAAAAATTATGGAAGAAAAGGGGTTGACTTTTTTGGAAATGTATGATATAATCCTATGGTGATTTGAATCGACTGCGATTCATCTCCTTACCGCAAAGGAAATTTGCGGCAAAAAGTCCAATAAGGAGGTAAAAAGAAATGGAGAACAAGACTTGCTCTTACGAGCTTCTCTTCGTTATCAAGGGCACTCTTTCCCAAGAGGAAGCTGCTGCCGTTCAGGAGAAGTTCACCACTCTCATCGCCGAAAACGGCGAGCTTGTAAAGGTTGACGAGTGGGGCAAACGCAGACTGGCTTATCCCATTGAGAAGATCAATGAGGGTTACTACGTTCTGGCTGCGTTTAACAGCAATCCCGATTTCCCTGCTGAGCTTGAGCGCTTGCTGGGCATCAACGACAACATCCTGCGTTCGATGACCACCCGCGTGGAAGAGACGGCGAAGTCGGCTTCCCCTGCAGCTGCCGAAGAGGCTCCTGCCGCTGAGACTGTCAGCGAATAAGATTTTAAAAAAATGCAAAGAAGGTGAATACGATGGCAAGTTTTAACAAGGTTATTCTGATTGGCAACTTAACGGCTGATCCCGAGCTGAAGCAGACTGCACAAGGCACCTCTGTTTGTAGCTTTACTTTGGCAGTAAACCGTCGCTATTCCCGTCAGGACCAAGGACAGAATACTGATTTTATCAATATCGTTACTTGGCGTCAGCAGGCGGAATTCGTTGCTAAGTACTTCAAGAAGGGTCATCCCTATCTGGTTTGCGGTCAGCTTCAGACGAGAAGCTGGACGGACGCACAGGGCAACAAGCGCTACACCACCGAGGTTATTGCAGACGAGGTTTCCTTCGTGGAAAACAAGGCCTCTGCAACGGGTGCTTCGGACAACGGTGACGCAGGCTATGCTCCCTCTGCTTACGGAACGCCCGCTTATCAGAGCGGCTCGACGCCCGAATTTGAAGAGGTACAGAGCGGCGACGACAATCTGCCCTTCTAATCAAGGTCTTTGCACTCACCAAAGCCCTTGCAAACGTAGTGAGAATGAATGAAAATAAGGATTGATTAAAATGGATAGAAGCGATACTCAGCGTTCCTTCCGCCAGAACAATCACAGACGCAAGAAGGTCTGCCTGTTCTGCGCAGAAAAGGCTACTGCCATCGACTACAAGGACGTGGCAAAGCTTCGCAAATTCATTTCCGAGCGTGCTAAGATTCTTCCCCGCCGTGTTTCCGGTACCTGTGCAGAGCATCAGCGTGCCCTGACGGTTGCTATCAAGCGTGCTCGTTATATGGCTTTGCTTCCCTATACGGCTGACTAATTCAAAACAAAAGCTGTCTCAAACGTATCTAAAACCGTTTGCGGCAGCTTTTCTTTATCACGAAATTAAAATGAGGTGTACGTATGATACATTCCGATTTACATATCCACAGCGAATATTCCTATGACGCGGTGCTTCCGCTTGCAACCATTCTTGAAAAGGCCAAGGAGCGCTCCTACCGTCAGGTTGGCGTTACCGACCATTTGAACCTGCCGAACAACAAATTCATCGGCTGTCTTGCCGAATCCGCCAAGCACGTTCTGGAGGCAAAAAAGGAAAACCCCATTCTGCTTCTCGGCGTTGAGCTGACCCCCATTGAGAAGCCCTTTTATGATTTCAACCGTCAAAACCCGACCTCCGAGGGCTATTCGCCCGAAGGCTACGTTCCGCCGAATCTTTTGGTGGGAGAGTCCTCTTATCCCTTGGAAATGGCGCTTTCCAAGGAGGAGCTGATGGCCTACGGCGTACAATACGCGGTTGCCGCGGCGCACGGCTATATTGACGTTCCTCACCCCGACGTGCGCGACAAGATGGCCGCCATCGCCGCTTGGGAAAGAATGCATTTGTACCTCGCCGCCGACGAGCGTACCACCATTCTCGGCCACCCCTACTACCACGGTCTTCAGATTTGGTACGACGATTTTTCGGCCATTCCCTACTCTACGCACGAGGAGCTTGCCGCCGCGCTGAAGGAAAACGGCAAGTACGTTGAAATGAACGTGGATATGCTGACCAACCCCAAAACGACCGAGCTTTTCCGCCATCAATATGCAGAATATATGCGCTTTATGTTCGAGAAGGGTGTTCGCGTGACCTATGGCTCAGACAGCCACGGCGGCTACGGCGACAAGCGTCCTCTCATTTATCCCTATTTGGAGGAGGTTGGCTTCAAGGACGGAGACTTCTCCGAGCTTGACCCTGCTGACCTTTGGCAATAAGCCCTTTACCGAACAAATTTTCATCAAAAATGCAAGAAGCGCCAAGCCCTTTGGGCTTGGCGCTTTGTTTGTATATGCGAGCTTAAGGTCTTAAAGGCTTTAAGCTTAAGGTCTTGGCGGCTCCTCGGGCAAGGGAGCTTCCTCGGCAGGTGCTTCATAGGCGCGCGAAGCGCCGCTGCTGTAACCCGTATTTTTGGGTGGGAAGGAAAAGGTGATTTTTCCATCCTTTTCAAGCACGAGGTGCGCAGAAAAGCTCTTTCCCGTTTTTTGAGAGATGAAGTCCTCAATCAAGGGAGTTTTGCCTGTTTCCAAGAGAGCCTTCATATCCGAAAGCGTGACCGTGTGCGCAAGAATGCGCATTTTTGCGCTGAATTTACAGCCATCCTTGTAGCCGCTGCAGCCGTAGCCAAAGGAGGTGCGCCTGACAGGGCGGTGACAGAGAGGACAAGGGCCAATCTCCTCGCCCATAAAGCCGATATTGGCCGTTTCAACCTTTTCGGCCTCCGAAAAGACACGCTTGATTTCCTCACTTGCCAAGGCAACGCTATCCGCAACAGACATAGCACCGCGGAACACCTTTTTCAGCGCCTTACCCATTTCGCAGGTTTTGTACTTATCCATACCGATTTGCAAATCCTTCAAGGATTCGATAAGGAAGATGCCGCCCGGCAGAATGGTGTATACGTCCTTTTTCAGCTCGATATAGCCGCTCTTACGCGCATTGTCGATAATGCCCGTGCGCGTTGCCTCTGTACCAAGCTCAACGCCCTCGAACATCGCGCGGTATTCCTCGGCATCGTCCTCCCCTAATTCGCCGCTTTCCTCTTTTTCCTTGGTGGCGGCCTTTTCCTCCTTGAAGGGATTTTTGAGGTATTGGTTCAGGGTTTCGATGGTGTAATGCTTGGGCGGTGTGGTTTGCTTTTCGGTGGGGGCGAACTTGATTTCCACCTTATCGCCCTCTTCAAGCTTGGGAAGAATTTTATCCTTTTGACCGCCGTCATCGTACTTCGTCCAGCCTGCCTGCAAAATGGAGGTACCGCGCAAAACAAACTCCTCAAGGTCGCCAACGGCAATCTTCATTTCGGTCTTGGCGGCAATGCAATCCTCCTTACAAAAAACAGCCACGAAGCGACGGAATACGGTAGAATACACCTGCTTTTCCTTTTCGGAAAGCGCGTTTGGCGCAGGAATCTTGTGCGTTGGCGTTAAAGCGGAGTGAGATTCGATTTTGCTATCGTCAAAGATGTTCTTGCCGCCGCGGAAGGTGACGGGGTAGCCAAGCTTGCCGACCTCTGCAAGAATGCGCCTGACCTTATCCTTTTCCGCCGTTGCCAGATACTCGGAGTTGGTACGGGGATACGTCAGATATCCTGCCTCATACAGCTTTTGCACGATGGCAAGAGACTCACTCATAGACATTTTATATTTTTTACCAAGGACGCTTTGCAGCTTGGAAAGCGAATAGAGCTTACCGGGAAAGAGGGTTGTTTGCTTGTTTTTCACCGAAACAACGGTTGCGCCCGTTTGGTTATAAAGCGCGGCAGTTTCCTCCGCCTTTTTTCTTTCCTCGGCCGAGAATTTCTTTTTGGAGGTTAGCTCTACAACCTCACCCTTTGTCTTTTCTGCGCTATACAGAGAGAGATAGGTTTCGGGCTTGAAGTTGCGAATGGTCATATCTCTATCATAGATGGCGCGCACGATGGGAATGATAACGCGGCCAACGCGCAGAAGGCTTCCCATACGCAAGGTTGCGTAGCGCGTGAAGTTCACACCGTACAGCCAATCTATATAGGTACGGGCAAAGCCCTCGTTTGCCAAGGAATCGTATTCTCTGTCATCCTTCATATCGGCGAGCGCGGCGCGCACCGTCTCATCCGTTTGGTCGGGCAGCCAAAGGCGGAGAATTTTCTTTTTATCGGTGCTTCCCTGCAAGGCGTGCTGAATGCAAAGGCGCACGATGATTTCGCCCTCACGGTCAGCGTCTCCCGCGTTAACGATGGCATCAACGTCCGGTCGGTTACAAAGGGCCTTTAAAAGATTGGCCTGCTTGACAACGCCGCTATCTGTTTTTCCGTCATCGCCGCGGCGAAGCTCAAAATGGAAGCGCGGCGGAATGCAAGGGAGGGTTTCCATCGTCCAACGGTTTGTTCCGTCGGGATTGGGCGCGTAATATTCAATATCGGCCAAGGAAAAAAGATGGCCGAAGGCCCAGCTGACGATATAGTCTTTGCCCTCTAAGTACCCATCACACCGCTTCATATTGCCAATCGCGGCGGCAATATTTCTGCCAAGGCTTGGCTTTTCCGCAATAATCAGTTTCATATTTTCTTGACCTCTAAGGAGGTCTCCTTTCCGTTACTTTGCGCGGCTATAAAAATCCTTCGGGCTTTTTCCGTACCGCTTTTTAAACATTTTAGAGAAATTGGAAACGTCGCTATACCCCGAAAGCTGCGCCGCCTCCTTCACGGAGGCGCCCGCGTCAAGCTGGCGCACAGCGTTTTCCATACGGACGGAGATCAGAAATTCAAGAATACTGACACCCATCTGCGCCTTGAAAAGACGCGAAAGATAGCGCCTGTCAAGATTCAAGCTGCGCGCAATATCCTCAACCCGCAAGGGCTGCATATACAGGGCGCGGATATAGTCCTCCACACGTCTGACGTACCGATTGCCCTCCTTCTTATCCGCAAGCTTATCCCTGAAGAGATACGCATATAATTCAAAAAGCTCAGCGGCTATGGTATATACCATAGAATTGTCCCACGAAAACTCACGAAGGGGCGCTTTGAGTAGGCCGCTTGGCAGGGCAAAAACGGGCGATAGCTCCGAAAAGCGCTCGGCAAGCGCTCCCTCAAAGCCTATCCACAGATAATGCCAAGGCTCCTTTTCGTCGGCACGGTAGGTGGTGACCTCATCGGGCAATATCAGAAAGGCCTCTCCCGCATTGACGGGATAGGCAACGCCGCCCTTGTAAAAGACGCCCTTACCGCTTAAAACGTAATGCAGCAGATAATATCTTCGCACGGCAGGGCCAAAGCTATGGGAGGGAGCGCAACGCTCGTTGCCCGCAAAAATGGGATTTAAATCCCGAAGGCCCTGGTTTTCAAAAATCAACTCACGCATACGGCCCCTTCTCTCTTTCAAATGATATCCTAGTTACATTTTACCATATACCAGGCACATAATGCAATGGCTTTTTCGAGAAAAACGCGATAAAATGAAAAAAAGAGGAAAAATTCATTTTTCTCCTCTGCTTGTAAAAAAAACACTGTTTTGGAAAGGATTAGGCTATGAAAATTACTTTTTTGGGCGCAGGAAGCACCATTTTTGCGAAAAACGTTTTGGGCGACGTGATGCTGACCCCTGCCTTGCAGGAAATTGAAATCGCACTTTATGACATTGACGCAGACAGACTGGAGGAGTCCTTCCTTCTGATTGAGAATCTGAACGCCCGCTTGAACGAGAAGCGCGCTTCTGTCAAAAAGTATCTCGGCGTTGAAAATCGCAAGGAGGCGCTCCGTGGCGCTAACTTCATTGTAAACGCCATTCAGGTTGGCGGCTACGAGCCCTGCACCGTGATTGACTTTGAAATCCCCAAGAAATACGGTCTGCGCCAGACGATTGCAGACACCCTTGGCATTGGCGGTATCTTCCGCGGCCTTCGCACCATCAAGGTGATGCAGGAATTTGCCAACGACATTGAAGAGGTTTGCCCCGACGCGCTTTTCCTCAACTACACCAACCCGATGGCCATTCTTTCCGGCTATATGCAACGCTATACGGGCGTCAAGACGGTTGGCCTCTGCCACAGCGTACAGGGCTGCGCCAGGGAAATTCTCACCCACACGGGCTTAGAGGACAAGCTTGCAGGCCACATTGAGAAAATCGCGGGCATTAACCATATGGCTTGGCTTCTCGAAATCAAGGACAAGGACGGAAATGACCTTTATCCCGAAATTCGCCGCCGCGCCAAAGAAATTCTTAACGGCACGCGCGACTATGACCTCGTTCGTCTTGACTACATTGACAAGTTTGGCTATTACTGCACCGAGAGCAGCGAGCATAATGCGGAATACAGCGCCCTTTACATCAAGCCCAACCGTGACGACCTGATTGAGAAGTTCAAAATTCCGCTTGACGAATATCCTCGCCGTTGTGTCAACCAGATTGAATACTGGAATAAGCAAAAGGTCAAGATTTCCGAGGATCCCAACTGGATTCAGCACAAGCGCACGTGGGAATACGCCTCGCACATTATGGAGGCCGTTGTAACGAACAAGCCTTACATCTTTGGAGGCAACGTCATCAACAACGGCGTTATCCCCAACCTGCCCGCAGAAGCTTGCGTTGAGGTTTCCTGCGTTGCCAGCAACCGCGGTATTATCCCCACCTATGCAGGCCCTCTGCCCACCCAGCTTGCCGCGATGAACAGCCTGAATATTTATCCCCAGCTGTTGACTATTGAGGCCGCCAGAACCAAGAGCAAGGAAACGCTCTATCACGCCGCTTTGGTTGAGCCCCACACCGCCGCCGAGCTTTCCACCGACGAAATCATTTCTCTTTGCAATGATTTGATGGAAGCGCATGAAAAGGCAGGGTTCCCCGTATTTTAATCATGGAAAAGGCCCCGATGAAAATCGGGGTCTTTTACTATAAAAAACCCAAGGCACGTTTAAGAGCCTTGGGTTTTGCTTTTTAAAGACCGAAGGTGTCGCGCAGATAGTCGCGGCTGATTTTAGCGGCTTCAAGCTCGCTCATACCGCCGTAGGTCTTATCCTGCTCGACGATGACAAGCTCAACGCCTGCTTCCTCAGCGGCGGCGAGAATGGAGGCAAAGTCCTGTCTTCCCTGTCCGAGAGGACGGAATTCAAATCCGTTATCTTCTCTTGTGGGCTTCTTCATGGGCTTGCCGTCCTCACCGATAAGGTCATAAACGGGGCCACCGCCCAACTGCTTGCATACAAAATCCTTCAAGTGCAGAAGATCCAAGCGGCCGCTGAATTCCTTGATTTTAGCAACGGGATCTACGCCGGCATAATGTACCCAGCAGGTATCAAGCTCGGGCTGAATGCGGTCTGCGGGAACAGCCTCGAAGATATACTCGTGCAGATATTTGCCATCGAATTTTTCAAATTCGAAATCGTGGTTATGATAGCCGAGAGACATACCGTTTGCCTTCAAGAGATCGGCAATGCGGTTAAAGAGGGCTTTGGTTTCCTCCCACGCCTCGCTGCCTGCCAAACGGGATTTATCGAACCAAGGAATCACAACGTAGCGCACGCCAAAGGCCTTCAAGAAGGCGATCTTTTCCTCGGGATTTTCATTAAAGAAATCCAAGTTCTGATGAACGGAAATGCACTTCAAGCCGATTCTATCAAGAATTTCCTTGATCTCTTCGCCCGTATGGTCGAAATATCCGGCCATCTCCACGTACTCATAGCCCATATCCTTAATCTTTTGAAGCGTGCCTTCAAAATCTGCTGCCATAGCGTTACGAACGCCGTAAAGCTGAATACCAACCTTGAACTGTTTCATAGGAATGTTCCTTTCTGCTTCTATTCTGGGTTGAAAAAATTAGTTTCCGCTATCCTCAACGAAAAGCTCGCGAACGGCGGGCGTTTCCTCTTGGGGCTTATACTTCTCGGCTAAGAACTTGGCGGCAACCTGCGGGAAGAGCGCATAGCTCAATACGTCCTCAGGGCACTTAGCCAATTCGCCTGCGGCTTCCTTCTGCTTTTCAAGCTCGGGCTCCAGAAGGTCTGCAGGACGGCAGGTGATAACCTCCTCGTCACCGATAGCCTTCTTGCGAACTTCCTCGTTCACCACGCCGGGAACCTGACCGTACTCGCCGCGCAGAAGACCCTTGGACTCCTTGGTTACCATCTTGTAGCGCTCGCCTGCAAGCACGTTCAAAACGGCCTGGCTACCTACAATCTGGGAGGTGGGGGTTACAAGAGGCGGATAGCCGAAGTCCTCACGAACGCGCGGAACCTCTGCCAGAACCTCATAGTATCTATCCTCTGCCTTAGCCTGCTTGAGCTGAGAAATCAGGTTGGAAAGCATACCGCCGGGAACCTGATAAAGCAGGGTGTTGGGGTCTACGTTCAGAACCTTGGGGTCAAGAGAGCCCTGCTCCTGAAGCTTCTTGGCAACGGAGCGGAAATGCACGGCGGCATCGGCAAGCTTGCCAAGGTCAAGACCCGTATCTCTTTCGGTGCCCTTGAGAGTAGCTACCATAGCCTCGGTGGAGGGCTGAGAGGTACCGTTTGCCAAGGGAGAAAGCGCGGTATCAATGATGTCAACGCCTGCCTGACAAGCCATCAGGTAGGTCATATCGCCCGTACCGGTGGTGTTATGCGTGTGCAGGTGAATCGGAACGTCCACCTTTGCCTTCAAGGCCTTCACGAGCGAATATGCATCGTAGGGCAGAAGAAGGTTTGCCATATCCTTGATACAAATGGTGTCAGCACCCATATTGACAAGCTTTACAGCCAAATCAACGAAGTATTCCTCGTTATGCACAGGGCTGATGGTATAGGACAGGGCGGCCTCGCAGATGCCACCGTACTTCTTGGTGGCGGCGATGGCCTTTTCAAGATTGCGCGTATCGTTCAACGCGTCAAAGATACGAATAACGTCAATACCGTTCTTGATGGAAAGACGAACGAACTCGTCTACCACGTCGTCTGCATAGTGGCGGTATCCGAGAATGTTCTGTCCGCGGAACAGCATTTGCAGCTTGGTATCGGGCATTGCACGGCGAATGGCGCGCAGACGCTCCCAAGGATCCTCTCCCAAGAAGCGCATGCAGGAATCGAAGGTTGCGCCGCCCCAGCACTCAACAGACCAGTAGCCAACCTCATTCAGCGCCTTACAAGCGGGCAGCATATCCTCCAAGCGCATTCTGGTAGCCGCTTGGGACTGATGCGCGTCACGAAGGATGGTGTCCGTTATCAATAATTTGTTAGCCATATTTATGACAGTTCCTTTCTTTCATTCTCCCGTTTTTACGGGAAGGGCTTTATGGTAGGCAAAGAAGCCTTACGCCATTAAAGCGGCCAAGCGCCGGACATAGCAATCAAGGCACCTGCTGCGATAGCAGATCCGATAACGCCCGACACGTTGGGGCCCATTGCGTGCATCAAGAGGAAGTTGGAGGGGTTTTCCTTCTGTCCTACCATCTGCGATACACGGGCAGCCATAGGAACGGCAGAAACGCCTGCCGAGCCAATGAGGGGGTTGATTTTCTTTCCTTCGGGAAGGAAGAGGTTCATCAGCTTTGCCAAGAGAATACCGCCTGCCGTACCGCAGCCAAAGGCAACGATACCCATCAGGATGATGGCAAGGGTCTTGACGCTGATAAAGGTGGCGGCGGTTGCCGTTGCACCAACGGTGATACCAAGGAAGATGGTAACGATGTTGATAAGCTCGTTCTGCACCGTCTTGGAAAGACGCTCGGTGACGCCGCATTCACGGAAGAGGTTACCAAGCATCAGGCATCCAACCAAGGAGGTTGCATCGGGCACGAGAAGCGCCACGAAAACGGTTACAACGATGGGGAAGATAATTTTCTCGGTCTTGGAAACCTGACGCAGAGGCTTCATCACAATCATACGCTCGTTCTTGGTGGTCAGCGCCTTCATAATGGGGGGCTGAATCACGGGAACGAGAGCCATGTAGGAATACGCGGCTACGGCAATCGGGCCGAGAAGCTCAGGCGCGAGACGGGAGGTAACGAAAATAGCCGTCGGTCCGTCTGCACCGCCAATGATACCGATAGAGGCAGCCTGACGGAAGGTAAAGTTAAGACCGGGAATGCCAAGGCCACCGATAGAGGCGGCGGCAATAAAGGTCAAGAAAATACCAACCTGTGCACCTGCACCGAGAAGCATCGACTTGGGGTTTGCAAGCATGGGGCCGAAGTCGGTCATAGCGCCGATACCGAAGAAAATCAAGCAGGGATAGATACCCAGCTTTACGCCAAGATAGAGATAGTCCAAAAGGCCTGCGCTGATGTGCATTCCGTGAAGCGAGGTTCTGATGGTTTCCATCATCGTTTCGCTGACAAGAATCAAATTAGGGTCTGCCTTCGCTTCCTCCGCGATGGCAGTAAAGTCGGCCGCATTGACGACGCCGCCGCCAAAGAGCTCCCAGTTTACGTGACCGCCTGCGAACAAAATCTCGTGGAACATTTCAGCACCGGGCAGGTTGGTCAAGAGCATACCGAAGGCAATGGGCAAAAGCAACAGCGGCTCAAATTTCTTAACGATTGCAAGGTACAAAAGCACGCAGGCAATCACAAGCATAACAGCAGCCTTCCAGTTGTCTCCCTGAAAGAGTCTTGCAAAGCCGCTATTGGTGAAAAAGCTAACTATGGCATCCATTTTAAACGAAGTCCTTTCCGCTTAAAAGCTTATGCCAGGGTGCAAAGAACGGTGCCGGACTCAACGGTAGCGCCCTTGGTTACGTTAACGGAAGCAACGGTGCCATCGGCAGGAGCCATAATTTCGTTCTCCATCTTCATAGCCTCAAGAACAAGAAGAACCTCGCCCTTCTTGACGGTCTGGCCGGCAGCAACGTTTACAGACAGAATGGTGCCGGGCATAGGGCTTGCAACGGTGGTGCTACCTGCGGCGGCAGGAGCGGCGGGAGCGGGAGCTGCGGCAGGCGCAGGCGCTGCGGCGGGAGCGGCGGCGGGAGCGGGTGCTGCCTTAATATCGTCCTTATTGATCAGCTCAATGGTAAATTCGTAAACTTTTCCGTTCAGGTTAACTCTGTAAGCATTCATTTTTATATACCTCTCAATTATTTAATTTCTTTCAAAGATACAACGCGGATGGCGGAAACGTCCGTTCCCAATTCCTCCGCAACGGCTGCGCTGAACGCAACAATCAGCTCATCTCTATTGGGAATGGGCGACGGTGCGGGTGCTGCAGTGGCGACAGGTGCCGCGCTCGGCACTGCCTTCGGCGCTTCGTTTTTCTCATTAAACAGTCTCTTGCAAATCATACCCATCATCGTAACGATGGCAATCAGGCAAACAAGACCCAAGAACACGATTAACACGCCGACGATAACAACGGTTAACATACTCACGAGTGAAAAATCCCCCTTATTTTATTTATTTCAATTACTCCCATTGTAACCTTTTTTCCATTATTTTGCAATGTATTTTCCCTATGTTCACATAAAGTTTACACACCGCAAGCGCATAAAAGAAGAAAGAGTACAACGGAAGATTCTGAACCGAAAAAAAGCCAAAGCGGCGTCAAGCAACGCTTGACAAAACGACTATCAAAATGATGACGAGGATAAAGAGAAAAACGAGCGTGCGCAGTCTTTCACTTAAGGCTGCTTCATCCTTATCCTTGCCTAAGCTGCCGCTTTTGCGCTTTTTTCGCAGAAGACTTCTCTGATACAAAAGGTACAGAAAAAGCGCGGGAATCAGCACAAGAAAGGCGAGCAAAAGATAGCGCAGAAAAACAACCATTTTCCCTCTCCCTTCTTTATTTTCACGCAAAAACCGCATTGTCATTATTTTAACATATTTTTCACTTTTTTGCAAGCGAAAAACCGATTTTTTTAGCGAAAAGTGTTGCGATTTCGAGACAAATATGATAAAATTTTTTCATAGACGGCTGCAAGCCAACACGTGTGCAGCTGAAAGCCGAAAAGGAGGCAACAAAACCTTGATTTCCTTTCAAAACGATTGGGATGCGCTTTTGGCCGAGGAGTTTGAGAAGGACTATTATCGGCGCTTGCGCGAGATTTTAAAAAGCGAATATCAAAGCCATCGGGTTTTCCCCGATATGTACGACATTTATAGCGCCTTTCGCCTGACGCCGTACGGCAAAACGCGAGTGGTTATCATCGGCCAGGACCCCTACCACGAAATCGGGCAGGCGCACGGTCTTGCTTTTTCGGTGCAAAGGGGAACGCCGCTTCCTCCTTCCCTGCAAAACATCTACAAGGAGCTCTATGCCGACTTGGGCATTCCTCCCGCCCAAAGCGGTGACCTTTCTGCTTGGGCAAGGCAGGGCGTTCTTTTGCTCAACGCAACCCTGACCGTTCGGGAGGGCGAGGCCAACAGCCATAGCGGAATCGGCTGGCAACGCTTTACGGACGCCGTCATTTCCCTTTTAGACAAGGCGCCCCAGCCCATTGTTTTCTTGCTTTGGGGTAATTTTGCCAAGCAGAAGGCGGCCGCCGTCCAAAATCCTCGCCATCTGATACTGACAAGCCCCCATCCGAGCCCCCTTTCCGCCTCGCGCGGATTTTTCGGCTCCCGTCCCTTTTCGCGCATCAACCGCTTTTTAGAGCAAAACGGCGAGGCGCCTATTGATTGGAGAATAGAATAAAGCCAAAAGAGTCTTTCGCTGTGTCGGGGAAAGGCTCTTTTGGCTTTATTGTTTCAATTTGCCGTTATGCGCGGCCGTAAAGGCGGTTCAGGTAAAGCAGGCGCGCCTTATCAATGCTGCCCAGCTGCTCGGGGGTAACGCGGTAGGCCCAGTTGCCGACGGCAACACCGGGGGTATTCATACGGGTATCGCGCCCGTAAACGAGAAGGTCCTGAATGGGAAAGATAACGAGGCCGGCGTGGCTGGCGAGCATAGCACGCAAAACGGCGGCACAGCCCTCGTTCCAATCATCGCCCGTATAGCCTACGTAATCGAAAACTGTTTTTCGCGTTGCAGCGTCAAGCTCCCAGATATAGCCGAGAAGCGTATTATTATCGTGCGTTCCCGTGTAGGCAACGGAATTGTTCGTATAATGGTGAGGCAAATGGCGCGACTCCTCGCCGCCGAGAAAGCCGAACTGAAAGACGCGCATTCCCGGAAAGCCACTATAAGAGAGCAGCTTTTCGACGGATGGGGCAAGCTCGCCAAGATCCTCGGCAACGATAAGGCTCTCCCCTGCCGTTTCCTTAATGGCATTGACCAGCGCGCGTCCCGGCCCCTTGCACCATTTTCCGTTTTTGGCGTTGGGTGCCCCGTAGGGAATGCTGTAATAGGTGTCAAAGCCGCGGAAATGGTCAAGCCGCACGCTATCAAAAAGCGTAAGCATATGGGAAATTCGCGCGCGCCAGAAGCCGAAGCTCTCTTCGGTAATAGCCTTCCAATCGTAGAGAGGATTGCCCCACATTTGCCCATCCTCCGAAAAATAATCAGGCGGCACGCCCGCAACGGAAAGGGGCACATTTTCCTTATCAAGCAGGAAAAGGTGAGGCTCGGAAAAGACGTCCGCGCTTTCCTCGGCCACGTAAATGGGAATATCGCCCATAATACAAATGCCCTTTTCGTTGGCGTAGGCCTTTAAGCGCCTCCATTGCATAAAAAAGACATATTGCGAAAAGGCCCACGTGCGATAGGTTTTATCGCAGATTTTTTCTGTATCCCAGTTGCGCCAAGGGGCTTTTCCGTTGGCCTCTCTTTTGGCCATAAAGATGCAAAAGCGACGCACATAGGGGTTTTCGGCAAGAAAATCCTCCACGGCATCGTAATCGGAAAAGCGCTCGGCCGCCTTGGAAAGCAGGGGGAGTCGCTCCCTTTCCAAGCGCTCAAACTCGCAAAGATAGGGCGCTTTCTGTCTTGCCGCCGCAAGCTCGGCCTCGGTCAAGAGCCCATCGTCAAAGAGGGCCTTTAAATCAATGAAATAGGGATTTCCGCTGAATGCGGAAAAGGATTTATAGGGGGAGGCGCACTCGTCCGGCACGCAAAAGGGCAAGACCTGCCAATAGGAAAAGCCGCATTCCGCCAAAAAATCTACGAATGCGTACGCCCCTCGTCCGAAATCGCCTGTTGAAAACTCGCCGGGAAGCGAGGAGACGTGCATCAAAACGCCTGACTGTCTTTTCATTCTGTGTTCCTTTCTTTGAAAGAAAGCGCAAGTTCTTGACTTTCTTCGTTTTCTTTGTTATAATTCTTTTACTACGGCTTATAAGGAGACCAACATGGACGAAACCTCAAACCGCTTTGCCGAATATACGCGCCCTGTCGCCAAGAAGGGCAAGAACAAAAGGCTTCGCCTTTTGCTTCTTTTAGGTTATATTGTTTTTGCCCTGCTTTACTGTCTCTTATTCACCGTACCAATTAAAATTCCTCAGGTGATTGCCGTTTTGCCCATATTTTTGTGGATAATGATTTTCTACACGCAAAGGCTTGTTAATTACGAAATTCAGACCTCCGTTTCAGAGGGTCACTTGGCGTTTGCGCACATATGGAATAAGAAGCGCAAGGAAAAGGCCCGCGTTGCCCTGAAGGCCATTCGCAAGGTTTACAAGCTTGAAGGCGGCGCGATGCCCGAAAGCAAGGATAGGCAATGCTTTGATTTTCGCGCAGATGCTGACGCCGAGGATGCCTACGCCGCACTTTGCGAAGCAGAAGGCGGCAAGGTGCTTTACCTTTTTCAAGCAACGCCGCAGCTTCTTTCCTCCATTCGCTACTTCAACAAGCAGGCGTTTGAGGAGAAATAACAGGTATAGTATACCACTTTCGGCCGTTTTGTCAATAAAAACTCGCCGCAAACGGTTGACAAACAGCAGTTTTTTGGGTATAATAGCAACGCGAGACTTTTGAAGTCTTTATATGGGGATGTAAAGGTTTCGACGGGGATGTTGCGATACGATAAGCGTGGCGGGCTGAGTAATCCCGTTACAATGCTCAAACTAAAAAATAAACGACAACAGAACTGTTGCTCTGGCCGCTTAATTAACGCCTCGCAAGAGGCTTAATTGCGGTGCTGCGGTTTTAACCGCCCGTTCCTTTTCCGAGTACCACGGCGGAAAACGAGCGTCAAATGAGTGGTGAACTTGCGCAGGGCTTTCGCCCTTGACCCTGCCAAGCACAAAAGGGCTACCTCAAACCGAAGCGTGTCTGCTCGCGTCGGTGCGAGGGAAGCTTAAATAACAGACTGTCCACGAAGAAGGTTGTATTTAGGTGTTCTCGGACATGGGTTCGATTCCCATCATCTCCACCAAAGCAAAACGGCCGCCCATTTGGGCGGTCTTTTGCTTTGGTGGAGATGATGCTCGAGCCCAGCATACGCTTTCTTTTCCTCATCTTTTCCCCTTTCTTCACTCGGCGCTCTTCCCTTTCCTTTTCCGCAATACTCAGGCGTATGCTTGGGTTCGAGAGAACGCCGAAAGGGAGCGTCAAGCTCGCTTGTAAGCGACAAGGCGTTCTCCGCCGATGCCGCCTTTGGCGGCAGTCGGATTCCCATAAAAAAGGCGCTCACAA
>JBGVMO010000194.1:0-1574 GCA_045124835.1 Eubacteriales bacterium
GGGTGCGGTATGGCTGGATCCCGAAAAGACCTCCCCCTATGATTTCTACCAGTACTGGAGAAACGTTGCCGACTCCGACGTGCTGAAGTGCATCCGTATGCTGACCTTCCTTCCCTTGGAGGAGATCGATGCAATGGACAAGTGGGAAGGCGCACAGCTCAACCGCGCCAAGGAGATCCTTGCCTTTGAGTTAACCAAGCTGGTTCACGGTGAGGAGGAAGCAATGAAGGCAGAGGCAAGCGCAAAGGCGTTGTTCGGGGCAGGTGCCGAAGCAGAGATCCCCATGACCGAGCTTTGCGACACCGACTTTACCGACGGCGTAATCGACATCGGCACGATCCTCGTCAAGGCAGGTCTTGTTCCCTCCAAGTCCGAGGCAAGACGTGCCATCGAGCAGGGCGGCGTTTCGGTGGATAACGAAAAAGTGACCGACGTAAGAGCCACCTTTACCGCCGCCGAGTTGAAGGACGGCAAGGTGTTCCGCAGAGGCAAAAAGAATTTCCGCAAGGTAATCGTAAAATAAATAGCAAAACGCTTATGACACGAAAAACTGTGTCATAAGCGTTTTTTGTCAGAATCGATAGCGGTTTTGATATCCCGCCATAATACCCTCGCGGTAAAGATGGGCATCGTTGGAGACCTGAAGGACTCTCGGATAGATGCGATCATGCCGCTCGTCAAAATGAATGACAGTCATCCCCGTATGGCTGATATCAAAATGGGTGCAGTACATCGGATACGGAATATCCAGCACACTGCTCATAAACAGCATACCGAAGCCTTGGTGGGCAAAGAGTGCCACCCGTTCGGGCGCTTCCTTGACCTTGACAAAGCAGTTGTTTTCACGGTCATGGGAAAAGCCAAGCTCCAAGAACAGCTCGTCCACCCCTTCGTCGACCCGCTTCACGCCGCTCTCAAAGGTAAGCCCCGCAAAATCGGGATGCTTGTACCATTCCTTCCCCAAAGCGCAAACCTCGGGGGAATTGAATTTTTCTACGTAATCTTGAATTTCAAATGCCCATCCTGCCTTGGGGGTTTGACGATTGAAGAAAAAATCCTTTCCTGCCAAGGTCTCGTGCGCCCATGGGCAAGGAATGATCTCCTTTTTCAGCAGATCGGCAGTGGGCTGTGCCGTCATCATGGCACGGATAGAATCCGATGCGTAAATTCGATCCAAACCGTAAGTAACAAACCGTTTGGCAAGCGCCTTTGCCTGCTCCTGTCCCAAGGGGGTCAGGCTATCGGGATGATAGATGGGATCTCCGTGGCGAACGTAAAAGAAGAACATTGTTTTTTCTCTCTTTCTGATTTTTTGGTCATTCAAACAGCGGGGTGGAAAAATACCGTTCCGCAGTGTCTGGCAAAACCGTAACCACAGTCTTCCCTTTTCCCAGCTTTTTGGCAAGACGGAGTGCCGCCGCCACGTTGGTTCCGCTACTGATTCCGCACATAATGCCTTCCTTGGCGGCAAGATCCTTGGACGCCTGCAACGCCTCCTCGTCCTTGATGATACAAACATCATCGTAAATATTCTGATTGAGGATCACGGGAATTACGCCGTCACCGATACCCAT
>JBGVMO010000195.1:0-8345 GCA_045124835.1 Eubacteriales bacterium
ATCGTGGAAGCTACAACGCAGCTCTTGATGTACTGACCCTTAGCAGCGGCAGGCTTAGCCTTGATGATAGCAGCCAAGAGAGTGTTAAAGTTTTCAGCAAGCTTTTCAACGCCGAAGGAAGCCTTACCAACAGGGCAGTGAATAATGTTGGTCTTGTCCAAACGGTATTCAATCTTACCTGCCTTAGCCTCGGAAACGGCCTTTGCAACGTCCATCGTAACGGTGCCTGCCTTGGGGTTAGGCATCAAGCCCTTAGGACCGAGAACCTTACCCAAACGGCCGATAACGCCCATCATATCGGGGGTTGCAATAACAACGTCAAACTCGAACCAGTTCTCAGCCTGAATCTTGGTAACGAATTCCTCAGCACCAACGTAGTCAGCACCTGCGGCCTGAGCAGCAGCTGCCTTGTCACCACGGGCGAACACGAGGGTTCTTACCGTCTTACCGGTACCGTGGGGAAGAACGATAGCACCGCGAACCTGCTGGTCAGCGTGACGGGAGTCAACGCCCAAGCGGATGTGCGCCTCAACGGTCTCGTCGAACTTTGCCTTTGCGGTCTGGCAAACCAGCTCCATAGCCTCAACGGACTCATAAAGCTTGGCTTTGTCAATCAATTTTGCGCTTTCAACGTATTTCTTTCCGTTCAACATCTTCTGTTCCTCCTATCACTCTTCAACCGTAACGCCCATGCTGCGTGCGGTGCCCGCAACCATGCTCATGGCGGCTTCCAGAGAAGCGGCGTTCAGGTCCTTCATCTTGGTTTCTGCAATCTTGGTGAGCTGTTCCTTGGAAAGAACGGCAACCTTGGTCTTGTTAGGAGCTGCAGAAGCGGTCTCGATGCCGCAAGCCTTCTTAATCAGAACGGCTGCGGGAGGAGTCTTGGTGATAAAGGTGAAAGAACGGTCAGCATATACCGTAATAACAACAGGGATGATAAGACCTGCGTCATTCTTGGTTCTTTCGTTAAATTCCTTGGTGAAGTTCGGGATAGAAACACCGTACTGACCAAGTGCGGGACCTACAGGGGGCTGGGGAGTAGCCTTACCGGCAGGAAGCTGGAGCTTAATATATCCGGAAATTTTCTTTGCCATTTTTCTATACCTCCTAATGTGGTGATTGATTCGGAAGAATGATAAAGTTTTTTCTTCCTCCCACGAGTGCCCTTATGGGCATAGGCAAAAAACGAATGGTTTATATCATTCGTTGGCGCAAACGTCCTTCGCATCAACGATAACGGGGATGTCGCGTCGACCCGTAGAAACAAGAACCGTAACCTGCTTCTTGTCCTCGGAGATTTCTTGGAGAACGCCCTCGTATCCTGCAAAAGCACCGGAAACGAGCTTGACGCTCTTGCCGACCTTCAAAGCAAATTCCTCTTCGCGCTTGGATTCCACGCGGAAGAACTCAACCTCTTCCTCGGTCAACGGAACGGGCTTGGAGCCGGGGCCCACGAAGCCGGTCACACCCGTGATGTTGCGGACAACGTGCCAGCTTTCGTCTGTCATCGTCATCTTAACAAGCACGTAGGTAGGGAAGATTTTGGTCTCTACCTCCTTGACCTGTCCTTTTTCGTTGGAAACGAGAGATTTTTCAATCGGAATCTGAACATCGTAAATCAAGTGTCCAAGTCCACGGTTTTCAACAATCTTCTCGATGCTGAGCTTTACTTTGTTTTCATAGCCGGAATAGGTGTGAACAACGTACCATCTGGGACCAAGGTTCATTTCGTCAAAATCGCTCATCGTCCTCTGTCCTTATCTGAGATAATATCCGAGATTGCGAAGACCGATAACACCGTACTCAAGGCCGGTGTCAACCAAAGCAATCGCAATACTGAGAATGACGACCATCACAACAACGACGATAGAACTTCTGATTGTCTCCTTGCGAGACAGCCAGACTACCTTCTTCATCTCGCTAACGTAATCACGGAAAAACTTTTTGATTTTTCCCCAAGTGCGGACGAAAAAGTTAGGCTTCTTTTCTTCTTTAGCTTTCTTTTCAGCAGCAGAGGAAGCAGCTTCCTCTGGCAGCTTTTCGTTTAAATCAGCCATTTTTTTTCTCCCTGTTCCTTACTTCGTTTCTTTGTGCAGGGTGTGCTTGCGGCAGAAGCGGCAGAACTTGTTCAGCTCGATTCTGTCAGGGTCATTCTTTTTGTTTTTCATCGTGTCATAATTTCTTTGCTTGCATTCCGTGCAGGCAAGGGTAATTTTGACTCTCATGTGCGGCACCTCTTTCTTTCTTAATATTATTTCGGCCGAGGCCGAGTACCTCCCTCAAAATCGGGGCTTTTTGGCGCCTTGTCCCAGAAAAAAGCGCGCAAAAAAAAGACCTCTCCGACAGAGGTATACTTATAATATCATATATTTTCTTTTTTGTCAATAGCAAAACGGCAATTTTCCTTCTTTTTTATCCATGTTTTTTTGTTGATGGGTAAATTTTTTTCTTTTTTTGAATCTTTGTTATTTTTACTTGCGAAGCAGGAAAAAATAGTGTATAATACTGTTAAGGAAAATATGAAGAAATAAAAAACGGCAATTTAGTAAAAGTAGCCGAGAAAGGCAAAAAATGAAAATCGCTTTTTTTGACACCAAGCCGTACGATAGACCGTGCTTTGAAAAATACGGAAAGCAATACGGCGTCAGCTTTAAATTTTTTGAAACCAAGCTCACAGAGGACACCGTGGATTTGGCCGTGGGGTACGATGGCGTCTGCGCCTTTGTGAACGATAGAGTAAGTGCCGAGGTCATAGATAGGCTCTCTGCTCTTGGTGTTGGCATTCTGGCCTTGCGCTGTGCGGGCTTTAATAACGTCGATATGAAGCACGCCTTCGGTAAGCTTCACGTTTTGCGCGTTCCTGCTTATTCTCCCTATGCGGTGGCAGAGCACGCAATGGCCCTGCTTTTAACCTCTGTGCGTCGCATCCACAAGGCTTATATTCGCTCTAAGGATTTTAATTTCAGCCTCGCGGGACTGACGGGCTTCGATCTTTACGGCAAAACGGTCGGCGTTGTCGGAACGGGAAAAATCGGTAAGGTCTTTATCAACATCTGCCTCGGCTTCGGTATGAAGGTGCTGGCCTTTGATAAATATCCCGATGCCGCGCTTGTCAAGCAGGGAAGCGTCGAATACGTCTCCTTGGAGGAGCTTTTTGAAAAGAGTGACGTTATCTCCCTCCATTGCCCCTTAACCGAGGAAACGGATCATATGATAGACGAGAAGGCAATTGCCAGAATGAAGAAGGGCGTTGTGCTTATCAACACCTCCCGCGGTGCGCTTGTGGATTCCGAGGCGCTTTTGGCAGGCATCAAATCGCGCAGAGTGGGCGCGGCTTGCCTTGACGTGTACGAGGAGGAGGCAGATCTCTTCTTTGAGGACAATTCGGGGCACATTCTGGAGGACGATACCTTGGCGCGCCTTATTTCAATGCCGAATGTCATCGTTACCTCCCATCAGGCCTTCTTGACCGAGGAGGCGCTGGACAGCATAGCGGAAACCACGGTGAAAAACATCGTCACCCTTGCGCAAACGGGCGAATGCCCCAATGAGCTTTGCTATCGCGGCGGTGAGGCGCGCGACTGCAAAAGCGGAAAATGCTTTTCGTAATTTATAGTCAGAAATAAGAAACAGTAAAAGGAAAGAGAGGACAAAAATATGCCGGGACCCGGAGGAGGAAGCAGAGGCGGAGGCTTTGGCGGCGGTGGCGGCTTTGGCGGCGGCGGCCGTGGCTTTGGAGGAGGCGGCTTTGGCGGCCATCATCACCATCATTACGGAGGCTATGGCTTCCGCCCGCATTTTGGACCGATGTTTTTCGGTCGGCGCTATTATTATGGAGGCGGCGGTTGCCTTGGCGGCCTTTTGGGCCTTTTGCTTGCGCCCATTATTATACTTTTGGTGGTTGCCATCAGCTTTACCGTGACCCTCACCACCGTGATTTCGGACGTCTCAAATGGCGGTGTTGTTCGGTACGATGAGAGTAAATTCCAAGCCTACGCCTCCGAACAGTACGTATCGGCCTTTGGCGCAAGTGAGGAATACGAAAGCAACCTTTTGATTGTCTTTTTAACCAACGAGGAGAAGGATGAGTATTACTCTATCGCTTGGATAGGCGATTATGTAAACGATACCATCAAAAACAAATTCGGCAACGAGTACACCGAATTCGGAAGAGCGGTTATAAACGCCGTGCCCGACTATTACGCCTATTCTCTCAGCGCAAACCTTGCCTCTGTGATGAATTCGATGGCGCGGAGCATTGAAAGAGAGGGGCTTTCTTCCTCCTTCATAAACGGCAGAGGAAGCGACAAGAGCATTCCTTCGCACGTGGTGAATCACTCTGACGTCGCCGTTAACGAGCAAACGGTTAATCTTGCGCTGGAGTCCTTTACGGACATAACGGATATTCCCGCGGTTATTGCGGTGGATACGATGGAGAACGTCTTTGGAAAGACGATGCCCGTTGGTAGCATCGTAACGCTCTTGCTTTTGGCCATCATCGCTATCGTTGCCATCGTCTCTATCGTGCGCGCTCTTCGCAGACGCGGCGGAAACGGCGGAAACGGCGGAAACGGCGGAAATGGTGGAAACGGCGGAAATGGCGGCTATGACGACGGAAGCGGACGCACCTACGATGACGGTAGCGGCCGCAGCTATCATGACGGAAGCGACCGTCAAAATTGGTAAGCCTTCAAAAACGGGCTGTCTCATTTGAGACAGCCCGTCTCATTTTGCGTCAAGAAAGGCGCAAAATGAGGAAATTTTCGAAGAAAATTTGTGCGTTCGTTTCGCTTTTCGTCAAAAGTGAAACGAACAGGGGCAAAAAAAGTAGCCGAAACGGCGACCTGCGATAAAGCAGGTGCGCCGTTTCGGCTACTTTTAGTGTCTCACGAAATAGTGAGACAGCCCCTTTTTATAGCGTTTTATGCTTGACTCCGCTTTTTGCTTCGGGCGTATAACCGCCCAAGGGTGTAGCAGGTGTAGCGCAAAACGAAAACGGGTAAAAGGCTGAGCATAAGGTTCACGAGAAAAATGGGCACCCATACGGAGGGGGAGGCGCAAAACGGAATAAAGGCTATCACGAAGCCCAAAAGTCCGTTGGCAAGATGAATGACAACGCCGTAATGGGATTCCATCAGAAACCGCCCTAAGTAGGCAGCATCGTCCTTGCTTTTTAACTCGCTCTTTGAAAAGCCCGTAAACAAGCCAAGCTCAGGCACGAGCCCCTTCCATTTCTTGATTTTCAAGGTATCGTAGAACCGCTTTTCCCGCTTGCCAACGGCAAAAATACGGCGCTCGGCTGAAAAAAGCCGAGAGGGAAGAAGGCGGCGCAAAAGCAGCGCCGACAGCCCGTCCTCCGCAATAATCGCCACAACCCCCAGCGCCACCGAAAGGCAAACGGGGAGAATGGCTTGGGGGGCAAAGGCGTGGGCGGCAAGGTTGCCAAGGGCAATAAGAAAAGCGCCTCCGACAATGACGGCTATATAGAACATATTTCCACCCCACCCTCGGTGGTGTAGCGCAAGGGCTCACCGTAAAAGCCCTCGTAGGCCTCCTTCCAGAGTCTACCGTTCTCACGGCACATATACGCCGTGTTCTCCCGTTGAGAAAGCGTCTCCTTGGGAAAAACAGGCGGCAGAATATGGATGGTGTAGGCTTGAATGGGAAGCCCGTCAGGGTCAAGCCGCTCCGTGTCGCTCATGGTGATGAATAAAGGAAGCACAGGCGCCCCGTTTTTGGCGGCAAGATGAAAGGCGCCCGTCTTGCAGGGACGGGGCTTGCGGTAGTTGAGCCACATAGCCTGCTCCGGATAAATCAATATCTTTTCCCCACGCGCCAAGAGGGTCGAAACGGCAGAGAGCAGATGCTTCATCCCTGCGGTGGAGGCGGAAAGGGGAAGGGTGTTACAATGACGGAAGAGAAAGCCGTAAAAGCCCCCAAAGGAGGTGTAGTTGCCCTCGCGGATGATTTTGTACAGCATCCGCCCTCCTAAGGCAGGGCAAAGCGCCTTGTAAACGGCGTAGTTGTCAAAGGGATTGAAGTGGTTGCAGGTGATAAGGGCGCCTCTGCCCTTGATAGCCTCCAAATGCTCCTGGCCGCGAATTTCCCGGATGACCGCCTCGCCGCGGCGAAGCATTCGCTCAAAGTGGGCTTGCCCCAGACGGTTGGCGAGAAACGCAAAAAGCTTGGTGGATAGCCGCCGATAGGTGTAATCCACCTTGGTGTAATCCAAGGGCTTGGTGGGCGGGTCCTCTGCCACGTCCACGTCGAAAAGTCCCCGTCTTTCGTAGTCCTCAATGTTGTCGAGGATTTTTTGTCTTTCAGCGGATATGCGCATTACAGCACCTCCACCTGTAAGGAGGATGCACCCTCCCCGTCAGTCGGCTCAAAAAGTTCTTCCAGCAGCTGCTCAACGGAATAAGCCGCCGCGAGGCATTCTCCGTCACGCATAGCGGCAAGCGCCTCCTCTGCCTCTTTTTGCGCCATACGCTTCAGCTCTCGGTATTGCGCCTCGTCCCTGGCTATATCCTCCGAGGAATAAGAGGCGCGGGCTTGACGGAAATAGTCTAAAAAGGGTGTCTTAGCGGCATATTGCCAGAACACCTCGGCATAAGGGATGCCATCGTAGTGCCAGGGCTTGAAGTTGATTTTGAAATGCAGTAGCCTTGGTGCCGCCTCCTTGCCTTGCAAGGGCAAGGGGGTCTTGTTCCAGACGGGGGAAAGAAGCTTCACTCTGCCAAAGCAGAGAACGTTCAGATAGTCCTGGTCCTGCGCCACCTTAAAGCTTCTCTTGGCAAGCAAAGCGGCAAATGCCTTTTCTATATGCAGGCTCCGCATCCTGGCAAGATTCAGAACCAGCACCCCTGCGTTGAAGTATTTTTTTGCAGGAACACCCAGCACCGCCTCAACGTAAAGGGAAAATTCCTCCACCGCCGCCACGATGTCGTCGGGGCAGGCGGCAAGAAGAAAGGGAGAAACGTTGGTCTTGTATAGCTCCGCCACGTCTGCCGTCAATACCACGTCGCAGTCTAAATATACCCCCTTATCGTACTCAGGGAACAGCTCGGGAATAAAGAAGCGGTAGTAGGTTGCCCCCGTGTAATAATCCCGTAGATGGAGCTTGTGACAAAACGCCTGCAGCCGCTCTCCAACGGGCACGAAGCGAATGCGGACGTTGTCGGTTGCCATCGCCTCCAGAACGCGGCGGCTCTCCTCCCTCAGCTTTTCAATCAGTATATTGACCTCATAGTGCCGCTCCTTGCTGGCATTGGCAATCAGCGAGGCCAGGGAGGTGGCAAGACAGGGAATATAGTTATCGTCCGTTGCGTAAAAAATCGGTATTGGTTTTTGTATGTTCTTCATATAAGCCTCCGATGAAACGGTAAATGCCTTGCAAGGGACACCCTCAAAGGCAAAAAACAGGGCGGCGCCCTTGACGCCTGCCACACCGTACAATTTCAAAATTTACTTGACATGGTTTTCAAAACTATGTTACCATGTTTTTGCGATTTTGTCAACCTATTTTTTGCTATTTTTCTTTATTTTTTGCAAAAAGAAGGGAAAGAACAAGTGTATATTTCTGTATGGAGAGGGAAAACATAACAGTACAAAAAGAAAGAGAGGTAAATTGTTTCTATGTTCAAACACGAAAAGCAGCTGTTCCATCCCGTTGCCGTGGAAAGGCCCAATCCCCAGTACGCCGTGCTTCTGCACGAGCAGCTCGGTGGCGGAAACGGAGAATTAAAGGCGGCTATGCAGTATATGTCGCAGAGCTTTCGCATCAAGGACCCCGAAATCAAGGACTTGTTTTTGGATATTGCCGCAGAGGAGCTCGGTCATATGGAGATGGTGGCGCAAACCATCACGCTTCTCAACGGACACGACGTGGACGCAAGCAAGGTTTCGGCAGGCGAGGTGCAAAGTCACGTAATTTTGGGGTTGAATCCGGGGCTTATCAATGCGTCGGGCTATTCTTGGACGGCGGATTACGTCACGGTTACGGGTGATCTTTGCGCCGACCTTCTCTCCAATATTGCGTCTGAGCAGCGCGCCAAGGTTGTGTACGAATATCTTTATAGACAAATTGAGGACAAGAAGGTCAGAGAGACCATTGATTTTCTGCTTAACCGCGAGGAAGCGCATAACCAGATGTTCCGTGATGCCTTCAACAAGGTGCAGGAAACGGGTTCAAACCGCGATTTCGGAACGACCAAGGCGGCAAGAATGTATTTTTCTATGTCAAGCCCCGGCCCCAACGCCTTTTCTGACCCCAAAACACATGCCCCCTCCTTTCAGTAATCGGCTTAAAGGCTTTCGTATACGAAAGCCTTTTTTTATAAATCTTT
>JBGVMO010000196.1:0-7785 GCA_045124835.1 Eubacteriales bacterium
CTCGGCCTCGGCAGAAGCATCCTCGTAAAAGGAAGTGATTTTTTCGTTTTCGGGGAAAAGATAAGCGGGAACGCCTGCGGCAAGAGCGGCAATTCCTGCGTGCAAGCGGTTGGAGAAAAGAAGGCGCGCCTTTGGTAGCAGGGAAGGGAGAAGGTCGGTGGTGGGCGCCGTCATAATTTGCTCCTGTGAAAGCAGAAGGCGCTTTCCCACTTTCTTGCAAAAGGCGGCATCCTTGGGGTGAAGGGGAAGAACCGCAGGAGTGAGGCCGCGGTTTTCCTCTACTATAAGAGCAAGTGCTGAAAAAAACGCATATTCTGCTAACAAGGGCGGTCTCTTTAAAACCAAAAGCAAAAGAGAGGCATCTTCCTTCTGCGGCGAAAAGGGATATGCAAGGGCGGCGTCGTGCGATAAATATACAGGGCAATGGGGTACAAGAGCGGCAAAATGCGAGGCGTCCCTGCGCGTGCGTGCTTCTATCCGTTTCACGTCCGATAGGGCCTTACGGGCAAAAGAAAGGCCGCTCTTGGACAAAGGGCCTATCCCCGAGGAGAGAAGATAAACGGAAGAGCCGCCTTTTCTTGCAAGCTTCATATAGGTGGTGTATAGCCAAAGCGATCGCTTGCTTGTTTCGTCCTGCAAAAGATTGCCTCCGCCCAAAAAGAAATCCGCGCCGCTACGAAGTGCGCGGCGTGTGCCTCTCGAAAACAGCCGCCGTGATAAAATATGAATGGGGTAGTAGCCATCCTTTTCCAAGCGCTTATAAAGCGCGTAGCGCATCCATTCGTCTCCACCGTTTCCAAAGCCGTAATAGCCGCAAAGCACGGCCTCCTTCTTTTCGCCTGCCACCGTTTTATATACGGCTTCCGCATCCTTTGCCATTTCCGATACCGCATACCGCTTTAACACGTAACGGCGGTTGTAGTCACCAAGCGCCTCTTTCTTATCCAAGGGGGCCTCAAAAATCTGCTTCAAGGCGCCAAGCAAAAGCGCAGGGGTTAAGGGGGTGGTATCGCGACAGCAAAAATTGCTTTGCTCGGCCACCTCAGCAATCCCCTCCGTGAAAACGGATAAAAAGCCCTCGTTGCCCGCTAAAATGACGGGAAGAGCCATACTCATTGCCTCCAAGGCCGCGCGCGAAACGCCAACAAAGCAATCAGCATTTTGTAAAAGTGGCGCAAGATCCCTTTGCTTCCCGTAAAGAAAAACGCGGGTCTCCTTAGCGGTAGCGTTCATAAGCGTTGCCTCAGATTCAAGGGCCTCGAAATCCTCGCCGTCGCCGATAAGATGCAAAAAAATGTCCTCGCGCTCCCAAAGGCGCAAGGCTTCAAGCAGACAGAAGGCGGCAAGAGATCTGTCCTTGTCAAAGCGGCTTGCGTGATAAATATGAAAGCCGCGCCTCTTTGGCGCGGCGGCGGGCGCAAAAGCGGCGGTGTCGATGCCGTTCTTCGTCAAAAAAATGCGTTCGGGCGGCAAGCGATATTCGCGTGAAAGATAGGCGGCAATGTCGGGACTGACCGCCAGCGTCTTGTCACCCCAAACCGAAAGACTGCGTAAGGGAAAGGCAACGGAAAAGGGAAAATGCGCCGTCACAACAAGAGGGGATGCCCCTGCAAGCTTCGCGAGAAAGGCAGGGAAGCGCGCGTGCGCGTGAACAACGTCAAAGTTTTCCTCTTGGAAAAGGCGCCGAAGCCTCCGGATGCAGGAAAACGCAAAGCGCTTTTTGTCAAGCGGCAAAACAATGAAGCGCGCTTGACTTTCCCTTGGCGTCAGAATGCCGCCGGCGGTAACAACTGTCACAGAATGGCCGCGCTTGAGGAGCGCCTCTGTCAGCGAAAGAAGATGGGTTTCAGCGCCCCCGATGCCGAGGGAGGAGGAAAGCATACATATTTTCATTTCGTTATACCGCCTTTTTCATATAAGGCTATCCTCCCCCATTTTTTTCTCTCTATACAAAAAAAGCGGCGGAATAAGCTCCGCCGCTTTGATAGGCTCTTTATACCAAGGATTCTGCGGGCGCAGGCTCCTCGGCCATTTCGTTTTGCATTGCGATAAGCTGCACGTGATAAGCATCAATCACCGCATTTTCAAGCTCCGCGCGGAAATTGGCGTTGATGGGGTGTACGATATCGCGATAGGTGCCGTCGGGATTCTTACGGCTGGGCATCACGATAAAGTATCTGTCTCTTGCGTAAATGACCTTGATGTCGTGTACGGCCAAGGCGTCTCCGAACGTGACCGAAACAATGGCCTTCATCGGTCCCTCGTCAAAAAATTTTCTGATTTTAATATCCGTAATTTGCATTTTCGTTCTCCTTCAAAGAATAAATTTTCAGCACGTTTTAGGCTTTCTACGATATTGATTATACCAATGAAATGTGAAGGTTTTGAGATAGATATGAGATATTTTATGAAAAAAATTACCAACGCATTATGTCCCCTATTTTCCGAGAAAAAGCGCCAAAATTCCACCTCGAATTTTTATTTTTCGGCAAGAAAAGAGAAGCTTCTGCCCTCGTTTTTTGACGAAACGGGAAAGAAAATCTATTTTCTCGGCATCGGCGGCGTGAGTATGTCTGCCTTGGCGGCCCTTTCTTTCGATATGGGCTTTTCCGTCCTCGGAAGCGATAAGAGGGAAAACGAAGCAACGCGCGCTTTGCAAGCCAAGGGCGTTTTTGTGGAAATCGGGGAGACGGGAGAGGGGCTTGAAGGAGCGGACCTTTTGGTTTATACCCTTGCGGTGTCAAGCACGCATCCGATTTTAAAAAAAGCCGCTGCCCTTGGCATTCAGGGCGTCTCGCGCCCCACGTTTCTCGGCGCTCTCGCTTCTCGCTACGAAAGATGCGCCGCCGTTTGCGGAATGCACGGAAAAAGCAGCACGGTTGCTATGGCGGCACATATTTTATCCCATACCGTTGGCGCCACGGTTCTTTCGGGCGCCGCGCTTTCCAAGGGCGAGGGCTGTTATCGGCAGGGGAACGGCGCGCTTTTGTTGATGGAGGCCTGCGAATACAAGGCGGCCTTTCTTGCGTTTTTTCCAACGCACGCCGCCGTTCTCAATATAGAATGGGAGCACACCGATTACTATAAAAATGAAAGGGCCGTTTGTTCCGCCTTTTCTCGCTTTGTACGTAAGAAAAGCATACAGCACCTCGTTTTGCCCAAGCAGATAAAGGGCCTGCGGCCGCGCCGAAGCGCTTCTGTCCTCTCCTTTGGCGACGGCGGCGATTTTTATGCCGTGGATAAGGAGGAAAAGGAGGGGCGCGCCTCCTTTATGCTCTGCTTTCGGGGAGAAGCGATAGGTAGAGTCTCCCTTCGGGTGCTTGGCGCTTATCAGATAGAAAACGCCTTGGCCGCGGCCGCCCTCTCCTTTTCTCTCGGCGCGCCCAAGGAGGCGCTTGCCCCTTTGCTTTCCTCTTACGGTGGCATTCCGCGAAGAATGGAAAAAATAGGTCTTCTTCACGGTGCGCCCCTCTATCTTGATTATGCCCACCACCCCTCCGAGCTTGCCGCGGTGCTAAAAGCGGCCAAAGGAATGGGAAGTGTAACGCTGGTTTTTCAGCCGCACACCTATTCAAGATTGCTTGCCTTTAAGGAGGATTTCATCTCGCTTTTTAAAGGCGTTGACCGATGCGGCCTTTTGCCCGTCTATGCCGCGCGGGAAAAGGCAATAGAGGGAATAGAAAGCGAAGCGCTTGCCAAGATGGCAGGGATAACTTTTCTTTCCGATTTTTCCTCTGCCGCGCGCTTTCTTGCCGCAGGCGCCAAGGAGGGAAGCATACTGCTTCTGGTAGGAGCAGGCGACGTTGACGGCGTTATTCCTTATATAAATATGGAAGAATCCGAATAATTATAAAAAGAATTACAAAAAAGTGAAAAAAGCCCTTGACAAACCAAAAACTTTGTGCTATGATTAGTGCATACTTTAACAAAATAAAGTGCTAAAGTGATAAAGCACAAAGAAAGAAGGACTTTAAAATGAAAAAGATTTTGTCTCTTGCGTTGGTTGCGGCAATGCTCATCGTATGCTGCTTCTCCTTTGCCTCCTGCGGCAAGGTTGAGGACGTAAAGAAGGTAACGGAGCAGGGCTATTTCTACTGCGGCATTACCGTTTACGATCCTATGAACTATTACGATGAAAACGGCAACCTCGTTGGCTTTGATACCGAGTTTGCACAGGCAGTTGCCGAGGAGCTCGGCTTGCAGGCTAAGTTCGTTACTATCGACTGGCCCTCCAAGTATCTGGAGCTGAATTCCGGTGCTATTGACATCATCTGGAACGGCTTTACTTACGGCGCTGAGGCAGACGGAACCTCCCGTACCGAGTACGTTGATTTCTCCTATGCTTACCTGAACAACACCCAGTGCGTTGTTGTCAGAAAGGCTGACCTTGCCCAGTACACCTCCATGGATTCTCTTGCAGACAAGAGAGGTGTTGCAGAGGGTGGCTCCTCCGGTGAAGCCGTTGCCAAGGATGCAACCGAGAACTACACCGCCGTTAACGTACAGACCAAGGCTTTGATGGAGCTTGCCGGCAACACCGCTGACTTCGCTGTTATCGACTTGCTTATGGCACAGGCTATGGTTGGTCAGGGCGACTATGCTGATTTGGCCATCGTTGAGGCTATCGAGCTTGAGCCCGAGGTATACGCAATCGGCTTCCGTAAGGGCAGTGACCTTGTTGCTAAGGTAAACGAGGCTATTCTGAAGCTCGCCGAAAACGGCAAGCTGGCTGAAATCGCCGCTAAGTACGATCTTTCCAACGCCTTGATTCCCAACATCGGCGAATAATTTTCTAGGCGTCAATAAGTGGGGCTGTTCATCCCGAAATGGATGAAAGCCCCCCTTTTTGCGCTTTCAATCACTAAAAAAACGGAGTGTAAAATGACCTTTACGCGCATTACAATGATATTGCTTGAGGGCTTCGGGCAGACTTGTCTCTTGTTCGCCTTAACCCTTCTTTTCGCCCTACCTCTTGGGCTTCTCGTTTCCTTTTGCTCCATGAGCAAATTCAAGCCCCTGCGGTTTCTCACCAAGGTGTTTGTCTGGATAATCCGCGGAACGCCCCTGATGCTGCAGCTTTTTATCGTTTTCTACGTGCCGGGTATGCTTTTTCACATTCAGCTCTTTGGAAGCGATGCCCAAGGCCGCTTTATTGCGGCGCTCGTTGCCTTTGTTATCAACTACGCCTGCTACTTCTCGGAAATCTATCGCGGCGGCATTGAGGCCATTCCGCGCGGACAGTACGAGGCAGGGCAGGTGCTTGGTATGACCAAGTCGGAGATTTTCTTCCGCGTGATTTTGATGCAGGTTGTCAAGCGCATTTTGGCCCCCATCAGCAACGAGGTTATTACCTTGGTCAAGGACACCTCCTTGGCCCGCGTCATTATGGTGGCGGAAATCTTCTACCTCAATGAAACCTTGATTATGAGTAAGGCAATCGTTTGGCCGCTATTCTATATCGGCGTATTCTTCCTGCTCTTTGTCGGCGTTTTGACCATTCTTTTCAACCATCTTGAAAAGAAGCTGTCCTACTATCAGATATAAGGGAGGCAGGGAACAGTATGGCATATTTGGAAATTACGAACCTTAACAAAAGCTTTGGCGATAACCACGTTTTGAAGGGCATTGATTTTTCGATGGAAAGAGGCGAGGTTGTCTCCGTTATCGGCTCCTCGGGCGGCGGAAAAACCACCTTCCTGCGCTGTCTCAACTTTTTGGAAAAGGCAGACGAGGGGGAAATCCTTATTGACGGAAATCTTCTTTACGATGCGGCTGCTACCTATTCGGATGCGGAAATCCGCGAAAAGCGCCTTTCCTTCGGCCTTGTCTTTCAGTCCTTTCATCTCTTTCCCCAGTATACCGCCTTTGAAAATATCCTGATCCCCCTCAACCTGCGCGCCTTTGAGCGCGAGGGCGTGGCCAAGCTCCCCTTCCGCCAAAGAAGAGCGCGCAAGGCGGAGATTATGGCAGAGAATAAGCAAAGGGCGATAGAGCTTTTAAGAAGCGTTGGCCTTGAAGCCAAGGCAGACGCCTATCCCTGTCACCTCTCCGGCGGTCAGTGTCAGCGCGTTGCTATCGCTCGTGCCTTGGCACTTTCTCCTGCTATTCTGTGCTTTGACGAGCCTACAAGTGCCCTTGACCCCGAATTGACGGGCGAGGTTTTGCGGGTTATCAAGCAGTTGAAGCAGGAGGGCAGAACGATGATTATCGTCACCCACGAAATGTCCTTTGCCCGTCACGTGTCGGATAAGGTCATCTTTATGGCAGACGGCGTTATCGAGGAAATGGGAACGCCCGAGGAGGTCTTCGACCATCCGCAAAGCCCCAAAACCCAAGCCTTCTTTTCCTCCTTTGAGGAAAATCTTTCGTAAAACAAAAGCCGCCGCTTGACTCTTCAAGCGGCGGCTTTTCTATCTAACTTTACATAGTATAATAAATACGGCGCCGCTTGAACGGCGCCGTATGCTTTTGCAATTAAATTTGCTTTTACTTTTCCTCGGGAAGCTCGCACTTTAAGGTGCTCTTTGCTTTTGCGTGATTGGCAACAATCGAGCCCAGAGCAAGAAGTGCCAAAGCATTGGGAAGAACCATCAGGTAGTTGAAGAAGTCGGTCAGCTCCCAAACCAAATCATTGGAGAGAAGAGAACCGAGGAAGATGAAGGCAACTGCTGCGATGGAATAAACGAGAGTAGCAATCTTGTTGTTCTTGAAGAGGTACTGCACATTCAGCTTGCCAAAGAAGTTCCAGCTGATGATGGTGGAGAAGGCAAAGAACAAAAGGCAGATAGCAACGAAGAAGTTACCAAAGTTACCGAAGACGGAGCTGACAGCCATCTGCATCGCCGTGGACTTGGAAACAAGCGCGGCAGCGCCCGAGGTAGCAGAAAGGTAGCTTTCGCCCGAAAGTCCTGCAAGAACGCCGTTGCCGGTGTAAAGGCAGGTGATAACAACCAAAGCAGTCATGGTCAGAACAACGAAGGTGTCGATAAACACACCAATCATAGCCACAACGCCTTGGTCATGGGGCTTGTCAACCTTAGCAACTGCGTGTGCGTGAGGGGTAGAACCCATACCTGCTTCGTTGGAGAAGAGGCCTCTCTTTGCGCCCTGGCTGATAGCCTTGGCAATAGCGGCACCGAAAGCACCGCCTGCAAGCGCCTGAGGAGCGAATGCATACTTGAAGATCATGCCAATGGCACCGGGCAGGTACTGAATACGGCAGCCGAGAACAACAACGCCGCCGAGAAGGAAGATAACAGCCATAACAGGAACCAGCTTTTCGGTAACGGAAGCCAGTCTGTTGATACCGCCGATGAAGATGAAGGCGGCAATAGCGGCAACAACCAAGCCGACTATCCAAGTAGGAATACCGAAGGCGGAGTGGAAGTTTTCTGCGATGGAGTTGGACTGTACCATCGTGCCCATAAAGCCAAGCGCCAGAATGGTTGCAATGGCAAAGAAGATGGACAAAATCTTACCGAAGGTGCCCTTGAACGCCTTTTTGATGTAGTAAACAGGGCCGCCGTGTACGTTGCCCTCTTCATCTACGGCCTTGGTTTCCTGTGCCAGAGTTGCCTCAGCATAAATGGTAGCCATGCCCAAGAAGGCGATGATCCACATCCAGAAGATAGCACCGGGGCCACCAACGAGAATAGCGCCCGAAGCACCGACGATGTTACCCGTACCAACCTGTGCGGCAACCGCAGTTGCAAGAGCCTGGAAGGAGGAAAGACCGCCCTTCTGCTTGCCACCGCGCAACGAAATGTTGCCAAACACGCGCTTCAT
>JBGVMO010000197.1:0-9584 GCA_045124835.1 Eubacteriales bacterium
AGGTCGGCAAGGCAGAAGGAGTCGGGGTCGGTGACGGGAAAAAGCGCCTTTTCGATTTGGGGCTTCACTTGTGCCAAGACTTCCCTATCAATGACGCGCTCCGTTTGGGGAAAATACGCTTCCTCAATTTTCTCGGAGGTGATGATTTCAAAGCGCGGGTCGTTCTTGATTTTTTGGACGAAATAGGTGTAGTTCTCCACCCAAGCATCCATCTCTGCCGCGGTCAAGCGGGCGCTTTCACGCCATTCGGACTCGGGGGTATTGACGCCGTCAAAGTTCACCTTATCCCAATACTCGCGCATCATATTCATCGCGGGATGGTGACAAAGGATAACGACCTCCTTTGTGGCAAGCGCTTCAATTTTCGCGTCAAGCTCCTCCTTCGTGAGCTGATAGACGGTATCGAGGCAATAGTTGGTTGTGGTATTGATGACGTTGCAAAAATAAACGGGGCGGTTTTTCTCCTCATCCCGTGTGTAGCCGCCGAGATATTCACGAACGCCAAGCGCGGCGTAGCCATATTGGGCAACGTAGGAAATAGAGTTTCCCGGTGCCGAGGTGGACGCAAGGGCGATAGTATCGCCAAAGACACGCTTCAAGACGTCGATACAGGCGCGCTCGTCCTCCAAGAAGTTCGAAAGTGCTTGCTCGAAGTCCTCCAAATCCGTGTACTCGTTGACGGTGGGATGGGCGGAATGGCTCATGGTGTGCGTTCCGATTTCGTGGCGCTTCAGAGCCTCAATAACATCCCATCTACCCCATTTTTCGAGGGCAAGAGCAAGCTTACCAACCACCACGAAGCAGCCGGTAATCCCCGCCTCGTCCAAGGGGCGAATGGCGCGCAGAATTCCCTCTGCGGCGAACTCGTTGACGTAATCCTCGGTATCGTAACGAAAGACAATTTTTGGCATATGTAAACACCTCTTTATTGTAAATGTTTCTTTTCAAAATGGCTTATTAAGCCTCATTCATCGAAGCCTTCCCAGTGCAAAAGGCCGTATTTTTCAGCGGCGGCAATATAGCGCGCATAGTCAATTCCTTTGATGTCGGTATGGTAATGGTGCTGATGTTTTCTGCCCTTATCGTCCGTCCATGCGATGATATAAAAGGCCTTTTCCCTCGGTGCTTCCCACGTATCGACAAGAATGGAGGTATAGGGCTTGCTCGTCACCTCGCCATGCAGGATCTGCTCGCCCGTATAGGCATCGGTCATGGTGTAGCTTGCAAGGAAGGCCTCGGGCTCGTCGGCAACGAGGAACATACGAACCTTACCGTTTTCCTCCTCCATCATAAAGGCAGACGGCTCCTGACAGTTTTTGATGTAATGGTAAGCAAGCTTTTTATCCATGGAATAATCGACGATGGCATCCGAAACCTGCGGACAACCGTCTATCATATTCCACCAGAGGATGCCGCCGCGCTCATTTCTGCGAATGCGGAAGCGCTCGATAAAGTACTTATCGGCCTCGGCCTGCGAAATTTGGCTGGCCTTTGCGAAGTCCGAAAGATTGTCAAAATTATGACCGAAGAGCGTTTCGACCTGATCACTCATCAGACGAATGCGGTAAGCATAGGGCGATTTATAATCGTCAATGACCGAAACGGCGTGCGCCAAGTACTCCTTGGTGGGCCTTCCCTCCTCGTCGAAAAGCGGCCAAGGTTTTTTCAAAAATTTGCGAAGCGCACGGGGAGAGGAGCAACCGTGATAGCCCGTTTCGGAGGCAAAATAGGGGTTATAGCTGGTATAGAACTCGCCGCGGAAATAATCACGCGGCCCCCAAAGATGCTCCTCGGACAAGCTCTTTTTATTGAGATGTCCAACTTCATCCATATAGGGTGAGCAGGGCAAATACGGGCGAGTGGTGTCAAGGGCAAAGAGCGCCTTGGGTACGGTGATACGGGTCAAGACGTTGACAGTGTTGGGATCATAGGGCTTTCCGTTCTCGTCATTGGTAATGGTGTAAAGATTATCACACTCGTTGTCTCCTGCCCAAAGACAAATGGAGGAATAGTTGCGCAGGCGCTTGACCTGATAGGTGACCTCTCGCGTTAAGTTTTCCCTGAACGCCTCGCTCTTGGAATATCGGGCGCAGGCCATCATAAAATCGTGCCAGATAAAGATGCCGTTCTCGTCGCAGAATTCATAAAATTCCTCGCACTCGTAAATGCCGCCGCCCCAGATACGAATAGAGTTGCAACCCGTGTCAAGGGTCATTTCAAGCGTTTTTAAGGTTCTTTCCTTATCCATGTGCTTCAAGGCATCAATCGGCACGTAATTGGTGCCCTGTAAAAAGACCTTTTTGCCGTTGATGTGGAATTCAAAGCACCCATTTTCCTCAACAAGCGAGGTGCGGCGAAGCTCCACCTTGCGAATACCGTGGCGGACGCTCTTTTCCATCACGGGCTTACCGTTCCGATACAAAGTGGCCTTAACAGAATAAAGATTCTGCTCACCGTAGCCGCGGATATTCCAAAGATACGGATAACGCAAAATGAAATAGAAGCGGCCGTTTTGCGCCGAAAGCGGCGCTCTTTCCGAAAAGGCGGAATCGCGGCAGACGCCCTCAACTGCAATTTCGTACTCTTCGCCCGAGACGTTGGCCTCGTAATCAACGTAGACGGCGGCGCCCGTGTAGGTCAATTCGGAATGCACGTAAAGATCGCTTATGCGCTCCTCATCGTTTTCAAGACGAATTTCACGCCAGATGCCGCCAAGCGTTGTGCGCAAAAGGATATCCCATCCGAACGATGCAATGGATTTACGAAGAAAGACGCCGGGGCGCTTGAAGCTGACAGCGCCAACACCCTCCTCCTCCATATTCTCTGTTGCAAGCACCATGGGAGGCAGGTGAATAACAAGCTCGTTATCCTTGCTTTTCAGGTTTTCAAGGCGGAAGGAAAAGGGGGTATACATATTATCGGTTTTGCCGACCAAAGTGCCGTTTACATACACCTCGGCCAAGGTATCGACTCCCTCAAGCGTCAAGACGGGCTTTTCAAGCGCGCAATCAAAGCGCTTGAAATACCATTGATGGTGCGTTTCGTACCGATAATACTCCCACGAATTCGTGGAAAAATACGGGTCACCGAGAACGCCGTTATCTCTTAAAATTTCCTCAAAGCAAACAGGCAGGGTGATGTCCGTATAGACATCCTTGCCTTCAAGCTCCGTAACGGTTTTGGGGCAAAAGCCGAGAGAGACGACCTTTTCGTCCTCCAAGGCGTACATTTTCCAGCCTGTATTCATCATTTACGTTGTTTCCTTTCGGTTTAAAAAGGTTTGATAAAAATTCCTTCTTCCTTCATTATACAGGCAGGTGAGAGGAAAGACAACCCAAAAATCCATTTTTATATGCATTTTTTTAATATTTCATTGATTTTTTTACTTAAACCTGCTAAAATTAAATAGAAATCCTACGGAGGCGAGAAAGAGCATGAAAAGAAATTTTGACGTTGACGCGGCTTCAAAAGCACAAAAGAGCGAGCAACGGCCCACCCCTGCCGAGAGCCAGCTGAGAGCAAAAATTCATCCCCACGCCGCCACCTTCCCCCGTCATACACACGATTATTTCGAGCTGGAAATCGTTGCAGACGGAAAGGGGCAACACAATCTGAACGGCACATTCTACCCTCTCTCTCGCGGAAGCTTTTACTTTATTACCCCTGCCGACTATCACGAATTTTCCGTGAAGGACGGAGAAGAAATGACAATATGGAACGTATCCTTTGACGAAAACTATCTGGATGCGAAAATGCGCTATGAGGTAGCGGAGGGGAGCTTTTTACCCGCTGTGCTTTCCGAGGAGGAGCTATCCTATATAGAAACACTCTTTATCCTGCTTACCAAAGAATGCGAGAGAAAGGAAAACAGCTGCACCGTTTCTCTGCTCGACGCGCTTCTCTGCCTTTTACGGCGGACAAGCCGCTTGCAAAACGAGGAAAAAACGAAGCAGGGCTCGCCCGAAATCCAGCGCGCGCTTGCTTATTTACAGGAGCACTTTTTGGAGGCACCCGATTTAAAAACGGTTGCCGCCTTCATTGGCTTTCATCCCGCTTATTTCAGCGCACTGTTCAAAAAAGCGCTCGGCATCGGATACACAGAATATTTAAATCACTTGCGCATTGCCTACGCCAAAAGCCTTCTGGCACGCGGCGGAAGTGTTTCGGAGGTCTGCTTTACCTGTGGCTTCGGCTCACTCTCCAACTTCCAGCACACCTTCAGAAAATACGTTTTGATGACACCTTCGGAATACAAAAAGCAAAGACGCAATGCTTCGCATCCATTATAAAGCACAGGCTTGCAAATCCTTGAAAAGTATGCTATACTATATTTATTCTTTTTTATTTAACATAAAGGAAGGACAACCCTATGTCGTTTTTGTACTTTTTGGAGGGGCTTCGCAATCCCATTCTGGATTTTCTCTTCTCCATTATCACGCTTTGCGGTGAGGAAACCGTTTTTATGGCCATCGGTATGATAGTTTTCTGGTGTGTCAACAAGCACGACGGCTACTACTTGCTTTGCGTTGGCTTTATCGGCACGCTTTTAAACCAATTTTTGAAAATGATGTTCCGCATCCCTCGCCCTTGGGTAAAGGACCCATCCTTCACGATTGTGGAATCCGCAAGAGAGGCGGCCACGGGCTACTCCTTCCCCAGCGGACACACCCAAACCTCTGTCGGTCTTTTCGGGGGCTTGGCGCTCAGGTACAGACAAACGGCATTGCGCGTTGTCTCTCTTGTTCTTTGCGTTTTGGTGCCCTTATCAAGACTTTACCTCGGCGTGCATACGCCCCTTGACGTTCTGGTATCGACAGCCATCGCGCTTGGCCTTATCTTCGGCCTTTCTCCTCTTTTCAAAAAGGCAAGCGAGTCTCCCAAAACAATGTACGCCATTCTTTTCTCCCTGACGGCCCTGATGGCAGTTTACCTTTGCTTCATCTCCCTTTTCCGCTTTCCCGAAAGTGTATATTTGCCGGAAAACGTTGGAAATCTCGTTTCCGCACAGAAAAACGGCTTCACCTTAATGGGCTGTATTCTTGGGCTTTTGGTTGTTTATACGGTGGATTTGAAATGGACGCACTTTGAAACGGGAGCAACGCTTCTTGGACAGATTATCAAGGTTGTTGGCGGCTTGGCGCTGGTTCTTGCCGCAAAGGAGCTGTTGCGCTTCCCGCTTGACGCCATTCTTCCTAAGGACAGCTGGGCGCGCCTTATCCGCTACTTTTTAATGGTTATCGTCGGCGGTGTTCTTTGGCCGATGAGCTTTAGCCGCATTTCTAAAATAGGCAAAAAAACGGAGGTAAAATAATATGAGCTTTCAAGTCAATCACCCCATTCTGTTTATCGTTGTCGGTCTTATCATCGCCTTGGTTTTGGCGCAATCCATCTTCTTTTTGATTCGCGCAATGCGCCGTGCCAAAGAGCTTGGTATTTCCCAAAGCACGGTAAAAAAGACCATATCCTCCTCCGCGATATTCACCGTCGCTCCGGCCATTTCCATTCTGGTTGGCGTTTTGGCGCTTTCCAAGAGCCTTGGCGTTGCACTTCCGTGGCTTCGCCTTTCGGTTATTGGCTCCATCACCTATGAAACGGTGGCGGCAGGCAACGCATTGGAGGCCGCCGGCATGAGCGCAGGCACCACCATTACCGACCCCTCGCTCTTCATCACGATTGCTTGGGTTATGACCGTCGGCATTGCGGCAGGTCTCGTTTTCGTTCCCTTCGTCACCAAGAAGCTGCAGGGCGGCCTTTCCAAGATTGGCATGAAGGACAAGAAATGGGGAGAAATCTTTAATAACGCCATGTTTCTCGGTATGATTTCTGCCTTTCTCGGCTACGTTTTCTGTGACGTCGGCTTGGTTTTCGAGGGCAACACCTCGGGTCTTATCCCCGTTTGCGTTATGGCGGTTTCTGCCGTTGTGATGGCCGTTTGCGGCTTACTCGCAACCAAAATGAAAATTCGCTGGCTGACCGACTACGCGCTTCCCTTAAGCCTTGTTATCGGTATGGCCTCCGCCATTCCCTTCACCTCGCTTTTGGGTTAATTTCAGAAAGGAAGAACATACGATGAAAAACAAATCTCTTTCTTATATGGACAGCGTTCACCATTACGGACGCATCTGGGGCATCGTTGTGGGGATTGCGCTTTTGCTGTTTCCGGCCCTTCTTTCCGTCGTTTTCCAAACCGCGCCCAACCTTGAGGTGCTCCTGAAGGGCGTTCTCGCCACGGCACCTATGTATTGGGCGGTCGGTATCGTGGAAATTTTCACCTACGTGCCTATGCTTGGTGCAGGCGGCACTTACCTTTCCTTCGTAACGGGCAACATCTCCAACCTCAAGCTTCCCTGCGCGATTGACGCTATGGAGAGAGCCGGGGTGAAGGCCTCCGACGAGGAGGGCGAGGTCATTTCCACCATTTCCATTGCCATTTCCTCTATCGTTACCACTCTGATAATCGCCGTTGGCGTTATTTGCCTTGTTCCCCTCTCCTCCGTTCTCGAATCTCCCGTTTTGGAGCCCGCCTTTGATATGATTCTGCCTGCGCTCTTCGGCGGCCTTGCGGTTGTCTTTATCTCGAAGAATGCCAAGCTTTCGGTTGCTCCCATCATTTTAATGCTGGCTCTCTTCATTTTCGTCCCTGCCCTCAATGCCTCCACCGTTGGCATTATGGTGCCTGTTGGCGTGCTTTTCACCGTTGGCGTTGCAAGACTTCTTTACAAGAAAGGAGTGCTTTGATTTATGTGGCCTCTTCTTTTGATTCCCGCTCTGCTTTTGGCTTTCATTGCCGTTATCGTCATCCGCGCCCTTTGCTTCAAGCCGAAGCCCCAGCCTGCTTTGCAGGAAAACGAAATTACTTTTGATGAAGAAAGAGCGCGCGAAAGCCTTAAAACCTTAATCCGCTTCAAAACCGTTTCCTACCGCGACGCCGCAAAGGAGGACAACGCAGAATTTGAAAAGCTGATTGATGCGCTTCCCTCCCTTTATCCCAACGTAGCAGAAAAGATTTCCCTGCTTCGCCTTCCCGACCGCGCCCTTCTCTTTCATTGGAAGGGTCAAAAAGACGGCGCTCCCGCCGTTCTGATGGCGCATTACGACGTTGTTCCCGTTAACGAGGATGCTTGGAGCCTCCCTGCCTTTGAGGGCATCATCAAGGACGGATGTCTTTGGGGCCGCGGCGCGCTTGACACAAAAGCAACCTTTAACGGCATTCTTTTTGCCGCTGAGCATTTGCTTTCGCAGGGCTTTGTTCCCGAAAACGACCTCTATTTCGCCTTTTCGGGCGGCGAGGAGGTAAACGGCAAGGGCGCTGTCAATATCGTTGACTACCTTGAGGAAAAAGGGATAAACCCTGCCTTCGTGCTTGACGAGGGCGGCGCTGTGGTTGAAAACGTATTTCCCGGTGTCAAGGCGGCCTGCGGCCTTATCGGCATTGCCGAAAAGGGCTTGATGGACGTTCGCTACACCGCGAAGTCAAGCGGCGGACACGCCTCCGCGCCCAAGCCGAACGCGCCCGTTGACAGACTTTGTGCCGCCTGTGGCAAAATGCTGAAATCCCCCTTTCCCGCGCATCTGACGCCGCCTGCGGCCGAAATGTTCGACACGCTTGGCCGTTATTCCTCCTTCGCATACAAGATTATCTTTTCAAACATTCGCCTGTTTTTGCCCATTCTGAATATGGTTTGCAAGAAAAGCGGCGGCGAGCTGAACGCCCTGTTGCGCACCACCGTTGCCTTCACGCAGATGGAGGGCTCCTCCGCCTCCAACGTCATTCCTCCTGAGGCGGCCTTGGTTTCCAATATCCGACTGAACCCTGCCGACAACATAGAGGACGCTCTTTCCTACATACGAAAGACGGTGAACGACCCGAGTATTGAGGTTTCTTGCCTGCACGGAATGAACCCCAGCCGCATTTCCCGAACCGACTGCGAGGGATATAGCAAAATTGCCTCTGCCGTGGCTTCCACGTGGCGCGGCTGTATCGTTTCGCCTTACCTGATGGTGCAATGCTCCGATTCCCGTCATTACGGACGCATCTCGGACAAGGTTTACCGCTTCTCCGCAATGGATTTGACAAGCGAGGAGCGCGCAACCATTCACGGAAACAACGAGCGCATTCGTCTTGACGCCATCAACCGCACGGTTGAGTTTTATATCCGCCTTATGCAAGGCTGTTAATCCCAAAGAGAGCAAGCCGCTTGCGGCTTGCTCTCTCCTCTTTTATAAAAAATCGGGGTGTGGGCTTGACAAAGGCTACTCTTTATGCTACAATATACAAGTCCTTTGGAAGAAAAAATGAGGGAGTAGCAAGCGCTGCGCGTAACAAGTCAACATCCTGGCCAAACGGCCTGGCTTGTTTTAAATTGCGAGACTCATGTATCGGCATCAGGTGCTATGCATGGAGTCTTTTTTATAGCTTTTCCGTGTGTGGCATAGGCCACGCACTTTTTTTGTGCTAAAACGACTGTTATAAAAAGAGAAAGGTTACATCTTTAAATGGGCTTTGAGAATCTGAGTTTTGCGTTTTTCTTCAACAGCATTCTGCTGGGCGTCGGCTTGGCAATGGACGCCTTTTCCGTTTCGCTCGCAAACGGTCTGCACGACCCCAAGATGAAGAGAAGAAAAATGATTGGCATTGCCGCAATTTTTGCGCTTTTTCAGACTGCAATGCCCTTTATCGGCTGGGGCTGTGTCTGCACCGTATCGGCAGGCTTTAAGGCCTTCGAGATGTATATTCCTTGGATAGCACTCGCGCTGCTCGGCTTTATCGGCGGAAAAATGCTCTACGAGGGCATCAAGAACCCCGAGGGTGAGGGGGAGGGCGGAGCCGTTGGCTTCAGTGCGCTACTGGTGCAGGGTGTTGCCACCTCTATTGACGCCCTCTCCGTCGGCTTTACCATTTCGCATTATAATTTTTTTGAGGCCTTGCTCGCTTGCCTCCTCATTGGCCTCGTCACCCTCCTTATCTGCTACTGCGGGTTGCTTATCGGCAAAACCGCAGGCACGCGCTTGGCCGGAAAGGCGGGTATTTTAGGCGGTATTATCCTGATACTTATCGGACTTGAAATCTTTATCACCAGTTGGTTTTAACCCTGCGGCTTACCGTGAAGGATAGAGTCTTACTTTCGGCGCTTCTCTTCTTTTGAGAAGCGCCCTTTCCTTTTTGCAGATAAGAAGAGCGGCCTCCTTGCCGACCCCTGCTGCCGTTGGCAAGCCGCCGGGCGATTGCAGCCATTGGGTTGCCAGAAGCACGTTTTTGAGTCCCTTAACGTAAAAAGGCAGCCTTCTCGGCAAAAAGCCACCCGAAAAACCAAAGCTCATCCAAGAACCGATTTCACTATTCACGTATCTTTGGTAGGTTGCGGGAGTCCATACGTCGATGCACCGAAGGGTGCCCTTTAAGCTCGGAAGCACCGCTTCCGCTATTTTCTTAATATCGCGGGCAAGCGCCTCCTTTTTGGCCTTATAGGCCTCTTTATCACGGCGAAGAGCAATATATTCCTTGGCCGTCTCCTCCGTGGAATACACCATGGCCTGCAAAATGCTTTTACCGTCGGGCGCAAAGCTCCTTTCGTGTGAAAAGT
>JBGVMO010000198.1:0-9049 GCA_045124835.1 Eubacteriales bacterium
AAATAGACGGGAACGCCAAATTCTTCAGAGGCAGCCGATGCTTCTTGCCAATACGCAATAGGATGAGACCATGAAGGAAAGATAAAAAGAATAAAGACGGAGAAAGCCAAAAGAACGATAAGAATCTTTATGGATAAGGCAAGCGTTTTATTCTTGATATCAGCAACCTCCGCTTCTGCCAAATGTTATCTCAGCTTTTCTTTATATTTTGGTTCCAAAACGATGTTGCTTTATTGATTAGGTCCTCAACTGTGCCGTCGTTGGTTAAAATGAAATCTGCTTGTGCTTTATAGAAATCATCGTTGGGCTGGGCGTCTATCCGCGCTAACGCCGCCTCGTATGAAAGACCGTCCCTCTCCATCACGCGCGAAAGACGCAACGCTTTTGGTGCCAGAACGGCCACGGTGACGTGACACTCTTTATGAAAGCCGGACTCAAAAAGAAGAGGGGCATCTACCAAGGCGGCAACGGTTCCCTTTCTTTCCTCCTTGGCAATGATATCCCGCACAACGGATAATATCTGATGATGCGTGATTTCATTTAAAAGCGAGAGCCTTTGCGTCTCTTCGCTTCCGCCGCAAAAGACCTTGGCAGCAAGGATGGGGCGAGAAACAGCGCCCTCTGGCGTCAAAATATCGTTGCCAAAGGCAAGTGCCAGCGCTTCGGTGCAGGGCGAAGGAGAGGAAATCATACAGTGATAAATCGAATCTGTATCTATTGAACAGGCACCGAGCGCCTCAAATGCTTTAGAAACGATGCTTTTTCCGCATCCGCTTCCGCCGGTGAGACCGATTATCCGCATACTTCTTTTCCTCTGCTTTGTTTTAAAGAGATTCTTCCGAACGGCAAGAATCCTCCACTTTATCTATTGTAACATTTTTCCTTTTACTTGTCAATTAAAAATACGTTTCTTTTTCTTTTTTTATGTGCGCTTTTGGAAAAAAACGGAGCCCTTGCCTCAAAAAATGACAGACTGATTATATCATCTGCAGGTTCGTTTTCATTCATACCTCTTTAAAGCAACCAAATGCGTTAAAAAGAGGCATACACAGCTTTGCTTTTGTGTTTCCTTCCGTTTTATGTTGACAAATACAGAAGGAAATGGTATAATACTATGAGAATGAAGACTTTCGAAAGGAGAATCAGCTTGAAAGATTCGAATTCTGTTTTCAATACGTCCTTTCCTATGGAAGACTCACCCGTGCGCCCGCTTCCTTCTGTGGAAGAGCTCCGCGAGGCATTGGCCGCCTCCGAAAAATCAAACGCGCGCGAGATGATTGCCACTCTTTTTGACGAGGATACCTTCGTTGAGCTTGGCGTCTATATGAAAAAAAGCTTTTCCGAATATGCCAAAACGGGCGAAACGAACGATTTTGAAGGCGTGATTTGCGGTTATGGCGCAGTTGACGGTCAGCTGGTATACGCCTTTGCGCAGGACATTTCCCGAATGAATGGCGCCATGGACGATACGCACGCAAATAAAATAGTTTCTCTTTATAAGATGGCTATAAACAATGCCGCACCTGTCATCGCTATCTTTAACAGTGCCGGTGCGGATGTTTACGAGGGCGTCAGCTCCTTGGCCGCTTACGGAAAAATCCTTCGTGCCGTTGCCGAGGCCTCCGGCTTTATTCCCCAAATTGCCGTTGTGTCCGGAGATTGCACGGGGATTGCCGCTCCCTTGGCCGCCTGCTTCGATTTTATCGTTTCCGTGGAGGGTGCCTCCTTTTACGTTCGTTCCCCTGAATTCAGCGGAAGCAACGAATCCAACGAAACGGTTGCTGCTATCGTTGCCGCAGATCCCGCTTCTGCGGTCAAGGAGGTCAGAACCCTCCTCTCCTACATTCCTGCAAACGCCGAAGAGGGCATTCGCCCCGGCAGATGCGCAGATAGCTTGAATCGCCTGCTTGGCGACCAGAATTTCGGCCAGGATTTGCACAATATGCTTGCCGCATTGGCAGATAATGGGATTTACAAGGAGATTTATAAGGAAAACGCGCCCTCCTTCCTGACAGCGTTCACCTCTATCGGCGGCGTTCGCTGCGCTGTTTGCGGTAATACGGTACAGGATGGAACGGCAACCTTGACGGCGCAAGAGGCAAGAAAGGCCGCACGTTTTGTTTCGTTTTGCGATGCCTTTTCCATTCCTTTGATTACCATTGTTAATACGAACGGCTTTGCCTTCTGCAAAAAGAAGGAAAACCCCTCCTTCGTGCTTTCCCTTTCCTCTTTGGCCTTTGCATACGCAAAGGCGCAAATGCCTAAAATCAGCGTTATCGTTGGCCGTGCCATTGGCGGTGCTTACACCCTTCTTGGCTCCAAGGCGCTTGCGGCCGACGTTTCTTACGCCTTGGCCGATGCCGAAATCGGTGCGCTTTCCTCTGACGCAGCCGTAGCATTTGCTTGGAATGACCGCGTTACGCTTGACAGAAGCCGCGAAAGTCTTGAGGAGGAATGGCGTTCCTCGCTGGCTTCTCCCGTTGCGGCCGCATGCAAAGGCGAAATCGACGATATCATCACCGTTTCTGAAATGAGACAAAGAATTTGCTCTGCCCTTTTGATGCTGGCCGCCAAGGGTACGGCCTCCAAAAAGCGCCACGGCATTTTGCCGCTGTAAAGGAGAACACAATGTCTGCTTTCATTCAACAAAATCTCGTTTGGCTAATCATTTGCTTTGTCTTGCTTGCGTTTGCGCTTACGTTTCTTGGACTTTACCTGCATTCCTTCCTTCAAATCAGAAGAAAAAAGAAGGCAGATAGCGAAACCAAGCTGTTGCGCATTGATTCGCCGGACCCGAACGATCTTCCTGAGGACGTTTTACTTGCACTTTTAACGGCGGCGGTGGCCTACGTTTACGGCAAGAATAAGACAAAATTCCGCGTTGTGTCTTTTCGGCACATTTCCTCTAAAAACACCTAACATGCATCGCATTTCTTGCAACGAGAAAGGATTTTGATATGAAAAAGTTTAACATTACCGTTCTTGGAAAAACCTACGAGGTTTTGGTCGAGGATATGGGCGACGTGATTGCCGAGCCCCCCTCCGCCTCTACTGCCTCCTCTTATACGACGGCAGACGTAATTCCGGCCGAGCCTGAAAAGGAAAGACAAATCGCCTCTCCCGTTGGCGGCATTATCCGCGAAATTTTCGTTGAAGTCGGTATTAAAGTAGAGCAAGGAACGCCTCTTTGTATTTTGGAGGCGATGGAAATTCAAAATACCATTCCTGCACCCGAGGACGGCATCGTTTCTCAGATTTTAGTCGAAGAAGGCTCTGCTGTGGAGGCAGGAACGGTTCTGATTACCTTACATTGAGGTAGGATTTTATGCCAAGATTAAAAATTACCGAAACAGTCTTGCGCGGCGCTCAGGAATCCTTGGCAAGCGCGCGTATGACAACGGCCGAGATGGTGCCTATTTTGCCAATACTTGACAAGGTTGGCTATCACTCTCTCGACGCTTGGGGCGGGTCTACCTTTGACACCTGCCTGCGTTATCTGAACGAAGACCCTTGGAAGCGCCTTCGTATTATCCGCGCAAACGTGCGTAATACCAAGCTTTCTATGCTTCTTGGCGGTCAATGCCTTTTGGGATATGCTCACTATCCTGATGATATCGTGCAATTTTTCGTTCAAAAATCCATCGCCAACGGCATTGATATTTTGCGAATCTATGATCCGCTTAATGACGTTCGAAATTTAGAGGTTGCCATACGTGCTGCCAAAAGAGAAAAGGCTTCTGTTCAAGGCACGATTTGTTGTACGGGCGAGAACGCTGACAATGGCAGATATTATCTGGATTTTGCCAAGAAGCTTTTGGATTTGGGCGCTGATTCGATTTGCATTCAGGATACGATGGGACTTTTGCGCCCATATAGTGCTTATCAGATTATCAAGACTCTGAAGGCCTATGACCCTAATATACAAATCCAGCTTAGCACGCATTACACCTCCGGCCTTGCCTCTATGACTGTTTTAAAGGCGGTTGAAGCAGGGCTTGATATTGTGGATACGGCAATTTCTCCCTTCTCTCTCGGCGCCTCACAGCTTTCAACCGAGACCATTCTTGCAACCTTACGTAAGACGCCGTACGAGACCGAGCTTGACACCTATGCCTTGAACCAAGCGGCTGAATATTTTTCGGGCATTAAGCTTCGCTATCTTCGCAGTGGGCTTATGAATGATAGGGTTTTCGACACCAACGTTGCCGCTTTGGAGACCGGTGTTTCCGGGGAAATGCAGCGTTACGTTATGCAGCGACTTATGCAAGCAAAAAAAGCACAGCATTTTGATGAGGTGATAGAAGAAATCCCACAGGTTCTGGCCGATGCCGGTCACGTGCCGATGGTTGCACCCATGATAGATATCATTGGTACACAAGCCATTCTGAACGTCTTGAAGGGCGAGCGTTACAAGTACGTTTCAAGCGATTTTCGCAACTTAATTCGCGGCAGCTACGGTAGAACGCCGCTTCCTATCAACCGCGAATTCCAACGGCGAATTGCAGGAGAACACCCCATCATCACCGAGCGCGCGGCGGAAGGGCTTTCCCCTGCCGTTGAGAAATACCGTATACAAGCGGCGCCGTACGCTGAGCAAGAGGAGGACCTTCTTTCTCTCGCGCTCTTTGAAAAAAGCGCCACGCAGTTTTTTGAATGGCGCAAAAAGCAAAAATATAACTTGGATGGAAGAGGGCGTGTTTCCACGAAGTCCGCTGTTCATCCTATATAAGAAAAAGACAGAAAACGTTTTTTCGCGTTTTCTGTCTTTTCTTTTTGTCACTCATCAGGACTGATTCTTTTTGATAAGTGACGCTATCATTCGCTTTATTTTACTGTTCCCTCTTGCTACCTCGAATTCGGTAAAGCTTTCACAGCCTTCAAAGGCATTATTGTATATACAAGTAACGCCCTTTCCGAAGAAAACAGAGCGAAGGTTTTTACAATTGGCGAAGGCCTCCTCGCCTATGACGGCCACTTCGTTTGAGATTTTAACCTCCTTCAGCGATTCGATTCCGTAGAAGGTCATGGCGCCAATTCGCTCAACACCCTCAGGAATCACGAGGCTTTCAAGAAGAACCCCGTTGACAAAAAACCGCTTTAGGCTACCAAAGGGAACATTACCGAAGAAGTAGGAGGTTGTGTCTAGTTGAAACTCAGTTTGGGTATAGAGCGCCAAGTCCTCCACGTACACCGTTTCTAACAAGGGGCACCTGGCAAAAGCAGTTGTGCTGGCTTGGTCTGCGCCACTAAAGTGAAGCTCCTTTAACAGAGCCCAACCGAAAAAGGCGTGACTTCCCAAATATGAAAGGCGGTGCGGAATGGTGAGGCTTTCGCCACCAAGACAATCCTGAAAGGCGCAATCACCGATATAGGAAATGTTCGGCGGTAAGGCATCGATTTGCAGGTGCGTGCAATTATAAAACGCTCCTGCCTCGATTTTTTGCACGGATTTTGGCAAAGAAATGCGCTCTAAGGAGATGCAGCTTCTGAACGCGTTGGCAGGAATCACCTCAATGGAGCTTCCCTCCAAGTTCAGCTCTTCAAGCCCTGTGGCCGCATCAAAGCAGTGCGGCCCTATCGAGCGGAGGTTCTTGGGCAGAGCAATTGCTCTTAGCGCACCGCAATCCGCGAAGCTCTTCTTGCCGATGCTTTCCAAGGACGAAGGAAAATTGATTTCCTCCAATGCCTTGCAGTAATGAAAGGCTCCGTCTTTAATAGTTTGCACGGTGTCGGGCAAAGCGACTCTCTTTAAGCCAAGGCAGTTGGAAAACAGATATTCCTCAAGCACCGTCACGCCACTTGGAATATCAATGCTTTCTAAATTTGTGCAGCCCGCGAAGGCGCGCCTTCCAATAATGGACAAAGAAGAAGGAAGATGAACGTGACGCAGATAAATCATACTTGCGAAAGCATTTTCTGCGATTGCCGTCACACCCTCGGCTACATAAATCTCCTCAGCATATGAGTACATCCCGACAGTGGTGCTATCCACCGTTGATACGCCATCGACACGGATAATCTTTTTTCTTTCATCCTCTGTTTTTTTCATCAAGGTATACCGATGTGCATCGTACTCAAAATCGTCGCCTTCTACAACCGAAAAGGTTTGATTTTCCGCATCGACAAAATACAAAACGTCACTTTTGCTCCCACAGGTAACGGAAACTCCAACAAGCCCCCCGTCTTCAATCACGTAGCTTTTTCGCTCAATTGATATACGGTAGGTGCTTTCAGAGGAGGAAGCAAGAACTCTGTACGGTTGGGGAGAGGAATGCCAACGGTGCACGCATTGAAGATAGTGGGCATCGGCGATACTGTCCCACGCCTGCCATTGTTCCTCAGAATACTGCTTGTTTTTATCCATTGTGCCCTTTCGCCCTTCCCAACCGACAAAATATTGAATACCGAATTATGACTCCTTCGGCGCCTCGGCAATAACCTTTTGTGCCACGTTTGCAGGAACCTCCTCATAGCGAACGAAGGTAAAGTCAAAACGCGCACGGCCCTGCGTCATCGCGCGCAAAGCAACAACGTAATCTGCCATTTCAGCGGCAGGGACCTCGGCAATAACGATTTGCTGCCCTGCTTTATGTGCGGCCTCTATACCGTTCACGCGGCCGCGACGGCGGTTTAAGTCGCCCATAACGTCACCGACGTACGCATCCGGGGTATACACCTTCAGCTCGCCAACGGGCTCTAAAAGCACGGGGGATGCATTCGGAATGCCGTTCTTGTAAGCAAGTGCGGCGGCAAGCTTAAAGGAAATTTCGTTACTGTCAACGTCGTGATAAGAGCCATCGTAAAGATTGGCGGAGAGGCGAACCAAGGGATATCCTGCCAGAACACCGTGAGCCATACAATCCTGCAAGCCCTTCTCTACTGCGGGGAAATAATTCTTGGGAACAGAGCCGCCGACAACCGAGGTTGTGAAGGTCAAGCCATCCTCTTCTCCGGGCTCGAAGATAATTTTTACGTGTCCGTACTGACCGCTACCGCCCGATTGCTTCTTGTGCTTTCCCTCTGTATCCACGCGCTTTCTGATGGTTTCGCGATAAGGAATGCGCGGCGCTTCAAGCGCAACGGAGGTGCCAAAGCGATTTTTGAGCTTCGCAACGGCAATATCAAGATGGGTGTCTCCCAAGCCGTAAAGAACAAGCTGCTTGGTTTCGGCATTATTTTCAAAGCGCATAGTGGAGTCTTCCTCCAAAAGACGCGCGATACCGCCCGAAATTTTATCCTCGTCGCCCTTTCCGGCGGGAACAACTGCCTTGGAGGCATACGCCTTGGGATAAGTGATCTTAGCGTATTCTGCGCCACCTGCCGCACTTGTCAGCGTATCGTTCGTGCCGGTTGCGATAAGCTTGGAGGTCATACCGATATCGCCGCAGGCCAGCTCCTGCACCTCCTCCTGCTTCTTGCCGCGCACAACGTATATGCGGGAAATTTTTTCCTGCGTGTCACTTGACAAATTAAGCAGTGTATCATCGCGGTGAAGCGTTCCGTTCATAACCTTGAAAAAGGACATCTTGCCAACGAAGGGGTCGGAATAGGTTTTGAAGACGAAAATCGAGGTTGTGCTACCTTCCTTTTCGATGGCAATTTCGTCTCCCTCCTCGGAAAGCTCTACCTTCTTGGCGGTATGGCGAGGATAGGAGTCCGCGATGGTGTCCAAAAGGGTCTTAACGCCCCACATTTTCGTGGCGGCTCCGCAGAATACGGGAACGATTTCGCCGGAAATAATGCCGTTGTGTATAGCCAACACGGAATCCTCGCGGGAAATAGGCTCTCCTGCGAAGAATTGCTCCATCAATGCATCATCCGTTTGCGCGATGGATTCATAAAGCATATTTCTGTACTTCTCGGCAATGTCCATAAATTGCTCGGGAATAGGCAGGGATACATAGTCGCCCGTTGCGGAATCAAAGATATAGCTTTCAAAATCCAAAAGATCCAAAAAGCCGGTTACCTTATCTGCATCAATCATAGGAATTTGCACAGGGCAAATGGCAACGCCAAAGCGCTCGCGCAATGCTTCAAAAACCTTATAAAAACGGGCCTCGGGGTCATCAAAACGGTTGATGAAGAAGGATTTGGGAATTCCCTGCTCGTCGGCCATATTCCAAGCAAGCTCCGTGCCAACCTCGATTCCTGCCTTACCGTCTACCACAATCAAGGCCGCGTCTGCAACACGAATAGACTGACGCACCTCTCCCTCAAAGTCGGGATAACCGGGAGTGTCAAGCACGTTGACCTTAATGCCCTGCCAAGTCAAAGGAAGGATAGAAGCACTAATGGAAAAGCCGCGACGGATTTCTTCCGCATCATAATCGCTGACCGTATTTCCATCAACGACCTTACCGAGTCTATCGGTTGCCTTTGAAATATACAGCATTGCTTCTGCCAAAGAGGTCTTTCCTGCGCCACCGTGGCCGAGCAAGCATACGTTTCGAATGTTTTTGGTTTCAAACAATTCCATGGGTGTTTTCTCCTTATATTTTATTTGCCGATGCATAGCTTCAAATCTTAAAAAAGGAACTTCTTTTATCAAAATCCGTAATAGCGTTTTATGCACCTGTTACACCCATTATACATTGCTTTTTTTGAAAATGCAATAGTTTTTTGTATTAAATTACCAAAAAAATTAAAAAAAATATTTTTTTTTGGTTATTTTGCACATTTTCCTTGCCACAAATTATGGCAAAATAACATTTTATCAATTTCATTCAAGACCGCGGTTTTTCGTTTGCTCCAAAGCGGTGCAAGCAAAATGTCCGCAGGGCCGTCACCCGTTAAGCGCCCGATAACAACGTCACTTGGCAAGAGAGAGAGCTGTTCGACAACAATCTCCACGTACTCATTTTCGTTCATTGGGAGGTATTCCTTGCGTTCGTAAAGCCGCGCAAGCGCCGTGCCCTTCAAGACGTGCAAAAGATGGATTTTGATTTCATCGGGGTGCAAGCGGCCAACCTCGCGCGCACTTGCAAGCATATCCTCCTTCGTTTCGCCCGGTAAGCCATTAATCAGGTGAACGGCAATGCGGATTTTGTCA
>JBGVMO010000199.1:0-8693 GCA_045124835.1 Eubacteriales bacterium
GCGCTGTCTGTCGTACTCGGATACTTCGTTCCAGTATCAGGACAGACTGCCTATGCTGTACAACAACTCCATCAAAATCTGATATTTTTCAGCCGACTGTTTCCGTTTGGAGGCGGTCGGTTTCTATTTTTCAGCATTGAATAAAAGAAAAATGAAAAAATTCAAAAAAACTATTGACAAAACCGAAAAAATATGGTATCATATATAACGTTGAAGCGAGAATGCTTACAACATAGAAAATGCGCCATTAGCTCAGTGGATAGAGTGCCCGGCTACGAACCGGTAGGTCGCAGGTTCGAATCCTGCAGGGCGCGCCAACAAAAAAGCCTAATTTGTCTACCGGACAAATTAGGCTTTTTTGAATGATGTTTGCCTTCGGCAAATGATGCAAGGCTTCGCCCAATGATGACGGCTACGCCTAATGATGTGTGCCTTACGGCACGTTGGGCAAACATCGCATCATTGCGGAACGAAGTGGAGCAACATCATTTTGAGCGAAGCGAAAAACATTATATCGCCGCGAGGCGATGCATCATTTGACAAGCATATGAATTTATGATATAATATTGGAAAAGGAGGTGCGACTATGAAAGAAAATAAACTCGTTGAGCTTTCAATGGACTTTTCGGTTGATATTATAAATCTCGTTAAGTTTCTGAAAGCAAATCACGAAACGATTATATCCAACCAAATCGGCAGAAGCGGCACCTCGATTGGTGCAAATATTCACGAAGCGCAATATGCACAAGGAACGAAGGACTTTATATCCAAATTCGAAATAGCGCTTAAAGAAGCAAGCGAAACAGGATATTGGCTTGAACTCTTATACAGAACAAAATATATTGATGAGCAGACCTTCAAAGCGCTATCCTCAAAATGTACCTCTTTGCGAGTTATGCTCATCGCTTCTTGCAAAACTGCAAATGAGAACGCAAAATGAAAAAACTGTTATGTATCATTTTTACTTGCGCAATTTTGCTGTCTTTTTCCTCTTGCTCGTTAGCGGAAAGATTTGCCGGGGATATGAGCCAACTCGATTATGACGAAGATCATAATTTGTTGTATAACGATAATGCTTATAATCGTGCTGATGATCGTTTTGGGGTGAGAACAGGCGAAAACGATAAAGTTATTGAGCTTGGTTGGCAATCTCAGTTTCCCTTCTTTCCCGATATGCACTACTATGCTTTTGATGAGGATAATCCGTTATTCATTTTTTGCGAAAATGGAGAATCTACGTTATACACTAAAGGTGTATACGTAAGATCGGATTACGATCTTTATACCCAAGTATATGCTGTAGAGAACTCTAATATTGAGATTCCTCTTGTATCGGCTATGACACAAAGTGATGTTGAAACTACAGCGATAGATCACGAAACGTATATATACCTGAAAATGTTTTTGAAAGATGATCCTCGCATACAAATAGAACTATCGGGTCCATATCAATATAATGATAATTGGTATTTTATACATATGGGTGAAACTTGGATCATAAGTGATGAATTTGTTGCAATGCTGATAGACAATAATATTGTGGGCGAATAATTTTGATCCCTGTTTGTTATAAGTTGAATTGGACACCTTTTGTTCGTTTTTACCTATGTTCAGACACCTTTTCACTCGTTTAAGGCAACAAAAACAGAACATTTGTCTTCCGACAAATGTTCTGTTTTTGTTTATCCAAGCCGCAGGCTTGGTATATCATCGACGCGCGAAGCGCAGTGCATATCATCAGCCCCTTTGGGGGCTGTATCTCATCACGCGTCAGCGTGTATCCTCCTGCGGCTTGATGATATCCAGCCCTACGGGCTGATGATATACCGCAACAAGTTGCGGATGATATGCAAGGCTTACGCCTTGATTTATCCCCGAAAGTGTGATATAATAAACTCACCTAAAATCAAGAATTTGACGGAGGCAGTTACTATGGATGTAATCGATCATTATGATCTGTTGATAGAAGAACAAAACGATCCCTTCCGTGATCCCCCCGTTTTACAAGAATATATGAGCAAATGGGATGGCGAACCGTTTTTGGAAGCGTTGGAGCTTTCCAAAGATAAGTCAGTTTTGGAAATCGGTATTGGCACAGGAAGAATCGCCGTTAAGGTTGCTCCGTGCTGCTTAAAGATGACAGGCATTGATATTTCTCCCAAAACCATCGAGCGAGCAAAAGATAATCTAAATGAATACAGCAATATTTCCTTCATATGTGGCGATTTTAATGGTCACGAATTTGATGAAACATTCGATGTTATATATTCGTCCCTCACAATGATGCACTTCGAAAACAAGGAAGCTGTCATCAACAAGGTTGACAAATTGTTAAATGATAACGGCATCTTTTGCTTATCCATTGATAAAAACCAAAGTGAATATATTGATATGGGAACTCGCAAAATCAAGGTGTATCCCGATACTCTCGATAATATAACATTGATTATCGAAGAAACCGCAATGTCGGTTGTAAATGTAATTGAAACCGATAACGCATACATTATTGTAAGCAGAAAACAATAAAACAAATTCCAATAGGTCGAACAGTTAGGAAAATAAGAATTTGACAGAGGTTATGATGATGGCAAAAGAAAAAAGATTTGAAAAAGTTTACAGTCAAGGGGCCGGTTCTTTTGAAATTTGGATTGATAAAGAAACAGGTGTTAATTACGTGTATCATTCAAGCGGTTATGCCGGCGGATTGACCATTTTGCTGGACAAAGACGGGAAACCGGTCATCACGCCGATTAAAGCAGAATAACCCCGATTTGTCGAGCACGGTTCGGCGTATTTTGGGGGCGATTTCCCCACCTTACGCACCCTTAGCTCTTGTCTCTGCAATAAAAAGCCTGATTTGTCTATCGGACAAATCAGGCTTTTTGAACTATATGTTCTGCTTGCGCGGCAGGCGCGGATTATTCAACAGAAATTTCGGCTTCTTCCTTGCTTTCTGCCATAACATTTCCCTTCTTTTCGGGAACCAGGAAGATAAAAACAAGAGAGCTGACGAGAAGCAACATAGGATAAAACATATAGGGAATGACGTCAAAGGCGCTGACGCCCTTCGCCACAGACAGAGCAACCAGCATTTGCGCGCCGTAAGGCAGAATGCCTTGGAAGATGCAGGAGAAGGTATCGAGAATAGAGGCAGTTTTCTTGGAGGAAATGCCGTAATCCTTTGCCATTTCGGAAGCAATGGGGTTTGCCATCACGATGGCAACCGTATTGTTTGCCGTGGCAATATCCATAGCACCGACAAGCAGACCCATTCCCAGCTGACCGCCGCGCTTGCCTTTGAACACACGGCGGATAAAGGAGAGAAGCGCATCAAAGCCGCCGTTATAGCGAATCAGCTCACAAAGGGCGGAAACAAGAATGGCAACCATGGAGGTTTCGAGCATTCCCGACACGCCAGCCCCCATACTGCCAAGGAGCGCAGGGAACGTATAGGCGCCCGTTGCCAGCATAATGACAGCTCCCGACACGATACCGACCAAAAGGGTAATAAAGACGTTGATGCCGATAATACCGCCAATCAGAACCAGAACGTAGGGGATGATTTCAATGAGATTATAGGGCTTCAAGGGCACCTCGCCAATATTGGCATTGAAGGAGAAAATCAGAATCAACACAATGGTGGCAATAGCGGCAGGCAAAACCACGAAAAAGTTGGTTTTGAACTTATCCTTCATTGCACAGCCCTGACCGTTGCAGGCGGCAATGGTGGTATCGGATACGAAGGACAGGTTATCGCCAAACATAGCGCCGCCCATAACGGTGCCGACGCAAAGCGCCAACGGGAAGCCCGAGGCAGCAGCAATGGTGACGGCGATGGGGGTAATAAGGGTGATGGTGCCAACCGAGGTTCCCATAGCGGTGGAAACGAAGCAGCTGACCAAAAACAGCACCAAAACTGCCATTTGAGGCGGCAAAATGGAAAGCACGAAATAGGCAACACTCTCGGCGCTGTTTCTGCCTACAGTGCCAACGAAGATGCCCGCCAAAAGAAAAATAAGCAGCATCGTAACGATGTTTTTATCGCCGACGCCCTTTCCCATCAAGGCAATTTTTTCCTCCAAGCCAATACCCCTGGTTTGCAGGATAGCCACCAGGATGGCGACCAAGAACATCACGATAATGGGCACCTGATAGAAGCCTTGAAAAATACCCAACACGTATTCAAACACGATTCCAAGCGCCAGATACAGCACCAAGAATACACCAACGGGCAACAGCGCCCAAGCATTTCCTTTTTTCATACCGTTTTCTCTTTCATAAGTGAATTTTTGACGCCACTATTATATACGATTTTTGCTTTTCTGTCAAGTTTTCCTTTAAATTTAAACGATATATTGATTTTTTCATTTAACTATGTTAAAATAAAACGAAACCACCCGGCATAGCCATACAGTCACAGCTACGCGGAAAAGGAAGGAAGCTATGAAAATTTTTGATATGCACATTCACGCCTTCAACACCAAAGAAAGCCCGGAAAGGCTTTTGCAGGAAATGAAACAGGCGGGAATTGACGGCGGATGCGTTTTTTCCAACTGGCCCAAGCGCGCCAACGCCGAGCTTGGCACGGATTTCGATACGCGCTTAAACGAGGTTTTATCTTGGACGAAGGGATACGATGACAGACTCTTCCCTGTTCTTTGGATTCACCCTTACGAAGAAAACATTATCGAAAACATTCACATAGCGGTAAAGGCAGGCATTGCAGCTTTCAAAATGATCTGCACGGATTTTTACGTATACGAGGAGGAATGCCTTGCCGTTTTAAAGGAAATTGCCTCCCTTGACAAGCCCGTTTTCTTTCATTCGGGCATTCTTTGGGATGGGCAGGTTTCCTCGCAATACAACCGCCCGTTGAACTGGGAGGCGCTTTTGACTATCAAGGGGCTTCGCTTCTCTATGGGGCATTGCTCTTGGCCTTGGATTGACGAATGCATCGCGATGTACGGCAAGTTTATGAACGCAAAAACGGTGCGCGCAGATATGGCCGAGATGTTTTTCGATATCACGCCCGGCACACCCGAAATATACAGACGCGAGCTTTTAACCAAGCTTTACACCATTGGGTATGACGTTGGAGACAACGTGATGTTCGGCACGGACTCCTCTGCCCACACCTATTCGCACGAATGGCCTTCCAAATGGTTAAAGCTCGACGGCGAAATTATGGACGATTTGGGTATTAGTGAAGAAAACCGCCAAAAGCTTTACGCAGACAACCTTTTGCGCTTCCTTGGCAAAAGCACAGAGCAGGCTCTGCATCTTGCCCCCACGCCCGACAATGACAATCACTGGTCTGCCGAAAATCCTATAGTCAAGGGCATTATCCGCAAATGGTACGAGGCGCTTCGCTTTCCTAAGCAATATGACGCGCCCTTTTACAAGGCGCTTGCCGAAATTCCCGTAACCGATACGGTGACAACGTTCTCACCCTCCTACAACACGGAAAACGGCCTTCGTAACCTTCTTAACGTCTTATATCTCTGCGAAAAGACGAAGGAAGAATACGAAAAGCGCGGGATTCCCGAAAGCATCCTGATGGACACCTTAAGCGATATCGTTATTTGGACGAACACGTGGAGCAACCTGAAGGGCGGCTTATATCTCGGTGAGCTTGGCTGGCTGCAATACCATCTGAGAGCTTCTCTTTTCCGCCTTGGCCGCTTACAGTTCTGCATGGGCAAGGCTGAATGTGATATTCCTGAAGCAAATTTGAAGGAGGGCGACCCTGTTATTGAGGTACACATTCCCGAGGGAAAGGGAATGTCGCGCGAGGCCTGCGTTGCCTCCATTGCCGAGGCCAAGAAATTCTTTGCCACCTACTTCCCCGAATACGAATACCGCGGCGTGACCTGCCACTCCTGGCTTTTAGACCCGACGCTTGCGGAGGTTTTGAAGCCCGAAAGTAACATTCTCGCCTTTCAATCCTTCTTCAAGGTGGTAAAAACCGACCCCGCTATTTCTATCTTGCGCTACACGCTCCGCTGGGATGCAAGCCTTGAAAATTACAGGCAAATCCCCGCCACCTCCTCTCTTGCAGAAAAGGCGAAGGAGCGCATTGGCAAGGGCGGAAGCTTTTATATTGCCCTTGGGTATATTCCGCTTGAAAGCTTCAAATAAGCAAAAAAGCGCTCGCAATTTGCGAGCGCTTTTTCTATTAACGTTGCTTTAAGTGAGGATATTACTTTACGATTACGAACTTTTCCTCTTCCTTGAAATCAACCACGGTACAATCGTTCATATAGGTGCATTCAGGAAGGATGATCATTGCGGCAAGCTCATCGGCATTCGCAGGAAGGGGCGCCAGATGCCAAACGCAAGCGTTCATCTTCACCAAGGTGTGCTTGGGCACGAGAAACGCCTTGGTGTACTCAGGCAGAGGCTTTCCTGCGGAGGGGGGCGCGACGTGCAAAATCATATCGTCATTCAAGGGCAGAACAAGCTCCGAGGTGGTGGTATGATACTCGGCCTGGGTGATGAGCATTTCGGCAGGCTTCTTGACCAGAATGGGAGAGAAAGCAGCGTTATGCCCCAAATAAGCAGTCACTCTGTCGGGAAAGAAGCGATGCAGCTCACCCGAAAGGGGGTAGCCATCGGGATTTTCCATATTGTAGTAGCTTCCGAAGGGGGCAAAGGCTTCCTTGGTCAAGGGTTGTACTTGAATCGTTTTCATTATGTTTCTCCTTATGTACGCGGCCTTCTGCCGCTAATTTAATCGTTTTTCTTTTTTTCCTCTTGCTTTGCAGAGCAAGGAAAGCAGGGCGATGCGCCCACATGATTCATCAGCAAGGAAAACGTTTCCTTTGAAACACGCAGGTTGCAATAGCGGCTTTCGGCCGATGGATTTTCGCCGCACTCTTTTTTCGTTTTTTCCATATTTTCTTCCTTTCGGCGCATAGAGTCTATATACAGTATCGCCGAGAAAAAGAAAATCAAAAGCGGAAAATTACGGCAAACGCAAGCCCTTAGGATAATGGTTTTTCGCCACACCGTCAACCACCTTGATACCGCCAAGAGCACAGCCCTCCACAAGAACGGCAGCATAACCGTTTGGCAGGCTTGTTGCAAAGGTTTCACCGCGCAGATATTTAGAAAGACGTTCATCTCCCAAGCACATTTCTTCCTTGCGGTAAAAGCGCTCACCAAAGGCAGAAAAAAGGCGATGCGAGGGCTCTATTCTTCCCTTTTTAAAGGCGCCGACGGCAACGCCTGCCATGCAGAGCCCTTTATCAAGCAAGGGAAAATCCGTGCGAACCAAAACGGCCGTTTCTCCCATTTTTCTGATTTCGTACGCATCGGGATATGGCATCAAATCAGCAAGGAAGGCGCTTGCAACGCGCGCCTCCTCCTTGGAAAGCAAGGAGGGCTTTTCCTTGAAATTGATGCGCGGTTGAGCCTCCTCGTTGTGCCTTTGAAGCAGACAAAGGAACTGCCCCTCACCCGCGGAAAGATGGGGATAAAAGCGGCGCGCCAAGGGCAAGACATCAGGATTTGCAGCACCCTTAAAGGCAATACCGTCTGCCGTGACAGCAGAAACGGCGGGATTTACAGGGCAAACGGAAAAGTCGGGGTGTGCCTTCAAAAAGGCGTCCACCGTCATTTCGTTTTCCTCCAGTGAAAAGGTGCAGGTGGAATATAAAAGGTATCCCCCGTCCTTCACCATTTGTGAAGCGGCGCGAAGGATATACGCCTGCCGTTCGGCGCAAGCAAAAACCTCGTTTTCGCTCCACTCCTCTTGGGCATAGGCGTATTTTCGAAACATTCCCTCGCCCGAGCAGGGCGCATCCACCAAAACCAAATCGAAGTAGGCAGGATAGCTTTTGGCAAGTTCAGCGGTATCAAGCGAGGTAACACAGACGTTCTTGGCGCCAAGGCGCTCAACGTTTTCCATCAGAGCGCGACAACGCGAGGGCGTGTACTCATTGGAAAGCAAAAAGCCTTCCTCGCCAATATAAGACGATGCTTGAAGGCTTTTTCCACCTGGTGCGGCACAAAGGTCTGCTATGCGCCAGCCCTTTTGTACCGGTAGCGCGTGCAGCGTTGCCATCGCACCCGGATCCTGCACATAAAAGGCACCTGCGTGGTGCAGGGGATGATTGCCGATTTTATCGGCCTCGAACACAAAAGCATCCTCCGTATAAGGAAGCGGCTTCAGGGGAAAGGGGGCAAGTGAGGAAAACGCTGAGGGACTGATTTTGTCCGTATTCACGCGCAAAGCACGCACAGCGTCCTCCTCACGCATCGAAGCAATAAAGGCCTCGTAATCCTTCCCTAAAAGCGCCTGCATACGAAGGCAGAATTTTTCGGGAAGCATCGCTTAACTGCCTCTTCTTTGAGAGAAGAGCCAAGCAAATACCTCTTTTCTTCCGCAGGTATTGGCCCAAGCGCCGTGGTATACGTCCGCCAAGGAATCAAATTTAATTTTCGTTCCGCCTGCGGCCTTGATGGCATTTACCATCAAAGGAGTTCCAAGCGCGTAAGGAACGGTGGTATCAAGCTCGCCGTGAATGGCCCAGATAGGAAGGTCAACCAAGCGCGCAGCCTCCGTAGAGTCTCCTGCGCCGCACATAGCAACGGCGCCTGCAAAGATATCGGTATGACGCAGAATCAAATCCCACGTTCCGTATCCACCCATGGACTCACCCATAACATAGTAGCGATCCTCATTGGTGCTG
>JBGVMO010000200.1:0-6879 GCA_045124835.1 Eubacteriales bacterium
CACCACCTCAACCGTCGGCAAGGAGGCGCCACCGTAGCGCTCCTTTAAGGGAACGAGGGTGTATTTGCCCGTTTTGGCCTTGTAGTAATCCTCCACTAAGGGTGTTGCGGAGGCCAAAACGGTTAAGGCGTTATGTTCCTTGGAGCGAAAGGCCGCCACGTTGCGCGCGTGATAACGGGGCGAGGCGTCCGACTTATAGGTATGCTCATGCTCCTCGTCTAAAATGATTAATCCAAGACGGGAAAGCGGGGCAAAAACCGCACTTCGCGTTCCGATAACGAGGTCGGCCTTGCCATTATAAATCTTCCGATAGGCGTCAAAGCGCTCGCCGACGGAAAGACGGGAGTGCAAAACCGAAACCCTGTCTCCGTATCGGGAGCAAAAGATACCCACCGTTTGCGGTGTCAGGGCGATTTCGGGAACGAGCAGAATCGCCTGCTTTCCTTCGCCCAGCACCTTGTCTAAAAGCTTCATCATCACGAGCGTCTTGCCGCTTCCCGTCACGCCGTGAAGCAAGGCACAGGCAGGCTCGTTTTTTTCATATAAGGTCGAGAGGGTAAAATACGCCTCCTCTTGTGCGGCCGACAGGCGCACGGGCCTATCGTCTCGCTTTTGCGAAAGCAGGGCGTACGGATTTCTATCAATTTCTCTTTCCTCAACCGAAAGAAGTCCTCGCCGCAGAAGCGTTTGCAGGGGAGACAAGGAAATATCAAGGCGAAGCAAAATATCCGCCTCTACCGTCGGCCCTTCGGAAAGAAGGAAGCGGTACGCCATTCTTTGCGACTCGCTTGTGAAGAGCCGCTTGCCGCGCAAGCCCTCCTCGTCGGGCAAGGAGTCCGCCGCCAACAGTCGCGCCGCCGTAGCCGCATCCGCCGAAACGGAATACACGCGCACCGTCTTGGCGTGTGCCTCCTCAACCAACCGACAGCGCCGACTCAGCTGCCCATCCTTCACCATTTTGGGAAGAAGAGAGCGAACGGAGGCACCAAAGACCTCGCCAAGCGCCTCAACCGACACCTCGGGATTTGCGCGCACGTACGCAAGAATCTCGCCGCGCCGCCCCTTCGGCATCGTGGCGTTTTCCGCGAAATACCCCTCCTTCAGCAAGCCAAGTGCCTTGGCGGGCATGGCGGCGCGCACCGCCTCTCCCACGGAGCAAAGCAAATAATCATGCAAAAAGAGGCAAAGCCTGACGACCTCGGGCGTTAGACAAAAATCCTTCGAGAGCGTGGAAAGCACCGTTTTGATGCGGGGGTCCTCCCCCTCCTCCTGCCGTTCACCAACCACCAAGGCATACGCCGTGCGGTTGCCCTTCCCGAAGGGAACGGTGACAATACGCCCATAAAGGCTTTCGCCCGCCGCATCCTCGGACAGATAATAATCGTATCCGCGGTCGGCGCGAAAAACAACGTCCAAAAGGCGAACGGTCAGAACGGTTTTCACTCTCGTTTATCCTTTCTCGGTTTTAAGAAAAAGAGGGCTTAGAGATTTACGCCTCTTCGGGTGCTTCCTCTGCCAAAGTCTCATCAGGACGGCGGATGCGATACTTTCCGTCGTGCAATCTCGAAATGGCAATGCGAACGGGCTTCTCTTCACGGTATTCCGTGTCAATCAGGGAAAGAAGCGGCTTATCCGTCTCTCTGTCGTTGATCTTGCGCTCTGCGCTCTCGCGCATCTCCAGATACTCGCTGGTAACGGTACGCGCGCCCTTGGCAACGGCGATAACCAGCTCGTAACGGTTGAACTTGCCCTTTTCGGTCAGCTCGGGAATGGGGGGGTAAATCATGCGGTTGTCGTTAATCATATCTAAAAAATCCTTTCCGATTTTTGTTCACTTTTTTGTTTTTTGTTCTATCGCTTATTTTTTATTGCTTAGGTTGCTTTTGGCCGAGAATGCAGGGAATCCCTCACTCCTCGGTGTCCTCATCCTCCACCTCGTCGGAGCTATCGCCCATACGGTTGGAGATGGTTTCCGCCTTAATGGCAGAGAGAATCAAATGCTCGCTATCCGTGAAAATCACGGTTCTCGTGCGGCGGCCGCAGGAAACGTCGACCACGCGCCCCTCCTCCTTGGCAATCTGCACGAGTCTCTTGATGGGGGCAGAATCGGGGCTTGCCAAGGCGACAACGCGCCCTGCCGCCACCATATTACCTGATCCAACATTGATAAATTTCATATCGGTTCCTCCGTTTGATACTCACTTACTTTTTCTCTTTCAAGCAGGTGAGATCTCACTCTATGTTTTGAATCTGCTCGCGGATTTTTTCAAGCTCGCACTTGACAGCAACCACCAGCTGCGCAATATCGCTGTTGGAGCATTTAGACCCCGTGGTGTTGATTTCGCGGTTCATTTCCTGCATCAAGAAGTCAAGCTTGCGGCCAACGGGCTCACGGGCATCGAGAATTTCATCAAACGCCTTCAGGTGACTGCCAAGGCGCACAAGCTCCTCGTCCACACAAAGACGGTCGGCCATTACGGCGCACTCGGTCAGTATTCGGCTCTCATCGGGCTCAACCTGATGGTCGGCAAGAATGACGCGCAGCTTTTCCTCCAAGCGCTCGCGGTAAGAGGCAACGTCCTTTTCGGAGAGCGCCTGTATTTCGGCAACAATGGCCTTGATTTTCTCGGCCTTGCTCCGCAAATCGACCGAGAGCCTTTGGCCCTCCGCGTCACGCATAGCGGCGTATTCATTGGCCGCCGCGGCAAGCGCCTGCTCGATTTCGGGCCATTCCTCCTCCAAGTCCTCCTCCTTCTTAACCAGACGGAAAACGTCAGGCAGGGAGGCAACGCTCATCACGGAAACATCGTCACGAAGGCCGTATTTTTCCTTCAGGACGCCAAGCGCCTTGACGTATCCCTCCACAAGCGCCTCGTCAAGCGAGACTGCGGCGTCCGAGCCGCTCTTGCTTTCTACGGAAAGAAAGATTTCCACCTTTCCGCGCGAGGTCACACGGCTTTGCACGTACCCCTTTATCTTTTCCTCCAAAAAGGAATAGGCACGGGGTGTTTTCACTGTCGCGTCAAGATACCGACTGTTCACCGAGCGAATTTCAACCGTGTAGGCCTTTCTTTCGCCCTCGTAGCGCCCTCTGCCGAAGGCGGTCATGCTTCTAATCATATGTGTTCCTTTCTTCCTCTTGCTTCAAGGAATCTAAGCCACGGCGACTCACGAATTGCCGTGTCGAATAATTTTGTTCAGCTCCTCCAAGAAGGTGTCCACATCCTTGAATTCGCGGTACACCGAGGCGAAGCGCACGTAAGACACGGCGTCTGTCTTGCGAAGGCGCTCCATCACCATCTCGCCAAGCTCCTTGGTGGTGATTTCCGCCACCAGCATCTTTTGCAGGTCGTTCTCGATGCCGTTTACAAGCTCCTCAACGTCCACCTCGCGCTTCTCGCAGGCGCGCATGATGCCGCCGCTGAGCTTATGCCTGTCAAAAAATTCTCGCGTTCCGTTCTTTTTAATCACCACGATGGGCGAGGTTTCAATCACCTCGTAGGTGGTAAAGCGCTTTCCGCAAACCGCGCATTCACGGCGGCGGCGTATGCTGTTTCCTTCTTCGGTGTGGCGGCTGTCAAGCACGTGACTGTCGCCCGAGTTGCACGCAGGGCATTTCATATAAATCTCCATTCTGCCGCGCCTTGCGCGGTCTATCAAAGGGCGTATTCCAAATGAGTATAGTCATAGATAATATATTATACCATATATTTGAGCAAATTGCAAATATTTTTGCTGATTTTTTCCTCGCTTTCCCTTCTTTTTTTCTCCGTTTCGCTTCTTTTTCGACAGTCCAAAGGCAAAATGCGGCATTCCCCTGCTTTTTCACTGAAAAAGCGCGCTCCCCTCTTGAAAAAAAGCGAAAAATATGTTAGAATATTTTTATTAAGACAAAAGCAAGCCGAGAGGGCAGAAAGAGGTTTTTTATGAAAGCGGTTATCAGCGTTACGGGTAAGGACTCCGTGGGCATCATTCACAAGGTCAGCGAAATCTGCGCCAAGTACGGCGTTAACATCGCGGAAATTTCCCAATCGGTTTTGCAGGACTTTTTTGCCATGATAATGGTGGTGGACATTGATGCGCTCACCATTCCCTTCGGCGCGTTTGTGGACGAGATGACGGCGCTCGGCAAGGCCAACGCCTTGGAAATCCACACGATGCACGAGGACATCTTCAACGCGATGCACAGAATTTAAGCATTAAGCAAAAAGGAAAAAGCAATATGCACAACAGACAGGAAATACACGAAACAATCCGTATGATCCGTGACGAAAATCTTGACATCCGTACCGTCACGATGGGCATTTCTCTTTACGATTGCGTGAGTGACGATGCGGACAAGCTTTGCCGAAACGTCTACGATAAAATCACCAAAAGCGCCGAGCATCTGGCCGAAACGGCCGAGCAGATTGAAAAGGAATACGGTATTCCCATCATCAATAAGCGCGTGTCCGTTACCCCCATTTCCATGATTGCGGGCGCCATCCCTGCCGACCGTATGGCAGACCTTGCGCGCACGATGGATAAGGCCGCATCCACCCTTGGCATCAACTTCATCGGCGGTTATAGCGCGCTTGTGCAAAAGGGTGCCACGCGCGCGGCAGATGCCTTGATTGATTCCATTCCCGAGGCACTTGCCGAAACCGAGCGCGTTTGCTCCTCCGTCAACCTCGCCTCCACCAAGGCGGGCATCAATATGGATATGGTTGCCAAGATGGGTCACATCATCCGTGACGCCGCGCTTCGCACCGCTGACCGTGACTCTATCGGCTGTGCAAAGCTGGTTGTTTTCGCCAACGTACCCAACGATAATCCCTTTATGGCGGGCGCCTTCCACGGCGTCGGCGAGGGTGAAACGGTTATCAACGTGGGCGTTTCGGGCCCCGGCGTTGTTGCCGCCGCCATCAAGGAGGCGGGCGCCTGCGACTTCTCCACGCTGGCTGAAACCATCAAGAAAACCGCCTTTAAAATCACCCGTATGGGTCAGCTCGTTGCCTCGGAGGCATCCCGCCGTCTCGGCGTTCCCTTCGGCATCGTTGACCTGTCGCTTGCTCCCACCCCTGCCGTTGGCGACTCGGTGGCGCGCATTTTAGAGAACATGGGCCTTGAGCGTTGCGGCGGTCACGGCACCACAGCGGCGCTCGCGCTTCTGAACGACGCTGTTAAGAAGGGCGGCGTGATGGCCTCCTCGCACGTGGGCGGTCTTTCGGGTGCCTTCATCCCCGTTTCCGAGGACGAGGGTATGATAGAAGCCGTAAAGGTTGGCGCCCTCTCGATTGAAAAATTAGAGGCTATGACCGCCGTTTGCTCGGTTGGCCTTGATATGATTGCCGTCCCCGGCGATACGCCCGCCGAAATCATCTCTGCCATCATTGCGGATGAGATTTCCATCGGTGTTGCCAACACCAAAACCACTGCCGTGCGCGTGATTCCCGCCATCGGCAAAACGGTGGGCGATTTGGTTTCCTTCGGCGGCCTATTGGGTGACGCGCCCGTTATGCCTCTGCGCCCCTACTCTCCTGCCGCATTTATCAGCCGCGGCGGCAGAATCCCCGCCCCCATTCACTCCTTGAAGAACTGATTTTTTTCGTTTCTATAAACGCATTTGCAGTAAAAAGGCATCTCCTCTCATAAAAGGAGATGCCTTTGCATCATTTTTATACTGCGGAAAGGACTTTATGGCGTATATCACCTCGTTTCGTCTTGCCTTCATCGTGGCAGGCTGCGTCTTGGGCGCGGGCTTCGTTTCAGGGCAGGAGCTGTTTCAGTTTTTTTCCTCCTACGGCATTCCCGGCCTTTTCGGCTTTCTCTTCTCTATGCTTCTTTTCGCCCTCGTCGGCGTTCTGATTTTGCGCGTGGCGATGCTCGGAAAAATCGCCGAGATGGACGCTGTCGTCGTTCCGACGAAAAGCAAGTCTCTTTCCCTCCTTGTCGGCGCTACCGAGAGCTTAATGCTCTTTGGCATCTACATTGTGATGGTTGCGGGGGTCGGCTCGATGACCGAGCAGCTTTTCGGCCTTCCGCCCTACCTTGCCGCCGGCATCTTCTGCCTTGTCGCCGCGCTTCTTTCCGCGCCCGGCATTGCCTCGCTTTCCCGTTTCTTCTCCCTTTGCGTTCCGCTTTTAACCCTCTTTGCCTTCTTGATTGCCATTTGGGGCGTTATTGCCTTCGGGCAGGGCGGGCTTTCCTTTCTTCCGCAAAACGAGCCCTCCTTCTTCTTTCCGCATTTCTCCGTTTCCTCGGTTTTGTACGTTTCGTACAGCATTCTCGGGGCACTTGGTATTTTGGTGCCGCTTGCCCCGCATATCCCCTCCTCTAAAACCGTTTGGCGCGGGCTTCTCCTTGGTGCCTTGCTTCTTACCTTGGTTGGCGGTTCTATCCTCTTGGCGCTTGCCGCCTATCCCAATGCCCTCTCCTCCTCGTTGCCGATGCTCGCCTTGGCCTCTGCTCTCGGCGCGCCCGTTGGGTATCTTTATGCCGCGCTTCTCCTCTTGGCGATGCTCGGCGCCGCGCTTTCCTGCCTCGGCGGCGTTTGCGTCTACTGCAAGCAGCGCCTCCCCTATAAAAACGGGTATGTCTACGCCCTTCTTCTTTCCGCCATTGCCTTTATCTCCAGCTTCTTTGGCTTTGGAAACCTGATTTCCGTCATTTACCCCTTCTTTGGCTATATCGGTATCTTGGCCATCGCCCTCGTTTTCGTCAACTACCTGCGCTTAGCCGTAAGGAAATCGAACCCATAAGCCCTACGACGATAGATTTTCGCGTCTTTCGTCGCGCTTTGCCTTGTAAAGTAGTACTTTACGGCGACAAATCACAACAAAATCCATCAAAAATCTATTCGCCGTAGGGTGCGAAGCAGTTTTGGACAAAAAATAGCGA